>CAZPZW010000180.1:0-5675 GCA_964591165.1 uncultured Thermoanaerobaculia bacterium | reverse complement strand
TACCAGCGGTGCAGGTTGTAGTAGAGGTCGGTGCCGAGGGTGGCGTCGGTCCAGGCGCCGTTCGTCCACTGGCCGGGGAAGCGCAGGAAGACGCCCGAGGCTCCCGCGGTGGGGTTGGTGAAGTCTCGCCCGAAGGGCTCGAAGCCGCCGCGCCAGAGGGCGCTCCCGGCGCTGTTGAGCGCCAGGATGGGTGTGCCCAGATGGTCGGTGGTCAGCCAGGTGAAGCTCGCCATCGGGCCCCCGGTGTAAGTCGCGACCGGACGCTCGCCGAAGGTCAAGACGTAGCTCGGGTCCCCGCTCTCGGGGAGCAGGGCACGGAGTCTTCCTTGCGAGTCGTAGACGACCCGGGTCCGCGTCTCGACCGGCGGAATCGGACAGGCCGGGCCGGGATAGCCCACCACCGTCGACCACTCACAGGGATCCCCCGTCTCGAAGCCGTCGAGGAAGGGGAGCTCGCCTTCCCCACCCCCGCTCCCCGGCTCGAGGGTCACGATCTCGCGCAGGAAGCCCCGCCCGTCGTAGAGGAAGGTCGCCGAGTGCTCGGCGGTTCTCGTGACGCCCGCGAGCTGGCCGGCCAGGTCGTTGCCGAAGTCGAGGACATTGGCGCCGGCGTCCAAGAGCTCCAGGTGTCCCGCCGGGCCGAAGGTGTAGTCGCGGGTTCCTCCGGAGCCGCCCGCCAGGGCGACCGCATCCAGCACGGCGGTGTGCCCCGGCGGCAGGCCGGCGTTGGGGGTGTAGGAATAGGTGTCCACGATCCCGCTCCGCGTCTCGCTGGTGCGATTGCCGATCCGATCGTACTCCCAGGCAAGCGGACCGGGCCATGGACCACTCCCCGAGGTCAAGAAGTACTGGAAGTCCTGGTAGCCGTAACTCCGGTTCTCGGCGGTGGGCTGGGTCTGCGAGATCGCGGTGATGTTGCCGACATCGTCGGTCGTGGTGTCCCAGTGGAACGGCACTCCCGACACATCGATGCTGAGCGGCTGGTAGCGGAAGTCGAAGCCGCGGGCTTCCGTGCGCGCGGGCGTCGTCGCCAGGGTCAGGCTGGCCAAGGGCCCAATCGCCTTGTAGCTAGCGGCGCTCACCAGATTGACCGAGCCCGAGCCGGGGTTTGCTGCGAGCGTCGCCGGCCGGTCCAGCAGGTCGAAAGTCGTGGTGGCGGTGAGGCCCCCAGGATAGGTCAGCAGCCGGGCGTTGCCGTTCTCGTCGTAATCGCCGTGGACGAGCGCCCCCTCCTGAAGCGTCCTGCCGAAGCGATCGTAGGTGAAAGCCAGCACGTGGGGCGCGACGCCCGCGGGATCGCGGATCAGCTCTTTCAACCGCCCGCGGGTGTAGGTCACGGGGTCGGCCACGGCCCCGTAGATGTAGTCGACGTCGAGGGAGTCGTCGGTGTAGTCGATGAGCTCGACACGGTCCGCACCGTCGACCGCTCGCTGGGCGACAGCGCCCCGCGAATCAGTCTCCTTCTCCAGCTGTCCGCGCTCGTTGTACTCGTACTTCGTCTCGCCCGAGGCTTCCGAGAGTTGGCTCGTCAGCAGGTCGCGGTCCGAGTATTCATAGGTCGTTTCTCCCCGCTCGCCGTCCAAGACCTCGACCAGGTGATCCTGTGAGTCATAGGCGTAGCTCACGATCAAGCAGTCCGGATCGCCCGGCTCGGTCTCGTTGCAGGCGCCGGCGGTGGGCCCCCAGGGTTGCCGTGTCTCCACCAGCCGATCGAGCGCGTCGTAGGCGTAGCGTGTGCTTGCCGGAGCCGTCTGGCCCGCCGAGGGGTGGTTGCCGTCCCAGATTCGCTGGACGTGTCCGTTGCAGTCATAGGCGTATTCGGTCGTCGACTCCTCCGCTCGCCCAGGCGCCTGCACCACCTTGTCCAGATGGCAGCGGCTGCTGTAGTCATAGCGCGTCGTCCGCTCGTCCGTCCAGACGTCGCCACCGCCACCGGCGTCCCAGGCAGCGGTCTCCAGAGTACGGTGGCCGAAGCTGTCGTAGGTGTAAACCAATCGCTCGCGGCGGAAGTTCGTGTTGAGACAGCTCGTGCCGCTTGGCGTGGCGACCGCTTGACCGCGAATCACCTGGGTCACCCTGCCGTTGGTCGTGTCGATGACCTGCTGGACTGCATTGCCCTGCGGCAGCACGGTGCACGTGAGATCGCCAAAAGCACTGTAGAAGTACCTCGTCTGCAGGTCCCCGGCGACTACAGGATCTCCGGGCACGGCGGTGTCGGAGCTGCGGTGAATCAGCGCCGTGACGCGGTCCATGGTGTCGTACTGGGTCTCCAGCAGAACCTCGTTGACGTCCTTGACGCCGACTCGCCGGTTGAAACCGTCGTAGAGATAGCTCGTCGTGCCGAGCAGGGGGTGGGTCCTGCTGAGGAGGATCTGATCTCCGCGGGTTGGATCGTAAGTGAAGGTCTCGCGGTCGTCGGTGCCCGGCAGCGGTCCGTCGATGGCCGTCGGCCCGCCCGCCGTCGTTCCCGTGTAGTCGTAGCCGGTGGTCAAGGTGAAGGTCGACAGCGATCCGTCGACCAGCTCGCAGCCGGAGTGGGTCTCGGAGTCGAGGTTCCCGGTGCCGGCGTCGTAGCTGCGCGCGACGGTGCGTAGCTGGCCACAGCCGGCGACCACCGAATCGCGCGTCTCCTCGCTCGGGAATGCCGGGTAGATCGGATCGTACGCCCACTCCGTCGTCCGCTCGAAGCCGGGGAGGCCGAGCGCCTCGGTATTCGCCAACGTCCGCCCGTGATCGTCGTACAGAAACTCCGTCGTCGTGCCCTCGCCGTCGACGACGCGAGTCGGCAAGAAGTAGTGAGCGGGATCGTCGAAGTAGAACTGGCTGTTGGGACCTGAACCGCAGACGGGACACCCCCCGCTGATTTCCGTCACACGTTGTTTCTCGCTGGCCACGTCGCGCTCGACCGTGTAGATGACGGTGTCCGTGACTAGCGGGTTCTCCTGCAATGTGATGGTGGCGGTTGTTTCGGTCGGATCGGCGGGGTCGTCGTAGGAGAACTCGAACTTCCCGACCGCTGCGGCGAATGTCGCTGCACCGCTCCAGGCCTGAATGACGTTGCCGTGGTCGTCGTAGGAGTACGCTGCCAGCGTTCGCTCCGGAGGGAGATTATTGTCGGTCGGGTTGCTGTCGACGGCCACCAAAACGGCCCGGGTCATGTATCCCGGGTGGCGGGTATCCACGTATTCGAAGCGGAGGAGTGTTCCGTCGGGCCGATTCACCTCAGTGAGATCGGAGCCGGCCCAACTGTAGAGCCAGACGCGCGAGTCCAGACCTCCGACACCCGTTTCAGTGATCGAAGCGAGTTTCCCGTCTGGCCCATACGAGAAGGCTTCCGCTGTTTCGTCAGGCATCTCCACCGCCTCGAGTCGGCCGAGCCCGTCGTACGACGCGAGTTTCGACTTCGAATTGCGATCCGTAGTCGAGAGCCAGAGGCCGGCTGCATCGAACAGGTGCACCGAGCCATCGAGCTCGTGCAGCCTCCAACCGCCGCCTGGCAGGAGCTCGAGCTGCCGGTAGTCGTCGCTGGGCGAACGGACCTGGTAGATGCCCGCAGGGTCAGGGTCGTCGTATTCACGAAAGCTCGCCAGCTCGGTCACGAGCCAGACGTGGTTGGTGGAGTTGTCGATAGGGTCGAGAAAGACCCGCATCGCGTAGTCGTGGGACCAGTTCCGTCCGAGCGTCGAGCGCCAGACTTGCCAGCCCGGTGTGTAGGTCGAGCCAGCTCCTCTGGCGAGGTAGCGAAGGCGTGCCCCGGGGCCCGTCCCTGAGTCCCCAAACCCAGGCCCGTCCCCGCCGACATCGACGCCGCCCCTGGGGCCCGAGCATGGCGTGCAGGCGTTGTCTTGGGGGCAACCATCTTTCCGAGGCTTGCGACAGATCGACTGAGAGAGGGGCGTTGGCTCGATCTCGACGACCTGCGACTGCGACTGTTGGCAGCTGTTGAGGTAGCAGGCGCTGGTCAAGATCGAGTAGGTCTGCGGCACGAGCGCCTCCGGAGTGGCGCAGCTGAAGTTCACCTTCACGTAGGTCTTGAAAGTGTCCTTGTCGATCGGCTGACCAAACTGCCACTCGCCACAGTAGGCCATCGGGATGCAGGTGGGCGGAGGAGGGCAGCTTCCCGGAGGGCTCGCGCCGATGAACCAGAAGGTGCGCTGGGTGTCCAGCGTGGGCTCCCGATAGCTGTTCTCCGGCACGAAGACGTCGGCGCCGACGCGGATCTCGCAGTTCCCCGCCCAAGGATCGCAGGCCGGATTCGTCGGCTCGAAGAACAGGCTCAACCTCGGAGGGAAGCAGTGGCTCGATCGATTGCAATTGTTCTCCGGGCCGACGTGGTCCGGCATGTCCACGCCGTTGGCGCCAGTTACGACCGGCCCACTATTGTTGGTGCATGAGCCGGCCAGTACCAGACCGGGGTCCAGATCCTGCGAGCTCGCACCAGCGCCGATGAACATCGCCGCCGAAAGCCAGATTGGCAGCGCACGACCCGCTCGGTGCTCGCCGCAGACCGGTGAGGCCTGGAAGGTACGGCGCCGGAGCATGAAGGAGCGACTCATCACCCACCTCCTCGTAGGACCGCCCTATGTAGAGAGATCCACGAGCCGCCAATCGGTCGACATCAAACCGGCGATCGAAGCGCCTTGCGCCAAGACTCCCTGCTGCTCCCCCGCCCATCAGGGTAGTCCCGTGCCTTGCGCAGCGTGGTACACGAACAAGGTGTCTTGAAGACCACCTCCGCCGAAGGCGGGAAGAACGACCAAGCGGCCGGAAGGGGAGATCCGGCGGATCTCGGTCTCTTGCTCGCTCGGCTCGCGTTCCGGTTCGCGCGGATCAGTCGTGGCCTCGGGATCGATGCCCAAGTCACCGAAGACCTCGTCCAAACGACCGCGGTGCGATTCCTCGCACCGGGCCGGCGTGTGACCTGGCCCGCCGCATATCTGCTGCGGACCTTTCGCAACGAGTGCCTCCGCTACCTGCGGCAAAGGGACCTCAGCCGAGAACGAAAGCTCGACCTGGCGTCGATCGAGGCGGCGAGGAGCTCACCGCGTACCGCATCCGGCGAGTTGCTGGCCCGGGAGGTGGACGAGGCCGTCCTCGAGCTCGGCCCCCGCCAACAACTCGTTCTCACCTGCCGTTACCTCGAGGAGCTGCCCGAGGACGAAATCGCGACGCGGCTCAGCCTTCGACCGAGCAGCGTCAAGAATGCGGTGTCCAGGGCGCTCGCAGCATTGAGGAAGAAGCTCGCGGGAAGCGCTGGCCTGAAACCGCAGCGCTGAGAAGGTACCTACCCCGCGAAGCCGAGCTCGCGCATTTTGCGCCAGAGGGTGGTGCGGCTGATGCCGAGTGCTCTGGCGGCGTCGTGGCGGCGCCAGTGGTGGGCCTCGAGGGCGCGGCGGAGCTCTTCGGCTTCGGCGCGGCGGGTGGCGGCGGCGACGCTCTCGGCGAGAGTTCCCTCGCCGTTCGCCGCGGCCGGCGCAGCGGCCGGGGGGGGCGCCGGCGGGGGCGCCTCGTCGCGCGCCGGGAGCGGCACGAGCGCCGGCAGGTCCTCCGGCAGGATCGTCTGACCGCGGCAGATCGCGACCGCGTACTCGATCGCGTTCTCGAGCTCGCGCACGTTGCCCGGCCAGTCGTGCGACAGGAGATCGCGCAGCGCGTCGGGCGAGAAGCGGAGGCTG
>CAZPZW010000179.1:0-5684 GCA_964591165.1 uncultured Thermoanaerobaculia bacterium | reverse complement strand
CCGCGTCGTCGATGACCACCGAGCGGGTCAGCTTCTCGCCGCCGTGGACGATGCGATGGCCGACGGCGTGGATGTCGGCGAGCGACCGGATGCCCGGCACCGCCGCCTCCTGCGAAACCAGCCAGCGCAGCACGTGGTCGAGGGCGACGCGGTGGTCGCGCAGCGGGGCGGCCCGCCGCACCGCCGGCTTGCCTTCGGCGCGGAGCGTGATCAGCGCCTCGCTGCCGATGCGCTCGACGACGCCGCGCGCCAGAGCGCGATCTTCGTCGCGCTCGATCACCTCGAGGTCGGTCGAGATGACCTGGAACTTGAGCGAGGAGCTGCCGCAATTGAGCACCAGGATGTTCATGGGAGCATGGTAGCGGCGTTTGCCGCACCGCGGCAAGTAGAATAAGAGGGTGTGGCTCCGCCCGGAGCCGCCGTTCAGGAAAGGACCCCGCCATGAACCTCATCGCAGCCGCCCGCGCCCAGGTCCGCGGCCGCGGCGCCCGCATCGTCTATCCCGAGGGCCACGACGAGCGGGCCCAGCGCGCCGCCGCTCTTCTCGCCGCCGAGGGGCTCGCCCGGCCGACCTTGCTCGGCCCGGAAGCCGCGATCCGCGCCGCCGCCCAAGCCCGCGGCCTGTCGCTCGCCGGCGTCACCCTGCGCGATCCGGAAACCGACCCCGAAATCGCCCGCCTGGCCGAGCTCTACCTGGAGCTGCGCCGCGCCAAGGGGGCGACCCCGGAGCTCGCTGCGGCGCGCGCCCGTGAGCGCCACTACTTCGGCGCCCTGCTGGTGCGCTCGGGCGAGGCCGAGGGGATGGTCTCCGGCCTCGAGAGCGAGACCAAGCCGTTCATTCCGGCCTTCGAGGTGATCGGCATGAAGCCCGGCTTCCGGCGCGTGTCGTCGGTGTTCCTCATGACCTGGCCGGAGAAGGTCTACTTCTACGCCGACTGCTCGGTGAACATCGACCCCGACGCCGCGACGCTCGCCGAGATCGGCCGCGCCACCGCCGCCACCGCCCGCGCCTTCGGCCACGAGCCGCGGGTCGCCTTCCTCTCCTTCTCCACCCGCGGCAGCGCCACCCACCCCTTCGTCGACAAGGCGCGCGAGGCGGCGCGTCTCTGCCGCGAGGCGGAGCCCGGGCTCCTGGTCGACGGCGAGCTACAGTTCGACGCCGCGATCGTGCCGGCGGTCGCCGCCAAGAAGTGCGCCGACAGCCCGCTCGAAGGCCGCGCCAACGTCTTCGTCTTCCCGGATCTCGACGCCGGCAACATCGCCTACAAGATCACCGAGCGGTTGGCCGGCGCGCAGGCGATCGGCCCGGTCCTGCAGGGCCTCGCCCGGCCGGTCAACGACGTCTCGCGCGGCTGCTCCTGGCAGGACCTGGCCGACATCGGCGTGATCACGGCGTTGCAGGCGCAGGGATAGCCGGCCCCGGCGGCGACCAGTTACCTCACGCCGCCTGGCGTAGCTCTGCGACCTCCCTCTACCGGGACCCGAGCGGGTTCGGCGACCGGGCTCTGGATCTCGCGCCGCTTCTGCAGGAGCGGCGCAGGGGCGGCCGGCGGGTCCCCGAGCCCCGCCCTCTCTCTCGGCCGGTCGATGTCTCTCGGCTGATCTTCGACGCCGGCTTCCTCGACGCTACCCCCGGGTCGTCGAGAGCGGATCGCCTGAGCGGGAGAGCATCCGCCGCAGGTCGGCGTCGAGCCCGGCTCGAAGGGCGATCGAGCGCTCGCCGCGAACCTCCACTGTCGCCTTGCGTACTCTCATTGAAACGTCCCGGGCACCGCCCGGCCGCGAAAGGATCGGTCTTGGCCCAGAAACCCGCCGTCCCGTCGTCCGCCACCCTCGCCCTGCTCACCCTTCTGCTCCTTCCCGGCACCGGAGCGGCCACGCCCGGCCCGCTCGACGCCTTTCTCTCGAGCGTGACGAAGTCCACGTTGCCGAACGGCCTGACCTTGCTCGTCCGCGAGCAGCCGGGCACCGGCGTCGTGGCGATCGACACCTGGGTGAAGGCGGGCTACTTCAACGAGCCGGACGAGGTCGCCGGCATGGCGCACCTTTTCGAGCACATGTTCTTCAAGGGCTCGAAGCAGTTTCCCGGCGCCGAGGAGATCAGCCGGGAGCTCGCGGCGGTCGGTGGCGACAACAACGCGGGAACGATCTACGACTCGACCAACTACTACTTCGTGGTGCCGACCGAGGGCTTCGGTCGCGCCCTCGAGATCATGGCCGACGCCATCGCCAACCCGCTCTTCGACGCTGGCGAGCTCGACCGCGAGTCCGAGGTCGTCATCGAGGAGTCGAACCGCAAGCTCGACAACGCCCCCGCGGTGGCGATCGAACGCATGTTCGCCACTCAGTTCACCGCCCACCGCATGAAGCGCTGGCGGATCGGCTCGAACGACGTGCTGCGCAACATCGACCGCGAGGACCTCCTCGCCTTCTTCCGCACCCTCTACCGACCTCAGAACATGATCGTGGCGGTCGCCGGCGACGTGAAGGCGGCCGAGGTGAAGTCGGCGGTCGAAGCGACCTACGGAAAGCTCGGCACAGCGGGCTTCAAGAAAGACCGCGGGCCGAAGGAGCCGAAGCAGCTCGAGTTCCGCTACGGCAGCTCGACCGGGGATCTCAAGCAGGGGCAATCGGTCTACGGCTGGCACACCCAGGGCTTCGGCGGCGACGCCGAGCTCGCGCTCGACCTCGCGGCGCAGATTCTCGGGGTCGGGCGCTCCTCGCGTCTCTTCCGCCACGTCATCGGCCCCGACGCCGCGGGCACGGCGGAAGCCGGCCACTACCAGTTCGACGACGTCGGCGTCTTCTACGTCCAGACCTCGTTCGACGAAGCCAAGCGCGCCGAAGTCGACCGGCGCGTCTTCGCCGAGATCGAGCGTCTGAAAGCGCACGTCCCGACCGCCTACGAGCTCGCGCTGGCGCGCAACACTTTGCGCTCCCAGACGATTCTCGGCCTCCAGGACGCCATCGGCCAGGTCCAGGCGCTCGCCGCCGCCGAGGCGCGAGACGGTTACCGCTCGCTGGGCGACCGCCTGGCCGCCTACGCCCGGATCACTCCGGAGCAGGTGCGCGATGCCGCTCGCCGCTTCCTCACCGTCGAGAATCTGACTCTCTACCACTATGCCGCGAACGGCACGCCGGCACGGGACCGGGCCGCCGCGCTCGCCGCCGTGAGTGCCGCCTCCGCGACCGCGCCGGCGGCGGAGACCGCGATGGCCGAACCGCCGGCACCGAAGCCGGTCGCCGCGGCCCGCGTGGCGCGCCCCGCCTCCGAATCGAGGCTCGGAAACGGCGTGCGGCTCGTCGTGCAGGAGCGTCCTGGCGCGCCGTCGGTGGCGCTCGGGGTCTACTTCGCCGGTGGCCGCAGCGACGAGAGCTCGGCCAACGCCGGCATCACCCAGCTCACCGCTTCGGCACTGCGCAAGGGTGCCGGCGGTCGCGACGGCGAAGAGCTCGACCGCTCCTTCGAGTATCTCGGCACCGCCCTCGCCCCCGCCGTGAGCTCCGACTTCTTCGGCCTCGAGCTCGACGTCGAGGCGGCGAACCTCGAACCGGCGATGGAGCTCCTCGCCGACGTCGTCCTGCATCCGGACTTCCCCGCGGAGGGCGTCGTGGAGGAGCGGGCGCTCCAGATCGCCGGGATCCGGCGCAATTTCGACTCCTCGGTGCAGCGCCCGGTCGCGATCGCCGTGGCCGACTTCTGGCCGACTCATCCGTACGGCCTGCCGGCGCTCGGAACGGAAGATTCCGTCTCGCGGCTCGATGCCACGGCGGTGTCGGGCTGGTGGCGCGACCACCTCGCCGCCGAAGACGCGACCCTCGTCATCGTCGGTGACGTCGCCGCCGACGCCGCCGGGCGTCTCGCCGAGTCGGCCTTCGGGTCGCTCCCGAAGCGCGGCACCGCGCGCCCCGCCGTGCGGCCACCGGTCGATCCGCCCACCCGCACCGAGACCTTCGAGTACCGTGACCGCAAGCAGTCGGCGATCGCGATGGTGTTTCCCGGCCCGGCGCCATCCGATGCCGAGGCGGCGCGTCTCGAGCTGCTGCAGAACGTCACCTCGGGCCTCGCCGGAACGCTCTTCGCCGAGCTCCGCGGCCGCCGCTCGCTCGCCTACACGGTCTTCGCGCGCTACCTGCCGCGGCGCGAGGGCGGCATGACGCTGGCGTACCTCGCCACCGAGGCGTCGAAGGAGGACGAAGCGCGCGAGGCGCTGCTCTCCGAGCTGCGCCGGCTCGCCGTCGACGGCTTCGGGGACGAGGAGCTCGCGATCGCCAAGTCGGCCTTCGCCGGCGCCACGCGGATCGATCTGCAGACCAACGGCGCGCTCCGCGACGAGCTCGGTCGCGCTGCGATCTACGGCCTTGGCCTCGATGCAGTCACGCAGCGACTGGAGATCGCACGCGCGACGACGCTTGCCGAGCTCCGGGCGACGGCGGCGAGATGGTTCGGCGCCGAGCAATTCGCGACCGCCGTGTTGCGTGGCAAGAGAGCGCCGGCCCCGGCCGAGCCGACGGAGAAGTAGCGGCAGCCCAGCGGGGAGGCGCCGGTACGTTCATCTGCGAGGACGTCGACAATCCCGGCATCTTCGGGCGGCGTTTCGTGGTCGATTCCTCTCGGCGCCTGGTCTCGGTGACCCTGGCTCGCACCGACAACGACCAGGGGGTCCTCACCGTCTTCGGCGCGGTCGGAGTCCTCGCCGAGGAGGCGACCGACTTCGACCTGACCGCACACTTCAACGCCGACGTAGTGGCCAACGTGGCGTCGGGGATCTGCAACCTCCCCGAATACGACTGGGAGTACGACGCGATCGAGCCGCAGAAGCACCTCGCCACCCAGACCCAGATCACCTGCGAGAACGCCGGCTTCGGCCTCCCCGACGACGGCGTCTTCCCTGCGACTGCCGCTCATCCCGAGGTCGACCTCGTGTACTCGAACGGCGACAGCGGCGACAACTCCCGCCGCTCCGAGGCCGCGGCCGACTCCTTCACGATCGACGTGCCCGACGGCGCCTACGACGAGGTCCATCTGTTCGGCTCCTCCGGTGGCGGTCCGACCGCGTTCAACGTCGAGCTGACCTATGTCAGCAGACCGCCCGCCGTCCTTCCCGCCGAGCTCCCGGATTGGCTGAACGCGGGACCGTTCAGCCCCGGGGTCTACATTCTCGGCGGACCGCTCCACCCGCAGGGATCGACCGGGTCGTTCTGGATCTCGTGGAACCTCTGGGTCTACCTGCACGCGATCCGGATCCCGGTGACGGTCTCGCGCCCGCTCGCTTCGGTCACGGTAGACCGCCCGGAGCCCGGAGGAGGCCCGGCGACGACGCTCGCGATCCTGGGCGCGGCGGGCGTCCATCGGATCGACCCGTATCTCTTCGCGGACGGCTTCGAGTGGGCCGACTTCGACGCCTGGTCGTCGGTCCAGGGGAACTGACCCGGCCGGGCCGTCGTTGGCGCGCGGAGCTCACCCGCCGCCTCGACGCTCCGGCGCCGGCTGCGGTCTGCGGCCGAAACGCTCGGCGACACTTCGCGTGAACGAACGGAGCTGTACAGAGGTCCCCTAGGCGAGAACTGGCCGACACCGGCGTGATCACCGCGCTGCAGGCGCAGGGAAAACCGACGGCGTCAGGAGGCGAGGAATCGCGGTCGACACGCGCGGCACGTCGATCGCGGTTCCCGAATCGGGC
>CAZPZW010000178.1:4761-5844 GCA_964591165.1 uncultured Thermoanaerobaculia bacterium | reverse complement strand
TCGCCGTGGACCATCACCGCCGGCTCGGACGTCAACCAGGACACCAACAACGTCGACCGCCCGACCATCAACGGGGTGCACGTCGAGCGCAACGGCGAGCGGCAGCCCGATTTCATGGCGCTCGACCTGCGCATCGCAAAGCCCTTCGAGCTGGGGCCCGGCGAGCTGTCGATCTTCGCCGAGTGCTTCAACTGCACGGACGAGGCGAACCGCTTCGTCCCCGGCGTCAACATGAGCTGGGGCAACCCCAACCTGTCGACCCCCTCCAACTCCAACTTCGGCAAGGAAACCGGCGTCGGCACGCCGCGCACCATCCAGTTCGGCATCCGCTACGACTTCTGATCGTCACGGCAGCCGGCAGTCGAGAGAGAGGGGCGGCGACGCCCCTCTCTTTTCGTTTTGTGGCGCGCTCAGCGGCGGAGGATGTAGAGCATCGCCAGAGCGGCGAGAGCGGTCAGCAGCAGGACGATCGCGTTGACCAGCAGGGCGACCCGCGCGAGCCCGCGGCCGCGCTGACGGGCGAGGCCGACCAGGGCGAAGAGGATCCCGAGCAGGGCCAGCGAGGCGGCGATGCCGACCGGCAGCACGACGCCCCACGGATAAGGGCGATACTCCCGGGGGACGAGCCGGGAGAGGAGCCGGGCGCCGAGCGACGCGGCGAAGCAGAGGAGCGAGACGACCGGCCAGATCTCGACCGTCTCGACGGACGAGTAGCCGTCGTCGCCCGCTCGACCGTCGCCCCTCACGGTCGAGACTCCGGGGCGCCCACCGCGGGGAGGCCCGGAGGGTCGGCCGTCGGACGAGCGGTCGGTCGGTCGATGGCTGGGTTCAATCTCCCTTCGAGTATTCCACGGTTGCCGCCTAGAATGGTGCCCGGATGAACCGCTCGGGACTCGCTCTGGCGCTCTGCGCCTCGGTCGCCGTCTCCGGATGCTCGCTGCGGACGGTCGCCGTGCGCAAGGTGGCGGACTACCTGGCGAGCGGCGGCGCGAGCTGGAGCAGCGAGGACGATCCCGAGCTGATCCGCGACGCGCTCCCCTTCGCCCTCAAGACGATGGAGGGTCTGCTCGCCGAGTCGCCGCG
>CAZPZW010000178.1:0-4661 GCA_964591165.1 uncultured Thermoanaerobaculia bacterium | reverse complement strand
TGGCGCGGATCTCCCGCGACGGCGTCGAGCTGCTCTTCTGGACCGGCGCCGCCTGGGGCTCGGCGATCGGGCTCGGGCTGGACCGGCCCGAGCTGGTGGCCGACCTGCCGCTCGTGCGCTCGATCTTCGAACGGGCGCTGGTGCTCGACGAGAGCTGGGACCGCGGTTCGCTCCACGAGGTGATGATCGGTTTCGATTCGCTCCCTCCCGCGATGGGCGGCAACTTCGTGCGCGCCGGGCAGCATTTCGCGCGGGCGGTCGAGCTCTCCGCCGGCCGGCGCGCGGGGCCCTACGTCACGTGGGCGCGGCTGTCCACCGTGCCGCGGCAGGCGCGCGGCGAGTTTCGCGAGAATCTCGCCAAGGCGCTGGCGGTCGATCCCGAGGCGTCGGCGGAGGACCGCCTCGCGAACCGTATCGCCCAGCGCTGGGCGACGATCCTGGAGCAACGCATCGACGACTTCTTCTTCGTCGAGGACGAGGCAGCGGAGACTCCCGAGGAGAGATCCCACGATGATCCCAACTAGCAGCCGGTTGTCGCGAGGGGTTCGCACGATCTGGGTGTCGGCGCTCGCCGTCCTCGCCGCAACGACAGCTTCCGCCCAGACCCTCAAGCTGGCGACGCTCGCTCCTCAGGGCTCGGTCTGGGACGCGGCGATGCGCTCGATGGGCGATCGCTGGGCGAAGGAGACCGGCGGCCGGGTCCAGCTGCGGGTCTACGCCGGCGGCGTCGCGGGCGACGAGTCGGACGTGCTGCGCAAGACCCGGGTCGGCCAGTTCCAGGGCGCGGCGATCACCGTCGCCGGGCTCGCGGCGATCGATCCGGCGTTCAACGTCTTCCAGATTCCGATGCTCTTCTCGTCCTTCGACGAGCTCCATTTCGTGCTCGCCAAGATGCGGCCGGTGCTCGAGCAGCGTTTGGCCGCCAAGGGCTTCGTGCTGTTGCATTGGGGGCACGGCGGCTGGATCCATCTCTTCTCGCGCGCGCCGATCCGCACGCTGGACGACCTCAAGCGCCAGAAGCTCTTCGTCTGGGCGGGCGACGACGCGATCGTGCAGCAGTGGCGTCGCGGCGGCTACGACCCGGTGCCGCTCGCCGCCACCGACGTGCTGCTCGGACTGCAGACCAAGATGATCGACGTCGTGCCGACCACTCCGATCGCGGCGCTCTCGCTGCAGTGGTATCGGCAGGCTCCGAACATGCTGGGCCTCGGCCTGGCGCCGCTCACCGGGGGCGTGATCGTGACGGCGTCGTCCTGGGAGAAGATCGCCGAGGCCGACCGCGTCAAGCTGCAGGCGGTGGCGGCGTCGGTCGAGCGGGATCTCGAGCGGGACGTGCCGACGCAGGACCGGGAGGCGATCGAACAGATGCGACAGAGAGGCCTCAACCTGATCGAGATCTCGGCGGAGGAGAGCAAGCCCTGGCGGGCGGAGGCGGAGCGCTTCGCCCGCACCGCCCGCGAGACCTCCGTTCCGCCGGACATCCTGCAGGCGGCGGAAGCGGCGATCGCCGAGTTCCGCTCGGCGGGGGGAACCCAGCGCTGAGCCTCCGTCGGCGCCTCGAGAACCTGCTCGGCCTGCTGCCGCTGGCGGCGCTGGTCGTCGTCCTGGGGATCGAGCTGCTCTTGCGCCAGCTCGGCACCGCTGGACTGCGCGGGGCGGCACCGCTGGCGCAGCACCTCACGCTCTGGATCGGCTTCATCGGCGCGACCCTGGCGGCGCGCGAAGGCAAGCTGCTCGCCATCGCCTCGGAGTCTTATTTCCCCGAGGGTCGCTGGCGGCGGGGCGCGGCGATCTTCGCCGCGGCGGTCGGTGCCGCCGTCTCCACCCTGCTCGCCAGGGCATCGCTCGCCATGGCGCTGCTCGAACGCGAGGGCTCGGAGAAGGTCGCGCTCGGAGTTCCGGTCTGGGTGGCCCAACTCGTGCTGCCCTTGGGCTTCGCGGCGATCGCGCTGCGCCTCGTCGGGCGCGCCCCCGGCGGGTGGACCGGCCGCTCGCTCGCCGCGCTGGGCCTGGCTGCCGGACTGGTCCTGGGGCAGGTGCCCGGTTGGCTGGAGGGCGCGCCGAAGCTCCTCGGGCTCGCCGTGGTGCTCTGCGGAGCGCTCGCCGGAGCGCCGCTCTTCGCGCTGCTGGGCGGCGCCGCGGTCTGGCTCTTCCTCACCGACGGCGTGCCGATCGCCGCCGTGCCGATCGAGAGCTACCGCCTGGCGGTGCACCCGACCCTGCCGTCCATCCCGCTCTTCACGCTGACCGGTTTCCTGCTCGCCGAAGGCCGCGCGGCCGAGCGCCTGCTGGACCTCTTCCGCGCAGCGGTGGGCTGGTTCCCGGGCGGCACGGCAGTGGTGACGGCGGTGCTCTGCGCTTTCTTCACCACCCTGACCGGGGGCTCGGGCGTGACGATTCTCGCGGTCGGGATGCTGCTCTTCCAGGCGCTGCGCACGGAGGGCTACCGCGACCGCTTCTCGCTCGGCCTGCTCACTTCGTCGGGGTCGCTTGGTCTGCTCTTCCCGCCGGCCGTGCCGCTCATCTTCTACGGCATCGTGGCGAACGTGCCCATCCCCGACCTCTTCGTCGCCGGCATCCTGCCCGGCGTCCTGCTGGTCGGCGCTACCGCGGTGATGGGCTACCTCGAAGGGCGCTCCCAGCAGCGCTCGGTCGAGCGCTTCTCGCTCCGCCGGATGGCGGGCGCGGCGTGGAAGGCGAAGTGGGAGATCGCGCTGCCGGTGCTGGTCGTCTGGCTGATGCTCTCGGGGCGCGCCACGGCGGTCGAGGCCGCGGCGGGGAGCGTGTTCTTCGCCCTGGCGGTCGGCCTCCTGGTGCATCGCGACATCGCCTGGCGGCGGCTCGCGCACGTCTTCCTCGAGTGCACGTTGCTGGTCGGCGGCGTGCTGCTCATCCTGGGCGCCGCGCTGGGGCTGACCAGCTACCTGGTGGACGCGCAGATCCCGATGCGCCTGCTGGCCTGGGCGCAGAGCGAGCTCGGATCGCGCTGGCTCTTCCTGCTGGCGCTCAACCTGCTGCTCATCCTGGTCGGCTGCCTGATGGACATCTTCTCGGCGATCGCCGTGGTGGTGCCGCTGATCGCTCCGCTCGGCCTCGCCTTCGGAGTCGATCCGGTGCACCTCGGCATCATCTTCATCGCCAACCTGGAGCTCGGGTTCCTCACGCCGCCGGTGGGGGTGAACCTCTTCCTCGCCTCCTACCGCTTCGAGCGCCCGATGCTCGAGATCACCCGGGCGGTGCTGCCCTGGCTGGCGCTGCGCGTGGTCGGCGTGCTGCTCATCACCTACCTGCCGTTCCTCACTCTCGCGCTGCTGGATCGCTAATGTCCCGTCTCAGCGATACGCCACGAACTTCCGAGAGGGGACAGTAGTCGCGTGGCGCGGGGAGCCAAGTCGTACGACCGGCGTTACTTCGATCGCTGGTACCGGGGCCGCAGGACGCGCATCGAGGGCCCCGCGGCGCTGCGCCGCCGGGTCGCCATGGCGCTCGCGATCACCGAGCGTTACCTCGGGCGGCCGCTGCGAAGCGCGCTCGACCTCGGCTGCGGCGAAGGGCGCTGGCGCGCCGAGCTCCGGCGGTTGCGGCCCCGGCTCGCCTATGTCGGAGTCGACCCGTCGAGCTACGTCGTCGAGCGCTTCGGCAAGCGGCGAAACCTCCGTCTCGGCAGCTTCGGCGAGCTCGCCGACCTCGGGCTGGGTGGACCTTTCGATCTGGTGATCTGCGCCGACGTGCTGCACTACCTGAACGACGCGGAGCTCGACCGCGGGCTGCCGGAGCTCGCCCGCCTGACCGGCGGTGCGGCCTATCTCGAGGTGCTCACCGCCGCCGAACCGATCGAGGGCGACCTGCGCGGCTTGGTGCTCCGTCCACCCGGCGCCTACGCCGCGCGACTGAGGGCCCTGGGGATGAGCGGCGTCGGCAGTCACGTCTGGCTCGGTCCGGCGCTCGCCGAAGCTCCTTCGGCCCTGGAGCGGCGAGGCGCGGACGCGTAATCCGCCGCCCGACGCGTTCAGCGCGTGCGTTTCAGGGGACAGGTGCTCCAGCCGAAGAGGGTGTAGAGCGGGCAGCTGCCGAGCAGCCCGGTGAGGAGCGGCAGCAAACCGATCCAACCCCACGCGGACTTGGGGCCGAAGAAGACGAGGCTCAGGCCGACGAGGCCGACCAGGACGCGGAGCGTCCGGTCGAGGGTGCCTTCGTTGATGGGGAGCAGCTGGCTGGACATCGCAGTCTCCTCTCGGCGCCGCGTGGCGAGCCGTCCTTCGCCGAGGAAGGCGCGGCCGAGTGATGAAAGAGCACATCCGAGAGCCCCCACGTCCGGCCCGACGAGGTCGAGACTGGAGAGATGGCCACGAGTCGAGTCTCACCAGGCACGGACGTGGGAGGCGGGCCGCGGACGATCCGCGACCCCGGCGCTGTTACCGGCTCTCAGATCTCGAAGTGCACTCCTTGCGCCAGCGGCAGGTCGGTCCCGTAGTTCAGCGTGCAGGTCTGCCGCCGCATGTAGACCTTCCAGGAGTCCGACCCGGCCTCGCGGCCGCCGCCGGTCTCCTTTTCGCCGCCGAAGGCGCCACCGATCTCGGCGCCCGAAGTTCCGATGTTGACGTTGGCGATGCCGCAGTCGGAGCCGTCGACCGACAGGAAGCGCTCGGCCGAGCGCATGT
>CAZPZW010000177.1:0-5853 GCA_964591165.1 uncultured Thermoanaerobaculia bacterium | reverse complement strand
CCCCATTGGTTCCGCTGCGTCCCCGGTGGGCGGGGAGGCGAAAGTCTATCCTCGCCGCTCGTCAGCGATCAAGCCGAACGTCGGCGGTCGAGGCTGCGGCCGGTGGCTGCGGCTTCGCCGGCGGGCGGGTGAGGTCGGCCAGGGTGAGGTCGTCGAGCCCGCTCGCCCAGGTGCGCTGGAGCTCGGACGGCAGGCCGGCGAGCTGGGCCGGCAGGGTTCCCAGATCGGCCGGATTGGAGCGGATCGGGGCATAGGGGGCGAGCAGCTCCGCCATCTTCAGCCGCTCCGGGGACACCTTCAGGCGGTAACCGTGGTGGGGGGCGAGCGGCGGCTCGACATATCCACGGTCGACCAGCGGAGCGAGCAGGAAGCGCAGCCGAAGGCCGTCGACCCCGAAGCGCTCCGCCGCCTCGAGCTCGTGGACCGCCGGCCGGCGGGAGCCGAATCGCTCGGCGAGCAGCGTGAGCACGGCGACCGCCGTCCAGGGATCGGGGCGCGTCCCCGCCCAGGGGCGGACGTCGGGCCCGGCCGGGAGCCCCAGGCAGGCGGCGACCTCGGCGGCCGCCAGCAGGATGACCCAGGCGATCTGCACCGAGAGGACGAAGAAGAGGGCGATCGCGAGGGTGCCGTAGACCGCACGCTGCACCTCGCTGAACGATCCGATGTAGACCCGGAACCCGATCTTGAGGAGCTCGAGCGCGACGGTGGCGACCAGACTGCCCACGAAGGCGTGGCGGAGCTTGATCCGGCCGAGCGAGGCGCGCCAGTAGAGCATGGCGAGGCCGATCAAGGTGGCGAGCGCGGGCAGCGCGCCGACCAGCGTCGAGTCGCGCAGCAGCTCGCCGACCGGAGTCCCCGCGCGCGACTGCCCGAGCAGCAGCAGTCCGCCGTAGACCGAGCCGATGAGCAGCGGTCCCCAGAAGAAGAGCAGGGAGAAGGCGAGCAGTCGCCGCCAGAGCGAGGGCGGCGTGAGCACCCGGAAGATGCGCGACAGCGTCTCCTGCACCGAGAGAAAGGTCATCAGCGAAACGAAGAGGAAGCCGAGGAGCGCGGCGCCGCTCACGTACTCGGCCTGTTCCAGGAAGCTCTGCAGGGCGGCCGTCACCGCCTCCTCGCGGTAGGGCAGCAGCTCGGCGATCATGCGCAGGGTCGCCGGGCCCTGCTCGCGCAGCGTGCGGGCGACGAAGTACCAGATCACCGCAAGGAGCGGGACGAGCGACAGCACGGTGGAGAAGGCGAGCGCCGAAGCGCGCAGCAGGATTTCGTCGTGCCCGCAGCGGAAGACGAGCCGGCGCGCGAACTCGAGCGCGCGCCGCGCCGGTCCGCTCACCATTCGACGGTGGTGCCGGAGAGCGGCAGCTCCGGGCGAGGCCAACCGAGCTCGTGGATTGCCGCGGCGAGCGCCTTGCGAGCGGGATCCTCGCCGTGATTGAGAAAGATCCGCCGCGGCGGCGCCGGCAGGGCACGGCACCAGCGCACCAGCTCGTCGCCGTCGCCGTGCGCCGAGAGCCCGCCGATCTGTCGGATCTCGGCTGCCACCGCGATCCGCCGGCCGTGGATCGAGACCGACTTCGCGCCGTCCACCAGCGCCCGGCCGCGGGTTCCGGCGGCCTGGTAGCCGACGAAGAGCACGGTATTGCGCGCATCGCTCAAGCGCTGCGCGAGGTGGTGCACGATTCGTCCCCCCGTCGCCATGCCGCTCGCCGAGACGATCACCGCCGGTTGCCAGCGCTCGTTGAGCGCCTTGGACTCGTCGATCGTCCGGCAGCGGTTGAAGCGGTCGGCGGCGAGCGGATTCGCGTTGCGGCGCACCAGGCGGGTGGTCTCCTCGTCGAGCTCGGGCGTCGCCTGGCGATAGATCTCGGTAGCGCGGATCGCCATCGGGCTGTCGAGGAAGACGCTCTCCGGGTCGACCGCGCCCCGCTCGGCGAGCTCGGAGAGATGGAAGAGGACGTCCTGGGTGCGCCCGAGCGCGAAGGCCGGGACGAGAACGGTGCCGCCACGCGCGAAGGTCTCGGCGATGATGTCGCCCAGCCCATCGGCCGGATCGCCCTCGGGGTGGCTACGATCGCCGTAGGTCGATTCGAGCAGAAGGGCGTCCGGCGGATCGATCGGCGGCTCCGGATCACGGAGGATCGGTACGTCGTAGCGGCCGACATCGCCCGAGAAGCACCAGCGTCGCCGCTCGCCGTCGGCGCCCTTGGCAGCGATCTCGAGCGAGGCCGCGCCGAGCAGGTGCCCGGCCCGCCGGAAGCGGAGCCGGAGGCCGGGGAGGATGTCGTGCTCCTCCTCGAAGGCGAGCGGCTCGAGCAGTCGCAGCGCCTGCGCTACGTCGCGCGTGGTGTAGAGCGGCTGGGGATCGGCGTGGCGGCTGTAGCCCTTCTTGCGGGCGAAACGAGCTTCCTCTTCCTGAATCTCGGCCGAGTCTTCGAGCACCAGGGTGGCCAGGGGGCGCGTCGGTCGGGTGCAGTAGATCGGTCCGGTGAAGCCCTCGGCGCAGAGCTTGGGCAACAGGCCGCAGTGGTCGAGATGGGCGTGGGTGAGCACCACCGCCGAGATCTCGGCGGCGCGGAACGGGAGGGGCAGGCGGTTGCGCGCTTCGAGCTCGTCGTCGCCCTGATAGAGCCCGCAGTCGACCAGCAGGCGAGTCGCGCCGAAGCGCAGCAGAGTGCAGCTGCCGGTGACGGTGCCGCAAGCGCCGAGGAAAGTGACGTCGGCCATGGGAGCGCCTGGCAGTGTAGCACCGGGTGGAGCGCGCGATGGACCGCCCGGTGGCGAGCGGATATCATCGCCAGAGCAGATGGAACTGCTCGCCAGGCGGGCGAGCGAGGAGGAGCGATGGCCGACAACAAGATCGTGGATCGCGCCCGCGAAGTGGTGGCCGAAGCGGCGGCCGGGACCCGCGAAGTGGTCGACGACGGGATCGAGGCCGCGCGCGAGCGTTTCGAGGAGGCGGCCGAGGATCTCGAGCGGCGCGCCCGCAGGACGCAGCGCGACCTACGTCGCCAGGCCGAGCGCGTCAGCGCCGCCGCGCGCGAGAAGTACGACGCGGCGGTCGAAGGGGTCAAGGCGGGTTACCAGCGCGTGCGGCAGGACGTCGGGAAGGTCTCCAACGACGTCAACGAATACGTGCGCGAGAACCCGGGCAAGTCCCTGCTGATCGCCGCCGGCGTCGGTTTCCTGATCGGCCTGCTGGTACGCGGCGGTCGGCGCCGCGGCGACGACTGAGCGGCCGGGAGCACGGATGCCCCGCGAGCTCACCGCGGCCGAGGTCGCCGAGCTCGAGCTCGAGGACGAGCCGAAGTCGCTCGCCGACGAGCTGATCGACGACCTCCTGCCGCCCGACCTGGACTGGCGGCGGATCGTTCGTCGCTATCCGATGCCGTCGCTGCTGCTGGTCGGGCTGGGCGGCTATCTGCTCGGCCGGACGCAAGGGCGTGCCCTGATCGCCAGGCTCTCGGCCTTCGCGGCGGCGCGCGTCGAGGAGCAGGCGCTCGCGCTCCTCGACGACGAGCTCGACTGAGCGAGTGCGGCGCCTCCTCCACATCTCCGACATTCACTTCGGGCCGAAACACCTGCCGGAAGTGGCGGCGGGCGTGGAGGTCCTGGTCGCGGAGCGGCGGCCCGACCTGGTGGTCCTCTCCGGCGATCTCACGCAGCGCGCCAAGCCGCGCCAGTTCCGTGCCGCGCGCGCCTACGTCGACCGCCTGCGGCGGACGGCGCCGGTGCTCGCCGTGCCGGGCAATCACGACGTCCCGCTCTACCGCTTCTGGGAGCGGCTGCTGGTTCCCTTCGGCGCCTACCGGCGGCATTTCGACCGCGAGCTCGAGCCGGTCTACCGCGACCCGGAGCTGATCGCGGTCGGTCTCAATAGCGCCCACGGCTGGGGCGTCAAGGGGGGGCGGATCCGCGGGCCGAGCGTCGTCGCGGCCGCTCAGGCCCTCGCGACGGCCCCGCCGGGGGCCTTCCGGCTCGCAGTGGTGCATCACCACCTGATGCGCCCACCGGGAGTCGATTGCGAGCACCCCTCCTGGGGCGCGCGCCGGGCGCTCGTCGCCCTGGCGGGCGCGGGCGTGGAGCTGGTGCTCTCCGGCCATCTCCACCAGACGCTGGCGCTCGCTCCGCTCGGCGGCTCGGCAGTGCTCCGGCAGCTGCTCTGTGGCACCACCACTTCGAGTCGCGGACGGGGCCCGGAGCGGCAGCGCAACTCGCTCCACTGGATCGATGTCGAGGCCGGGTCGTGGACTCTCGAGAGCCTGTTCTGGTCACCGCGCGAGGGGCGATTCGCGAGCGCGCGCCGCGAGCGGTTCGCGCGCCAGCCCCGATCGGTCACCGGCGCCCGGACGGTGGTCCCTTAGGACGCCGGCCGCACGCGGCGGGGCGATATCATCGAGGCCTCCCCGCCATCCAGGGAGAGGGCCAGGGAGAGAGCCAGGGGGAGCCGCATGGAGACCTTCGAGCTGGTCGAGACGGTGGGCACCGAGGAAGAGGCGACGCTGGTCGTCGGCTTCCTCGAGACGCACGGTATCAAGGCGAGCATCGAATCCCTCTTCTTCCATCAGGAGCCGATGAGCTTCGGCCAGCTGGGCGAGGTGCGCATCCTGGTGGCTGCGGAGGAGGTCGACCGCGCCCGGCGGCTCCTCGCGTCGCGCGAAGGGGAGTCGCCGGACTCGCGCGACACGGAGGAGGAAGTTTGAAACAGCTGGCCCCCGGCGATCACCTCGGGCGCTACGAGATCCTGCGCCGCCTCGGCGCGGGCGCGATGGGCGAGGTCTATCTCGCCGAGGACCCGCAGATCGGCCGGCGGGTGGCCGTGAAGACGGTGCGCGTCGAAGAGGGCAAACCGCAGGAGATGGAGGAGCGCAAGCGCCGGCTGCTGCGCGAGGCACGTGCCGCCGGGCGACTCCTGCACCCCAACATCGTGGCGCTCTTCGACGCCGGCGAGGATCAGGGGTTGCTCTATCTCGCCTTCGAGTGGGTCGACGGCTGCGACCTCGCGCAGCGCATCGAGGGTGAGCCGCTCACCCTGCGCGAGGCGATCGCCATCGTGCGCCAGGCGGCCGAAGGGCTCGACTACGCGCACCGGCAGGGGATCGTCCATCGCGACATCAAGCCGAGCAACCTGCTGCTCGGTGGCGGCGGCCAGGTCAAGATCAGCGACTTCGGGATCGCCAAGCTGGCCGACCAGACCTCCGATCTGACGATGACCGGCTCGGTGGTGGGCAGCCCGCACTACCTCTCCCCCGAGCAGATCCGCGGCGACGAGCTCGACGGGCGCAGCGACCTCTTCTCGCTCGGCGTGCTGTTCTACGAGGTGCTCTCGCGGCACCGCCCGTTCGAAGGCGAGTCGCTCACCACCCTGGTCTACCAGATCCTGCACCGCGATCCGCCGTCGATCGCCGTCGACCGCCCGGAGCTGGGCACCCGCCTCGAGGGGATCCTGCAGCGGATGCTGCACAAGGATCGCGACGAGCGCTTCCCGAGCGCCGGCGAGCTCGCGCGGGCGCTCGCCGAGTGCGCCCAGGAGCTGCCGGCGTCGATCCTCGATGCGCCCGCGGCGCGTGACGGGGCGCCCCCGGACAGCACCCGTCGCATGGCGACCTCCGAGCGCGCCGCCCCGGTCGTGGCGCCGCCGGCCGTGCCGACGCCGCCCCCACCGCCGTCCCCGACCCAGACGCCGACGGTGTTGGTAGCGCCGCGCGCCGCCGCGCCTCCCTCGCGCAGCGGGCTCTGGATCGCCGCCGCGGTCGGGCTGGTGCTGGTGGTGGCGCTGGTCGCCGGCGGTTTCGCGGCGCGCCGCTGGGTGGCCGCCCGGCAGGCCGCGAAAGCCGAGAAGCAGCAGGTCGCGACCGC
>CAZPZW010000176.1:0-5863 GCA_964591165.1 uncultured Thermoanaerobaculia bacterium | reverse complement strand
CCGTCATACGGGGCTAAACCCTGTATCGAGGGTTCGAATCCCTCCCTCACCGCCAATCCTTCGCATCCCATCCTGATCGGTTGCCGGCCGGCGGCCCGGGGACGCCGGAGGTCACGAAGGAGGTCCGGGCCGTGGATCAACCCGCTACGTCGCTGTCGAGCCCCACGGCGCCTCGCGTCCGCTTCGCGCCCTCGCCCACCGGTTTCCTGCACATCGGTGGCGTGCGCACCGCCTACTTCAACTGGCTCTTCGCGCGCCGCCACGGCGGGCGGTTCGTGCTGCGAGTCGACGACACCGACCAGCAGCGCAACCTCGCCGAGGCGCTCGAGCCGATCCTCGACGGCTTCCGCTGGCTGGGCATCGATTGGGACGAAGGCCCGGGTGTCGGTGGGCCGCACGCGCCCTACTACCAGTCCGAGCGGCACGCCATCTATCAGCGCGCGGTCGACCGCCTGCTCGAGCGCGGCTACGCCTACCGCGACTTCGCGCGCCCGGAGGAGATCCAGGCCGAGCGTCAGGCGGCCGAAGCGCAGAAGCGCCCCTACCTCGCCAGCCGCGCTTTCGCCGCCGAGAGCGCGGCCGACGCGGCGCGCTTCGCGGCCGAGGGGCGCACCGCCGTGGTGCGGCTCAAGATGCCGCGCGACGGGGTCTGCCGGATCGACGACGCGATCCGCGGCAGGGTGGAGACCGCCTGGGCGTCGGAGGCCGATCACGTCGTCCAGCGCGCCGACGGGAGCTGTCTCTACCACCTGGCGAGCGTCGCCGACGACGTCGAGATGGGGATCAGCCACGTGATTCGCGCCGAGGAGCATCTGCCCAACACGCCGCGGCAGATCTTCATCTTCGAGGGACTCGGCGCGCCGCTGCCGGTTTTCGCCCACCTGCCGGTGGTGGCCGAGCCGGGCAGCCGGGTGAAGCTCTCCAAGCGCAAGCTCGACAAATACCTCAAGAACCCGGAGTTCGCCGAGCTCTACGAGCGCGGCCGGCGAATCGCCGACCGGCTGGGCCTCGCGGTCAGCGCCGAGACGTTCAATCCGGTGGTGGTCGACTTCTACCGCGTCGCCGGCTTCCTGTCCGAGGCGCTGCTCAACTACCTGCTGCTCCTCGGCTGGGCGCTCGACGGCACGACCGAGATCCTCGACCCGGCCGAGCGCATCGCCCACTTCTCGCTCGAGCGGGTCAACAAGTCGGCGGCGAGCTTCGATCCGAAGAAACTCCTCTCCTTCCAGGAGCGCTATCTGCAGGCGCTGCCGGTCGATGAGCGCGCCGCGCTGGCGCTGCCCTACGTCGAGCGGGTGGGCTGGGTCGCGACGCCGGCGACGCCCGTGGAGCGCGCCCAGGTCGCGGCGATCGTCGCCGCGGCGGGCGACCGGCTGAAGGTCGCTGGCGACATCCTCGACTACGAGGAGTTCTTCGTCGCCGACGAAGCTCTGGTCTACGACGCGAAGGCCATCGACAAGCGACTACGTCACGCCGCCGGGGCGCGCGAGCTGCTCGCGGAGCTGCGCGCCGAGCTCGCCGGGCTCGCCGACTTCGATGCCGCGACGCTCGAGCGCAGCTGCCAGGAGCTGGTGGCGCGGCACGGCCTCGGTCTGGGGGCGATCGTCCACGCCGTCCGCCTCGCGGTGACCGGCAAGACGATCGGCTTCGGCCTGTTCGATATCCTCGCCATCCTGGGGCGCGAGCGGACGCTGGCGCGGATCGACCGCGCGCTCGCCCACGCCGCCTGAGCGAAGACCATGGCCAAGCACTTCATCGCCGAGATCATCGAGAACGACCTCGCCACCGGCAAGCACCCGCGGATCCAGACCCGCTTCCCGCCGGAGCCCAACGGCTACCTGCACATCGGCCACGCCAAGTCGATCTGCCTCAACTTCGGGCTCGCCGAGACCTACGGGGGCCTCTGCAACCTGCGCTTCGACGACACCAACCCGACCACCGAGGAGGAGGAGTACGTCCGCTCGATCCGCGCGGACGTGCGCTGGCTGGGCTTCGACTGGGGCGAGCGCGAGTTCTACGCCTCCGACTACTTCGGCGAGCTCTACCGCTGGGCCGAGCAGCTGATCGAAGCGGGCAAAGCCTACGTCGACGACCTCTCGGTCGAGGAGATCCGCGACTACCGCGGCCCCTGGAACGAGCCTGGTCGCGAGAGCCCCTTCCGCAACCGCCCGGTGGCCGAGAACCTCGACCTCTTCCGCCGCATGCGCGCCGGGGAGTTCCCCGACGGTACGCGCGTGCTGCGCGCCAAGATCGACATGGCCTCGGGCAACGTCAACCTGCGCGACCCGGTGATGTACCGCATCCTGCACGCCAGCCACCACCGGACCGGGGATGCCTGGTGCGTCTACCCGATGTACGACTGGGCGCACGGCCAGTCGGATTCGCTCGAGCGCATCACCCACTCGATCTGCACCCTCGAGTTCGAGGACCACCGGCCGCTCTACGACTGGTTCGTCGAGGCGCTCGGCATCTTCCCGCCGCGCCAGATCGAGTTCGCCCGCCTGAACCTGACCCACACCGTGCTCTCGAAGCGCAAGCTCCTGCGCCTGGTGCAGGAGGGCCGTGTCGCGGGTTGGGACGATCCGCGCATGCCGACCCTCGCCGGCATCCGCCGCCGGGGCTATCCGCCGGCGGCGATCCGCGAGTTCTGCGAGCGCATCGGGGTGACCAAGCAGGAGAGCCGGGTGGAGATCGAGCTGCTCGAGCACTGCGTGCGCGAGGAGCTCAACCGCACGGCGTTGCGCCGCATGGCGGTGCTGAAGCCGTTGAAGCTGGTGCTGGTCGATTGGCCGGAGGATCGCTTCGAGGAGCTCGAGGCGGTGAACAATCCGGAGGATCCTGCCGCCGGCACGCGGCGCGTCCGTTTCGGCCGCGAGCTCTGGATCGAGCGCGACGACTTCCTCGAGGATCCGCCGAAGAAGTTCTTCCGTCTGGCGCCGGGCCGCGAGGTGCGCCTGCGCTGGGGCTACATCGTCAAGTGCGTCGAGGTGGTGAAGGACGCCGCGGGCGAGATCGTCGAGCTGCGCTGCACCCACGACCCCGCGACCCGCGGCGGCGGCACGCCCGACGGGCGCAAGGTCCAGGGGACGATCCACTGGGTCGCCGCGGCCGACGCGGTCGATTGCGAGGTGCGGCTCTACGACCACCTGTTCGCGAGCCCCGATCCCGACGCCGTGGCCGAAGGGGTCGACTGGCTCGCCACGGTGGACCCGCGCTCGCTCGAGATCGTCGCCGGCGCCAAGGTGGAGCCGGCGCTCGCCGCGGCCGCGCCCGGCGAGCAGGTGCAGTTCGAGCGCATCGGCTACTTCGTGTCCGACCTCGCGGATCACTCGCCGACCCGCCCGGTGTTCAATCGCACCGTGACGCTGCGCGACAGCTGGGCGAAGATCCAGAAACAGACCCCGTGAGCGCGCCCACCGCCGACGTCGTGGTGTGCGGCGCCGGCATCGCCGGCATCGCGGTGGCGCACGAGCTCGCGGTCGAACGGGGCGTGGGCGACGTCCTGCTGGTCGATCCGCTGCCGCCGCTCACCCTCACCAGCGACAAGTCGGCCGAGTGCTACCGCAACTGGTGGCCGGGCGAGACCATGACGCGCTTCATGGCGCGCTCGATCGACCGCCTCGACGCCTGGACCGCGGCGAGCGGCAACCGCTTCGCGATGAACCGCAACGGCTACGCCTATCTCACCGCCGATCCCCAGCGCGCCGCCGAGCTCGAGCGCGCGGCGCGCGAGATCTCGGAGCTCGGAGCGGGCGAGCTGCGCATCCATCGCGGCGCGGCCGACGATCCGGTCTATCCCGAGACCCCGTTCGACCGCCCGGCACCGGGGCTGGGCGGCGCCGACTTCGTGTCCGATCGCGGGCTGATCCTCCGGCGCCACCCGTTCCTCGCCCCGGACGTCCGCGCGATGCTCCATCCGCGCCGCTGTGGCTGGCTCTCGGCGCAGCAGCTCGGCATGTACCTCCTCGAGCGCGCGCGCGAGCGTGGGGTGCGCGAGATCGAGGGCCGGGTGGTGGGGATCGACCTCGAAAGAGGCCACGTGGCGGCGGTGCGCGTCGCCCGCGCCGGCGGCGTCGAGCGCATCGCGACCCGCCAGGTGGTGAACGCCGCCGGCCCGCACGCGCGCGAGGTCGCGGCGCTCGCCGGGGTCGAGCTGCCGCTCTTCTGCGAGCTCCACGGCAAGGTCTATCTCGACGACGTCGCGGGCGTGCTGCCGCGCGAGACGCCGCTCATGATCTGGTGCGATCCGGTGACCCTCGACTGGGACGCCGCGACCCGCGAGGAGCTGGCCGGCGATCCGGAGCTCGCCTACCTCCTGGCGCCGCTCCCCGGCGGGCTCCACTTCCGTCCCGAGGGGGGCGCCGGAAGCCGGGTCGTCCTGCTCATCTGGACCTACCACCTGGACCCGGTCGTGCCGCACTTCCCGCCGCGCTTCGACCCCTACTACCCCGAGGTCGTGCTGCGCGGCCTCTGCCGGATGGCGCCCGGGCTCGCCGTCTACCTCGAGCGGCGCGAGCGTCCGTTCGTCGATGGCGGCTACTACTGCAAGACGCGCGAGAACCGGTTGCTGGTCGGTCCGACTCCGGTCGAGGGGTTCCACCTGCTCTGCGGGCTCTCGGGCTACGGCATCATGGCTTCGCCAGCCGCCGCGGAGCTCTTGGGGGCCCACCTCTCCGGCGGCGCCCTGCCGGCGGGGGCCGAGGAGCTCCTGCTGGCGCGCTACGCGGACGAGGGGTATCGCGCCCGGCTGGAGCGTGGCGAGATCCCCTCCGGGCAGCTCTGAACCGCGGCCTAACTTGACCCCGGTCGGCGCGACCGGCTAGGCTTTCCCGGCCTTTGGGAGGTCGTTCAACGGTAGGACATGCGGCTCTGGACCGCAGAATCGGGGTTCGAATCCCTGCCTCCCAACCATCGCATCCCGCCTCGCCGGCCGCGAAGCTCCCTTGACTCCAGAACCTGACGGCAGGACCGGCGCGAGCCCGAGCTCGATCGAAGCGCGCGCCGAGCGCGGCGCCCGCTCCGCGCAACAGGGGCTGCTGGTCAACAGTCTGCTCGCCATGACCAAGCTGGTGGCCGGCATCGTGGGCCACTCGTACGCGTTGGTCGCCGATGCCGTCGAATCGACCGCCGACATCGTCTCCTCGCTGATCGTCTGGCGGGGGCTCAGGCTCGCCACCCGCGAGGCCGACGAGCGCTATCCCTTCGGCTACGGCAAGGCCGAGCCGCTGGCGGCCGCGGTCGTCAGCCTGATGCTGCTCGGCGCCGCGGCCGGCATCTCGATCCAGGCTTGGCGCGAAATCAGCAATCCGCACCATCTGCCGGCCCCGTTCACGCTGGTCGTCCTGTTCGCGGTGATCCTCATCAAGGAGACGCTCTTCCGGACGGTCTTCAAGGTGGGTGCGGAGGTCGACAGCACCGCGGTCCAGGCCGACGCCTGGCACCATCGCAGCGACGCGCTCACCTCGGCCGCCGCGGCGATCGGCATCGGCGTCGCGCTGTGGACCAAGATCCCGCAGGCCGACGACTGGGCGGCGCTCGCCGCGGCGGCGGTGATCGCCTGGAACGGACTACGTCTGCTCAAGCCGTCGGTCGCCGACCTGATGGACCGGGCACCCCGGCCGCAGCTCCTGGCGACGATCGAAGCGACGGCGCGCGGCGTCCCGCGGGTGCGCGAGATCGAGAAGCTCCGCGTGCGGCGCTCGGGGCTCGGCCTCTACGTCGATCTCCACGTCCAGGCCGATCCTGCGATGAGCCTGCACGACGCGCACGTCCTCTCGGGCACCGTCAAGAGCGCGATTCTCGGGGCGGTTCCCACCGTGCAGGGCGTGCTGGTGCACATGGAGCCGTACGAGCCGGAGTAGGC
>CAZPZW010000175.1:0-5865 GCA_964591165.1 uncultured Thermoanaerobaculia bacterium | reverse complement strand
TACCAACCCACCGGATGCCAGGTGGTCTTGATCTCCACCATCGCGCGGATGAAGTCGAGGCCTTGCGCGCGCTCAGTGGCGTAGTCGGCGAGGTCGTAGGTCTGCACCCGCTTGACGTTGACCGCGGCGTCCTGCAGCGCTTGGGTGGCGAGCTCCCGGGGCAGACCGGCGAGGGCGAGGGCGTTGACGTCCATGTGGCGCGCGAGGTGGGGGACGAGCTCGGCCCGCTGGCCGGAGATCAGGTTGATCACCCCGCCCGGCAGGTCGCTGGTCGCCAGCACTTCGGCCCACTCCAGTCCGGGGAGCGGGTCGGGCTCGCTCAGCAGGACGACCGCCACGTTGCCGGAGACGATCACCGGCAGCACGTGGCTCACCAGACCGAGCAGCGCGGGCCGCTCCGGCGCCACCACGCCGACCACGCCGGTCGGCTCGGGGAGCGAGAAATCGAAGTAGGACGAGGCGACCGGGTTGACGCTCGACAGCAGCGCGCCGACCTTGTCCGCCCAGCCGGCGTAGTGGACGATACGGTCGATCGCCAGGCGAACCTCGCGCCGCGCCGCCGCCGCGGTGCTCCCCGACGTCTGCTTGAGCAGACTCTCGAAGGCCACCGCCCGGCCCTCCAGCATCTCCGCCATCCGGTAGAGGATCTGCCCGCGCAGGTAGGCGGTCGTGCCCGACCACTTCTCGCAGGCGCCGCGCGCCTTCGTCACCGCGTCCCGCAGGTCCTTGCGCGAGCCGCGGCAGACGTTCGCCAGGTGCTTCCCACGGGCATCTGTCGCCGGGTCGTAGCGCCCCGACTCCGAACGCACGAACTCCCCGCCCAGGAACATCTTGTAGGTCTTGCGCACTTCCAGCGTGGTCATGGCCTCCTCGCGGGTTCGCGCCGACATTCTAGCCTCGGCAGGCAGCGAGACGTCGCGCCTCACCGGGCCGGCGCCTCCTCCGCAACCGGAACCTGCGCCAGCGTCACCGGCAGATCGGCGAGTGCCAGGGCGAGCGTGGCGTACGCGGCGACCGCCTGGTCGAGGCCGGAGCGGTCGACCTTGTCGAGGGTGTCGTCGGCGGTGTGGTGGAAGTCGAAGTAGTCGCTGGCGTCGGGCGACAGGTCGAAGACCGCGACCCCCGCCTTGCGCAGCTGTCCGATGTCGGCGCCGCCGCCCGCCGGGCTCTCGTCGAACGGAATCCCGAGCGGGGCGAGCAGGCGATGCAGCGCCGGCACCCATCCGGCGTCCGCGGGCGCCACGCGCGCCCGAAAGCGGTGGATGCGCCCGCTGCCCAGGTCCGACTCGAGGGCGGCGACGTGCCGGTCGAGCTCGCCGGCATGCGCCGCGACGTAGCCCTTCGCCCCGGACAGCCCGAACTCCTCGTTGGCGAAGAGCACCATTCGCAGCGTCCGGCTCGGGCGTTCGGAGAGGCGCGCGATCTGGCGCGCCGCCTCGATCACCACGCCGACGCCCACGCCGTCGTCGAGCGCCCCGGTGCCGAGATCCCAGGAATCGAGATGCGCGCCGAGGACCACGACCTCCTGCGGGCGATCCCGCCCCACCACCTCGCCGAGGACATTGGCCGACGCGGCCTCGCCGGCGTCCCGGCAGCCGAGGCGGAGCGCGAGACGCACGGGTCGGCCGCTCGCGACCTGGGCGGCGAGCAGGTCCGCGTCGGGGTTGGCCAGCGCCGCGGCCGGGATCCTCGGCACCTCCGCCGCGTAGTGCAAGGAGCCGGTGTGCGGAAAGCGGTGGGAGTCGGTTCCTACCGAGCGGATGATCAGCGCGATCGCGCCCTTCCTCGCCGCAGCGACGGCGCCGCCAGCACGATTCGGCACCGTCTTGCCGTAGCCGGCGCCGTCGATCGCGCGCGCCATGCGCTCGGAGAGGAAGACGATCCGGCCGCGCACCGCCTCGTCCGGCAGCGCCTCGAGGGCGGCGACGTTCACCGCTTCGATCACCTCCCCCTCGAGCCCGGCCTGCGGCGTGCCGACGCTACCGCCCAGCGCCGCCAGCACGAGAGGCTGAGGCCAGGGCGCGAGGATCTCGGCCGCCGCGTCACCGCGGATCCAGCGCGGAACGGTGACCGGCTCGGCGCGGACGTTCTCGAAGCCGAGCTCACGGAGCTTGCCTAGCGCCCACTCGACCGCCCGCCGGTCGCCGTCGCTGCCCGCGAAGCGCGGTCCGACCTCGGTGGTCAGAGCGGCGACATGCTCGAAAGCACGATTCCCCGCGGCGATCTGACGCTGCAGATCAGCCACCCGCTCGCCGAGCTTCGCCGGGAGCTCGGCCGGGGCCGCCGCTGCGCCCGCCAACCCGGCGCCCGATCCCAAGACGAGCAGCGCCGCGCTCCATCCCGCCAGACGCCAGAATCCCATCGTCCCTCCCTCCCGTTCGCGCGCCCGCAACCGCCCTGACGAGCCTCCCGCCGGCCGGCGTGGAATCGTCGCACAGTCGGCGTCCTGGGACAGCGCTTCCTGAACCGACGCGCCGGTCAATTGAGATAGCCCAGCGCGGCGAGCTCGCGGCGCAGCGCCTCGTCGATCCTCGCCGCCTCACCCGCGGCGAGCGGTGGACCGGAGCGCGCCGCCCAGCCGCGCAGGCGGGCGAGCAGAGAGCCGTGCCGCAACTCGTCCAGCGGCTCGATCGGCGCGCTCTCGCCGGGGTCGTGGGAGAGCGCGAAGAGCTGCTCCGTCGCCGCCGAGGCGAGCGCGCGTGGGTTCAGGTCACGGATCAGCTTGAAGCCGTCGTCGACGACCGCTTCCTGGCGGAAGGTCAACCGGTCGAGCCAGGCGGCGGACGCCCGCGCCGCAGGCGGCGCACCGCCGCGCAGCGCGGCGGCGAAGCTGCGCCCGGGAAGCGAGCGATCCTCCCCGAGACCGGCGACCGCGAGCAGCGTCGGCAGGACGTCGACCTGATCGAACGGCGTCTCGATCCGGCCCGCCCCGGCCCCCGGAAGCTGCCAGATCAGCGGCACGCGGAGCTGCTCCTCGTAGAGCGTCTGGCCGTGTTCGACGCGGCCGTGGTCGAAGAGCTCTTCGCCATGATCGGAGAGCAGGAGAATCGAGGTCGCGGCGCGCCGACCCCGGCGGTCGAGCTCGGCCAAGAGATCGGCGAACCCCTCGTCGGCGTCGGCGACCTCGGCGTCGTAGAGCGCGCTCACCTGGCGGGCGATCTCCGAGTCGGGTCCGAGCTGGCGCCCCGGCAGCTCGACCAGGATCTGCCGGTCGCCCAACCGGGGATCGGCGTCGGGCGCCCAGCGCGCCCGCTGCGCCGCTGAAGGCCGGTAGGGCGCGTGCGGCTCGACGGTGTGCAGGACGAGCAGGAAGCGCTCGCCGGGCGCGACCAGGTCGAGGAACTCGCGCCCCGCCGCGTGGACCTCGCGCCAGTCGCCCGTCGCGGTCTCGGACTCGCCCCCGACCCGGCGAAAGAACTCGAACCCCTGGGCGAAACCGAAGGTCGCCGTGGTGTTGCCGTTGGCGGTGACGTAGCCGGTGCGGTAGCCGGCAGCGCGGAGGCGCTCGGCAACCGTCTCGACCTGCTCCGGCAGGCGGCTTGCGACGTCGTTCGCGCCGTGGCGGAGCGGTGCGAGGCCGGTGAAGAGGGTCGCCACCGTGGGCCGGGTCCAAGAGCTCTGGGCGCGAGCATTGGCGAAGACCATCGCTTGCCGGGCGAAGGCGTCGAACGCCGGCGTCAGCCCGCGCCGCTCGCCGTAGGCCGCCAGCCGGTCGGCACGCAGGGTGTCGACGAGGTAGACGACGAACCCCTGCGGCGGGGGCGCCGCGGGCCGGGCGGCGGGGGAGACGCCAGCGGGCTCCTGCTCGGGCGACCCGGCGCCCAGCAGGCGCACGGCGGCCAGCCGCACGCCGGCCTCGGCCACCCCCCTCTCCGGCGGCTCGGCGCGCAGCGTGAGACGGCAGAGCCGCGAGCTCGACTCGCCGTGACGCAGCGCCGCCGACCGACGGCGGGCGCGCGGCCGGTCGCGCAGCAGCGCGAACCGCGCCGCTTCGCCGGTGCAGGCCAGATCCACCTGGAGGCGCGCGCCGCCACGCGTCTCGACGCCGTCCAGCCGGAGCTCGGCCGGCGCCGCCAGCTCGAGAAACCAGTCGATCCCCGTGCCGGCCGGCAACTCGAGCGAGCCAGCGGTAGAACCTGCGCCCGCCGCGACCTCCTGCGGGCCGCGCCCCTCGAAACGAACGAGGTCCCACGCGACGCCGAGCGGCCGTCGCTCCCGGCCGCTCGGAACCACGACCGGGTAGCCGAGCGTCAACCGGTTGAGTCCCGGCCGCGCGGCGCCAGCGGGCACCGCCAGCTCGACCGTCTGAGGCGCCGGACCGAGCCGGAGTCGGCCGAGCGGCGTCCCGTTGAGCGCGGCCTCGACCTCGGCGCCCTGCGGCAGCCGAGGATGGGACCAGCCCCGCAGGCGGATGCGGAACGCCCGGGCATCGGCCCTGCGGAACTCGAGCGTGGAGCCTTCGCCGAGTCCCCAGAGGTAGGTGAACTCGCCGCGCGACGGCGCAGCCCAACCGCCGACCAGCGCGGGCTTCGCCGCGGGGCTACCCAGGTCGAGCAGCGTCGTCTCGCTCCAGGACTCGGCTTCGGCCAGCAGGTCCACGAGGTCCAATCCGACCCGCGGATCGATCCGCTCGCCACAAGCGGCCGACAGGACGAGCGCCACCCCAGCGGCGGCGAGCGATCGGCGGCGCGTTCCCGGGCTCGGCCGCACCGGCTCGTTAGGTCTCCAGGTAGGCCTCGAGGCCGTGGATGCCGCCCTCGCGGCCAAAACCCGATTCCTTGTAGCCGCCGAACGGCGAGGTGGGGTCGAACTTGTTGAAAGTGTTCGCCCAGACGACTCCGGCGCGGAGCCGGCGGGTCATCGCGAAGATCTTGGCGCCCTTGTCGGTCCAGACGCCGGCGGAGAGACCGTAGGCGAGGTTGTTCGCCTTCTCGATCGCCTCGTCGGGAGTGCGGAAGCTCATCACCGCGAGCACCGGTCCGAAGATCTCCTCGCGCGCGATGCGGTGCGACTGGGCGACTCCGGTGAACCAGGTGGGCGGAAAGAAGTAACCCTTGGCGGGCAGCCGGCAGGAGGACTGATGGAGCGCGGCCCCCTCTTCCACTCCGGCGCGCGTCAGCTCGCGGATCTTGTCGAGCTGCGCCCGAGAGTTGATCGCCCCGACGTCGGTGTTCTTGTCGAGTGGATCGCCGACGCGCAGCTGCTCGATGCGCCAGGCGAGCTTGGCGAGTAATTCGTCCTCGACCGACTCCTCCACCAGCAGGCGCGACCCGGCGCAGCAGACATGTCCCTGGTTGAAGTAGATGCCGTTGACGATCCCCTCCACCGCCTGGTCGAGCGCGGCGTCCGCGAAGACGATGTTGGCCGCTTTGCCGCCGAGCTCGAGCGTCAGCCGCTTGCCGCTCCCGGCGGTGGCGCGCTGGATGAGCTTCCCGACTTCGGTCGATCCGGTGAAGGCGATCTTGCGCACCCGCGGGTGATTTACCAGGTGCGCACCGGTTTCGCCCGCGCCGGTGACGATGTTGACCACCCCTGGCGGCAGGTCGGCTTCGACGAGGATCTCGGCGAGCTTCAGCGCGGTGAGCGGCGTCGTTTCGGCGGGCTTGAGCACCACCGTGTTGCCGCAGGCCAGAGCCGGGGCGAGCTTCCAGGCGGCCATGAGGAGCGGGAAGTTCCAGGGGATGATCTGGCCGCAGACGCCGAGCGCGCGTGGCGTGCGGCCCGGAACTGCGTGGGCGAGCTTGTCGGCCCAGCCGGCGTGGTAGAAGAAGTGCGCGGCGGCGAGCGGGATATCGACGTCGCGCGCCTCTTTGATCGGCTTGCCGCCGTCCATCGTCTCGACGATCGCCAGCTCGCGCGCCTTCT
>CAZPZW010000174.1:0-5919 GCA_964591165.1 uncultured Thermoanaerobaculia bacterium | reverse complement strand
GGGAAAACGGCGCTCCAGGCGCCGAAGCTCCCCCCTTCGAAGCGCTCGATGAAGACGGCGTTGGTCGTGCAGTCGCCCGGGAGCTGGACGTGAGTCAGGGTTAGGTCGTCGACGTACCACCCCTCTTCGGCGACACCACCGTCGGTGCCGTAGCGGAAAGCGATGTGGAGCGTCTGGCCGGCATAGGCCGAGAGGTCGACCGACCTCTGCTGCCAGGTGAGCTGGTTGACGCTCGAGAAGGCCGGCGTGCCCGGGGGCATGGCGAGACAGGCGTTCCCCGAGTGGGTGATGGTGTCCGGGTAGCCGCCGTTCGGGGTGAGTTGCGTCCAGGTCGCGCCGCCGTCGGTCGACACCTGCACGATGCCACCGTCGTAGGTCGCCTCGATGTCCCAGACCGTCCAGAAGGTGAGCTGCGAGCTCTCGCCGAAGGTGAGCGTCAGCGGTCCCGCCTCGAGCGAGACGCAGAGACCGTTCGACGAAGTGGAGAAGAAACTCCGGGCGCCGGCGTGGAAGCGGGCGGACGAGAGATGCCAGCCGGCGTGCTCGGGGGCGGCCGGTCCCTCGGGCGGCGAGTCGCCGGCGAGCGTGTCGAGCACCGGGTCGCCGACTTCGGCGCCGGTGGCAAAGGTGCCGTCGGCGATCGGGCCGTGCGGCACGGTCGAGCGGTGGACGAGGTTGCCGTCCTCCGCGCCGCTGCCGCCGTCGGCCGCCCGTACCACGTAATAGGTCGTCGCCCCCGAAGCCGCTCCGGGATCGGTGAAGGCGGTGCCCAGCACCCCGGCGGCGATCCGGTTGCCGGCGGCGGGAACGAAGCTGTCGCTCGCGCCGCGGTAGACGTTGTAGCCGAGCGGACCGCCGCAATAGGCCGTCGCGGCGTTCCAGACGAGGTCCACCTGGCAGGCGCTCTGGCTGGCGCTGGTCGCGGTGACCAGCCCCGCGAAGGCGGGCGCTGCGGTGCAACTGCCGGTGGTCGCCGCTTCGTCGCAGGTCGAGGCCGCCGAGGCGCAGTTGCCCGACGGATCGAGCTCGCGCACGCGGTAGCCGTAGGTCACCTGGCCGGAAGCGGTGAGGTCGCTGTGAGCCGGCTCGACGAGCCCGGTGGCGATCGTCTCGAAGCTGCCCGAGCAGCCGCCGAGCGCGCGCTCGACGACGAAGGTCGCGCCGGGTGTGCCGCTCCCCGTCCAGGCGAGGTCGATCTGGTGGTCCCCGGCGGGCGTCGCCACGAGGCTCGCCGGCGTCGTCGGCGTGTCGCAGAGATTGGTCGGCCGCAGCAGGAAGAGCCCCTGCGTGATGTGGGTCACCGGGACGACGCCGCTCGCGAAGAAGGGGTAGTTGTTCCAGGTGCCGTCGAACGAGGGCGAATCCGAGGACGGGAAGACGTCGAAGTAGCCGATTTCGGTGAGCGAAGCCTGCGCGAGATCGGTGAGGCGGAGAATGCGGAGCCCCGCCTTGTAGTTCGACTCGAAGACGAAGTTCCCGCGGACGTAGAGGTTGTGGTCGATCGCCGGCGTCGCGTGGTCGAAGTAGCCGTTAGGGCCGGCGAGCACCAGGTTGTCGAGGTCGGCGGCATCGAAGATCCAGGTGCGTGTCGGGATGCCGTCGTTCTGTTCGTCGAGCTCGTCGTTGAGCAGGATGTAGCGGTGGTCGTCGGTGAACCAGGCCTGATGGCTGTAGCCGCTGCTGTTGTAGTGCAGGCTGTCCAGCCGGATGGGCGCGCCCTTGTCGGTGACGTCGAGAATGTCCAGGTTGTGCGCCGAGCCGCGCGCCGCGAGGCAGATCTCATGACCGGTATAGGCCGTGTCCGGACCGTGGTAGACGAAGCACTGGTTCTCGTGGATGTAGCCGCCGTCGTTCCAGCACCCGACGAACGCGGGCGCGGCCGGATCGGCGAGGCTCACCATGTGAAGATTGCCGCCGCAGGGAATGGCGGCGCCGCCCGCCTGCGTCGTCCCGACGAGATAGGCGTAGCCGGTCGACTCGTTGATCGACAGGGTGTGCGTGTTGTTGACCTTGTTGTAGTGCGCCGTCTCGCTGAAGGTGACCGGCGGCGTGACGACGTTGCGCAGCTGGGACAAGTCGAAGACCTGCATGCCGTGGGCGCCGTTCTGGTCGGAGACGATGTAGGCGTGGTTCTGGTAGGCGCGGACGTCGCGCCAGGTCGACGACCCGGTGCCGGCGTGGGTCGGGAGCTTCCCCAGGTAGAGCGGGTTCTCCGGGTCGGCGATGTCGATGAACGCGGTGCCGTTGTCGAGCCCCAGGAGGACGATCTCGTGACCGGTCACCGGGTCGGTCCACCCCCAGAGACTGTTGGTGGAGCTCGCCGCGAAGCCGGAGACCGGCAGGAACTCGAGCAGGTCGATGTTGCTGCAGGGGTAACCGCCGGCGAAGCCGCCGACGCAGGGCGTGAGATGCCGCGGGCTCTCCGGGACCGCCTCGGCGATCGCTGCCGAGATCTCCGCTGCGACCCGCTCCAGGTAGTCGGCGTCGCGGTCGGTGGCCGCAGCCGGGGCGACGGCGAGGGGCGGTGAGACGAGCGGCAACAGGAACAGCATCCAGAGGCGTCGCGGCTGGCGCATGCAGGGTCCTCACCCGGTGGGGAAACGGCGCCGAGGCTACCAGAAGCTCGTCCGGGGCGCTGCCGACTGGCCCCGCCGGGTTGGAGTAGGCGAGGCGGCGCGTCCCGGCTCGAGCGGAGGCCCGGTATGCTGACTCGAATGGAACGCCCGCTCGTCCTCGGGATCGAAACCAGTTGCGACGACACGGCCTGCGCCGTCCTCGACGGGGCGGGGCGGATCCTCGCCTCGGTGGTTTCGAGCCAGCTCGCCGTGCACCGGCCTTACGGCGGCGTGCTGCCGGAGCTCGCGGCGCGCGAGCAGTTGACGAGCTGGCCCCTGGTCTCCGAGGAGGCGCTGACGCGTGCCGGGGTGGGCTTCGCGGACCTCGACGCAGTGGCCGCGACCCGCGGTCCCGGGCTGGTCGGCTCGCTGCTGGTGGGTCTCTCGCTCGGGCGCGCGATCGCCTTCGCGCGCGGCCTCCCCTTCTTCGCGGTGCATCACCTCGAGGGGCACCTGGTCTCCCCCTACCTCTCGACCGACGGCTCGCCGGCCGAGCCGCTCCCCGAGGAGCTCGTCGGGTTGGTGGTGTCCGGTGGCCACACCGCCCTCTACCGGGTGCGCGGGGCAACGGTCGAGACGCTCGCCGAGACGCGCGACGACGCGCTCGGGGAGGCCTTCGACAAGCTGGGCAAGCGCCTCGGGTTGCCCTACCCGCAGGGGCCGCTGGTCGACCGCTGGGCCGAGCTCGGGCGTGCGGAGCGCGCGCCGCTGCCCTCGCTGGTCGCGACCGAGGAGCTCTTCTTCTCCTACTCGGGGCTGAAGACCGCGGCGATCCAGGCGGTGGAACGGCTGGAGCACGCCGGGGTGACGACAGAGGCGGCGGGGGAGGGAACCGAGAGCGCGCCCCCCTTCGCGCCGCCGGTGCTCGACCTCCTTGCCGGCTTCCGCGCCTCGGCGGTGAAGCAGATCCTCGATCGCCTGACCCGGCTGCACCGCCGCTCGCCGTTCGCCGAGCTCGCGGTCTCCGGCGGGGCCGCGGCCAACCGCGAGCTGCGCCGCCGGCTCCCCGACTGGGCGGCGGAACGGGGCGTCAGGCTCCGCCTCGTGCCGCTCGCGCTCTCCGGCGACAACGCGGCGATGATCGCCTTCGCGGCCCTCCTGCGCGAGCGGCGCGGCGAGCGCGACGATCCGTTGACCGCCGAGGTGGCGAGCCGGATCCCGCTCGGAAGCGCGGCGGGGCGGGGGTCGGCGGCGGGATGAGCCGGCTCGGCTTCTGGCTCTGGCTGCCGGCGAATCTGCTGCAGGGGCTCTTCACGCTGCTCTGGAGCGCGCTCTGGATCAGCGTGGCGCTCGTCGTCCACCTCGTCGCACGGCGGCGCGAGCCCGCGCTCTGGCTGGCGCGCCGCGTCTGGGGACCGGGCTTGGTCTACGGCGCGTTGGCGCGGCTCGAGGTCTCGGGGCGCGAGCGGATCGACTTTGCACGACCGCATTTCTTCGTGGCCAATCATCAGTCGTGGATCGACATCCCGGCGCTCTTCATGGCGGTGCCGGCGCCGCTCCACTTCCTCGCCAAACGGGAGCTCGAGCCGGTGCCCTTTCTCGGCTGGTACATCCGGGCGATGGGGATGATCTTCGTCGACCGCGCCGATATCCGGAGCGCGACCGCCACCGTGACCCGCGCCCGCGACCTGCTGCGGCAGGGCGGGCACATCGCCTCCTTCCCCGAGGGGACGCGGTCGCGCAACGGGCGCCTGAAGCCGTTCAAGAGCGGCGCCTTCGGCGCGGCGCTCGACGCGGGGGTCGACGTCGTGCCGGTGGCGATCGTCGGGGCGGGGCGCGTGCTCCCCGCCGGCGGCTTCAAGGTGCGCCCGGGGCGGATCGAGGTCCGCTTCGGCACGCCGATCCCCACCGCCGACCTGGCGCACGGCGACCGCTCCCGCTTGGCGCGCCGGACTGCGGACGAGATCGCAGCGCTGCTCGCGCGCCCGGCATAGACTCCCCGCCGCGATCGAAGGAGGAACGATGAGCCTCGCCCAGACCCTGGTTTCGGAGCTCGACTACGAATCGGCGAACACCCGCAAGACTCTCGCCCGCGTGCCGCTCGACAGGTACGACTGGCGGCCCCACCCGAAGTCGTTCTCCCTCGGTCAACTCGCGAACCACTTGGCGAACCTCTTGCGCTGGGGTTCGGGCACCATGACCTCGACGGAATACGACCTCGCCGCCGGCTACCTGGCCGACGACCACCGGACGACCGAGACGCTGCTCGCCAGCTTCGACGCCAAGCTCTCGGCGACCCGCGCCGCCATCGCGGAGGCGAGCGAGGCCGACTTCTTCGTGCCCTGGACCCTGCGCCGCGGCGAGCAGCGCTTCTTCACCCTGCCGCGGGTGGCGGTGCTGCGCAGCATGGTGTTCAACCACGGCGTGCACCACCGCGGCCAGCTTACGGTCTATCTGCGGCAGCTCGACGTGCCGGTCCCGGCGCTCTACGGGCCGTCGGCGGACGAGGCCTGATGCGCGCGCCGCAGAGTGGGATTCCGGCCGTCGCGCTGGCGCTCGCTGCGCTCGCGGGGGTGGTGGGCGCCCAGACTCCCGGAGCGACGCCGTCGCCGAAGGCGGCGGCGAAGCCGGAACCCGAGGCGCGTCTCGCCGCGGCGGCCGAGCTGTTCACCGCTGGTCGCTACGCCGAGTGCGAGCAGCACTTCGCCGCGGTCGGGCGGAGCGACGTCCGCCTCGGGCTCGCCGCGCGCGCCTTCTACGGCGCCGCCTGCTGCGCGGCGCAGCGCGGCGACCCCGACGGCGCCTTCGGCCAATTCGCCAACGCGCTCGCGGTCGGGTTTCGCGATCTCGAGCGGGCGCTCGCCGATCCGCGGCTCGAGCCGCTGCGCACCGATCCGCGCTGGCTGCAGTTCCTGAAGCGCACCGAGACGCAGCAGCAACAGCACCTGCAGACCTTGGACAAGGAGCTCCTGGCGCACTACGTCGAGGACCGCGAGCAGCGCCTGAAGGTGACCGCCGGCGCCGATGCGGCGAGCTTCGCCGCGGCGAGCGCGCTGCGGCGGGCGAAGGTGGTCAAGCTGGTCGAGCAGGGGAGGGCGAAACAGGCCGACGACTGCTTCCACGCCGCGGCCATCCTCGCCGGGAGCTCGGCGCCCGAGGAGCTGGCGCGCGCCGAGGAGCTGGCGCGCCGGGCGCTCGCGATCGATCCCGATCTCCTCGCCGCGCGCCCGCTGGTCGCGACCGCGGTCGATCGCCGCGCGATGGTCGCCGGAAAGCCCCAGAAGTACGGCACGCAGATCGTCGAGCTCGACGGCCGCTGGCAGCTCCATCCGGTCGATCCGGCGACCACCGACGCCGAGCGCGC
>CAZPZW010000173.1:0-6076 GCA_964591165.1 uncultured Thermoanaerobaculia bacterium | reverse complement strand
GGCCCGGTCGACATCGGGCTGATCGAGGGCGGCTGCTGCAACGAGGAGAACGTCAAGGTGCTGCGCGAGTTCCGCGAGCACTGCAAGATCCTGATCTCGGTCGGAGACTGCGCGATCAACGGCGGGATCCCCGCCCTGCGCAACGGCATTCCGCTCGTCGACTGCTTCCGCGAGGCCTACCTCGACGGGCCGACGGTCGCCAACGCCCGCGCTCAGGTGCCCGACGATCCCGAGATACCGCTGCTCCTCGATCGGGTCGTGCCCTGCCACGAAGCGGTGAAGATCGACTACCACCTGCCGGGCTGTCCGCCCTCGGCCGACACGCTCTGGGCGGCGCTCTCGGCCCTGCTCGCCGGCAAGACGCCCGAGCTGCCCTACGAGCTGGTCAAGTACGACTGAACCCGGGAGGCCACGAGGTCATGACCGCAGCCAACAGCCAGCGCATCGTCATCGAACCGGTCACCCGCGTCGAGGGACACGGCAAGGTCACCATTCTGCTCGACGAGAACCGGCGCGTGCAGCAGGCGCGGCTCCACATCGTGGAGTTCCGCGGCTTCGAGCGCTTCGTGCAGGGCCGTCCCTTCTGGGAGATGCCGGTCCTGGTGCAGCGCCTCTGCGGGATCTGTCCGGTGAGCCATCACCTCTGCGCCGCCAAGGCGGTCGACGGCATCCTGGGCGTCGACCGGCTGACGCCGACCGGCGAGAAGATGCGCCGCCTGATGCACTACGGACAGATGTTCCAGTCGCACGCCCTGCATTTCTTCCACCTCGCCTCGCCCGACCTGCTCTTCGGCTTCGACGCGCCCGTCGAGGAGCGCAACGTGGTCGGCGTCATCGCCCGTCACCCCGACCTCGCGGTGCAGGGGGTCATGATGCGCAAGTTCGGGCAGGAGATCGTCCGGCTGACCGCGGGCAAGAAGGTGCACGGCACGGGCGCGATTCCGGGCGGGATCAACAAGAACCTCGCGCTCGCCGAGCGGGACTTCCTGCTCGCCGACCTCGACCAGATGCTCGCCTGGAGCCGCCAGGCGGTGGGGCTCGCCCAGCGCTACACCCTGGACCACCTGGCCGCGGTCGAGCAGTTCGGCGCCTTCCCGTCGAACCACCTCTCGCTGGTGCGCGCCGATGGCGCGATGGACCTCTACCACGGCCGCCTGCGCGCCATCGACGCCGCGGGCTCGCGGCTGCTCGATCAGGTCGACCCGCTCGACTACCTCGCGGTGCTGGCCGAGGAGGTCAAGCCCTGGAGCTACATGAAGTTCCCCTATCTCAAGGCGTTGGGGACGGAGACCGGCTGGTTCCGCGTCGGGCCGCTGGCGCGGGTCAACAGCTGCGACTTCATCGACACGCCGGAAGCGGAGGCCGCGCGGCGCGACTTCCTCTCCCTCACCGGCGGGAAACCCAACAACCTGACGATGGGCTATCACTGGGCGCGCATGATCGAGTTGCTGCACTCCGCCGAGGTCATCCAGCGTCTGCTCCACGACGCCGATCTGCAGGGCGACGACCTGGTGGCGCCGCCGGGCGAGAGGCGCGGCGAGTTCGTGGCGATGATCGAGGCGCCGCGCGGCACGCTCACCCACCACTACCGCGTCGACGAGCACGACCAGATCACCATGGCCAACCTGATCGTCTCGACCACCTGCAACAACGAGGCGATGAACCGCGCGGTGCGCAAGATCGCCGACGACCACCTCTCCGGCGTGCCCGAGATCACCGAAGGGCTGCTCAACCACATCGAGGTCGGCATCCGGGCCTACGATCCCTGCCTGTCGTGCGCCACCCACGCGCTCGGCCAGATGCCCCTCGAGGTCACGCTGGTGGATTCCGGCGGCCGCGAGATCGATCGCCGGACGAGGCCACAGTGAGCACTCTGGTCCTCGGCTGGGGGAACCCCGGCCGGCAGGACGACGGCCTCGGGCCGGCGCTGGTCGCCGAGCTCGCGGGCGCCGCGCCGCCGGGGGTGACGCTGTCGTCCGACTATCAGCTCCAGGTCGAGGACGCCGCCGACGTGGCGCGCCACCAGCGGGTGATCTTCGTCGACGCCGACCGCTCGGCCGGCGTCGAGCCGTTCTGGATCCGCCGGCTCGTCCCGGCGTCCGACGGCGCAGGCTTCACCACCCACAGTCTGGCGCCCGATCAGGTGCTGGCGCTCAGTCGCCAACTCTTCGGCCGCCAGCCCGAAGCCTGGCTGCTCGGCATCCGCGGGCGCGATTTCGACGAGTTCGGCGAAGGGCTTTCCAGCCCGGCGCGCGCCAATCTCGCCTGCGCCGCGGCGTTCGTCCGCGACCTGCTCGCGGCGGACGCCGGAATCGCGCCAGAAGACGCAACCAGGCCCGCAGATCCAACCTCCAGAACGCGAGGATGAGCATGTCCGACCGCAAAGCGAAGATCCTCTGCATCGACGACGATCCGGACGTCCTCGACTTCCTGAAGATCGTGCTCGAAGGCGCCGGCTACGAGTTCCTCGGCGCCGAGGGCGCCGAAACCGGACTCGAGGCCTACCGGGCGCACCGCCCCGACGTGGTGATCGTCGACCTCATGATGGAGGAGGTCGATTCCGGCGCCGGTCTCGCCAAGGAGCTCCGGCTGATGGGCAATCGCGCTCCGGTCTTCCTGCTGAGCTCGGTGGGCGACAACCTGAACCTGGCGACCGACACCGTGACGCTCGGCCTCGCGGGGGTGTTCCAGAAACCGCTCGCCGCCGCGCATCTCCTGGCGGTGATCGAAGCGACCCTCGCGGAGGCGACGCAGGCCTGACGCGAGCGACCGCCCGAGCTAGGCGTTCTCTTCGACCAGCGACTCGGCTGGCGGCGCCGGCTTGCCCACCCGGTGGACCGGAATCTCGATCGCCACCCGGGTGCCGTGCCCCTCTGCGCTCTCGAGCGCGATGGTGCCGTGGTGGCGCTCCACGGTCTGCTTGACCAGCGCGAGCCCCAGGCCGGTGCCCGCCGGCGAATGCTTCTTGGCGTTGGTGGCGCGGAAGAACTCCGTGAAGAGCCGGCCCTGCTCCTTCTCGGGGATGCCGATGCCGGTGTCGCGCACCACGATGCGGACTTCGTCCGGGCCGGCCCGCTCGAAACGCACCTCCACTTCCCCCCCTTCCGGCGTGTACTTGATCGCGTTCGAGACCAGGTTCTCCATCAGCTCCTTGAGCAGATCGACGCCGCTCTCGACCCCCGGCAGGCCGGGCTCGACCCGCACCGTGAACCCCAGCCGCTTCGCCTCCGCTTCGGCGCGGAAGGTGCGCTCGGTGGTCGCGGCGAGCTCCTCCAGGTCGACCACGACGTCGGGAATCTCGCGTGAGAAGTCGCGTGCCTTGGCGATGGTGAGCAGCTGGCCGATCGCGCGGTCGAGCGCCCGCAGCCGGTCGTCGAGGCGTTGCAGCAGCGCCGCCTGCTCCGGCGTGACCTCGCCGAGCCGTCCGAGGCGCACCAGCTCGAGCATCCCGAGGCCGGCCGCGAGCGGCGCCCGCAGGTTGTGCGCCACCTTGAGCATGAACTGGATGCGATCGCGCATCAGGGTCTCGATCGCCTCGTTGGCGCGGGCGTTCTCGATCGCCAGCGCGACCAGACGAGAAGCGAGCTGGAGGAACTCCGAGTCGCGGTCCCCGAAGCGGCCGGCGGCGTGTGCGTAGACGCCGAGCGTGCCGATCACCCGCTCTTCGACCTTGAGCGGCGCGAAGACGGCCGAGCGCAGGCCGAGCGCGGCGAGCTCCTCGCCGATCTGCAGCTCGTCGTCGCCGCCGATCCGTCCCTGCACCATCGTCTCGCCCTCGACGACCCGGCGGTTGAGCGGGCTCTTGTCGAGCTCGATCAGGGTGTCGCGCACCAGCTCCTCGGGCAGTCCGTGCGCCGCCACGTAGCGCAGCGATTGGCCGTCCTCGGAGAGCAGCTTCACCGAGACGGCGGGCACTTGGACGACGCGCGCCAACTCACGCGTGACCGTCTCGAGGATCGGCGCCAGGCGGCGCTCGGCGCCGATCGCGCAAACCATGGTGTAGAGCCCGCTGAGCTCGCGGTTGAGCTCGGAGAGCCGCTCGGTCGCCGCGCCGAGCTCGTCCACCCCGCGATGCAGCTGGCGCATGATGCGCGACACCAGCGCCGCGACCAGGAAGAAGGTCGCGGTGAGGACGAGCAGCAGAAAGGCCGAGTGCACCGGCCGGTCGAGGAGGTGCAGAGGCTCGCCGCGGAATGCGACCGGCTGGGCGAGCAGCCGGCCCTGCGTCTCGTCGAGCAGCAGCCCCCAGAGCCCGGCGCTCGCCAGGCCGGCGATGAGGTAAGCGGTCCCCGCGCTGAACTGGATGGCGCCGAGGACGACGTGGATGAGCAGGAAGAAGGCCAGCGGATTGGCCGCCCCGCCGGTGAAATGAAGGAGCAGGAGAATCGCCGAGTAGTCGGCCAGGATCTCCACGATGACCACCGCGCGATCGAGCGCCGGATCGGCCTCCAGGCGGCGCCACCAGCGCGCGTAGACCCAGGCGAAGAGAGCGTTGTAGAGCAGGCTCGCCAGGGCGATGGCGAGGATCGGCGGGGCCTGGAACTCGAAGCCGAGCGCGCGGGCGACGAGTACGCCCGCGACCAGCAGCGGCGCCACCGCCCAACGCAGCTTGATCTGCGAGAAGCCCCTGCGCCCCCAGAGCTTGGGCAGGCCGTTGTGCAGATGGCGCGCGGCCCGGGCGAGCGGCATGGGATGCGTCAGCGGCATGGCGGCCGGGCCCTCGTTCTGCGCGGAATGCTAGCACGCTCCGGCACGGTTCTTGCCGCAGCGCGGCCTACTTGCCGCAATGCGGCAAGCGGGGTTACACTCGCTTCGACACCGCGGCCGGTGTCGTCGCCCCCTGGGGTGCATCCCCCCCGAGACGCCCCGATGCAACACGGCGACGATGCCGGCCGCGTTCCCTACGGGCTCCGGAAGACGTCGGTGTCGAGGTACTTGAGGCCCGAGTCGCCCATCAGAGTGACCACCTTGCGGCCCGGGCCGAGCCGAGCTGCCACCTGCAGCGCGGCGACGACGTTGGCCCCCGACGAGGTCCCCGCGAAGAGCGCCTCTTCCCGCGCCAGGCGGCGCGCCATCGCCTTCGCGTCGGCGGTGGATACCGGCAGGATCTCGTCCACCAGCGCCGGCTCCCAGAGCGGCGGCACGTAGCCGATCCCGACTCCTTCGATCTTGTGGGGGCCCGGCTGTCCCCCGGCGAGCACCGGGGACTCGGCGGGCTCGACGACCGCGACGTGGATTCCGGGGCGATGCCGCTTGAGCACCGTGGCGACCCCGCGCGAGGTGGCCGCCGTGCCCACGCAGTGCACGAAGGCATCGACCTCGCCCCCGGTCTGCCGCCAGATCTCCTCGCCCAGCGTGAAATAGCCGGCGATGGCATCGTGGTTGTTGAGCTGATCGGTCCAGAAGGTGTTGGGCTCCCGGCTGAGGGCGCGGGCGGTCTCGATCATCTCCAGGATCAGCTGCTTGGTGGTGCGGCCGCCTTCGCTCGGCACCAGGGTGAGCTCGGCGCCGAGCGCCGCCATCTGGTCGAGCTTCTCGCGCGCGAACGCATCGGAGCTCACGATCCGCAGACGGTAACCCTCGGCCGCGCAGACCAGGGCGAGCGCCGCCCCCGTGCTGCCCCCCGTGTACTCGACCACCGTGTCGCCGGGCCGCAGGCGCCCGTCCTCCTCCGCCCGCGCGATCACCGCGCTCGCCATCCGGTCCTTGACGCTGCCGGTGGGGTTCTCCCATTCGAGCTTCACCCAGATCTCCGCGCAATGCGGCGGCACGACCTTGCCCAAGCGCACCAGCGAAGTGTTGCCGATCGCCTCGAGAATCTGCATCTTCCGAGCCTCCACGAAGGCACATTCTCTCCCGACATCTCCAAGACGGATTCCCCCGCGCGACGACCCGCTCCGCAGCCCGGCTCGCCTCGGGGCCGATCTACCTTAGGATCGCGCCATGAGCCCGGAAGTGGATTCGCGCGCCCGGTCCCGCGCCTGGACGGCGCTGGCGCTCCTCGCGGCGGCCGCGATCGTCTGGGGCTTCTGGGCGACCCTCGACCGCTTCCTCGACGCCGGCGAAGCCGTCGCCG
>CAZPZW010000172.1:0-6095 GCA_964591165.1 uncultured Thermoanaerobaculia bacterium | reverse complement strand
TGCAAGCATTGTATACGCTCGGTCAGTGCCTTTGGTTTCCGTAGTTTTACTGAGCAGAAGACTGCTGGGCGCGGCCCTCTCTTCTGGCCCGGCGCGGAGAAGACTCTATACGAATCGGCGCTGCGACGCCAGGGATCCTCCGCACGACTCCAGCGTTCCCTAGAAGTGGAACGCGACGCCCGCCGCTGGGCCGTGCAGGGTCACGTCGCCGCCGAACCGGTTGCGCCCGCCCGATTCGTCGAAGTCGAGACCGATCGCCCGGTAACCGAGCCAGAGCGAGTAGCCGTCGCTCGGCTGATAGCCGAGGTTCAGCATCGCCTGCCAGGTGAAGTCGTTGCCGCCGCCGCCACCGACATCGACCTGGGTCTGCAGGCGCATCTTCTCACCCAGATCGTAGAGGGTGCGCAGACCGACCACCGGATCGACCAACGTGGCGTCGTTCTCGCGTCGCCGGCCTCCTCCGATACCGGTCGTCGTGTCGAGCTGGCTCTCGAAGAGGACGTAGCGCGCACCGAAGAGGAGCTCGGCGTTCCGGTTGAAACGGTAAGCGGCATCCGCCTGCACGATGAAGATGTCGATGTCGAGATCCTGCTTGGCGAGCGCGCCCTCGCGGGTGCCGCCGAGCCCGGCGAAGCTGCCGTCGATCACCACCGCCCAGCGCTCGGTCGCGCCGCGGTAGCGCGCCATCGCCGCCATCTCGAGCGAATCGAACATCTGGTCGGCGTCGACCGCGATCGGGGCGTCGACTTCACCGAGCGAAAGATCTCCATCCATCGCCGTGGCGAGGCCGTAGACGGCGAGGGTGTGCTGCCAGTCGACCGACGAGGACGACTGCGCCTGGCAGGGGTTCGGCGACGCCAGGACGCCGATGAGGAAGAAGGTGGGCCAGAGCCTGCGAAGCATCACGACTCCTTTCATTCCACCGCACCCTACCCTCGCGCCCGGTGGGCGTCGGGACGAACTGCATGCGGCCGACCGACTGGCGCGACATCCTATCGCTGTGGCCTTGACTCCGGCGAAGCCCGTCGGCCGCGCAGGCGTTGACCGCTCCGCCCGAAGCGGATTTGCGCGTCCGACGAAGCGGAGGATCGCGCGGCTCCCGGCTCAGCCGGCGTTGCGCAGCAGGTCGACGACCTTCTTGACCCCTTTGACCTTGGTCGCCGCCGCAAGCGCGAGGTCGTGACGCGCCTGGTCGGGCACCGTGCCACGGAGGCTCACCACACCGTCGCAGGCCTCGACTTCGACACCCGTGGAGTGCGTTCCGATCTCCTGGTGCACGGCGTTCTTGACCTCGGTCTCGAGCCCGGCGTCCTCTCCTTCGTCGAAGACCTTGCCGGTGCCGAGCTTGCGCTCCTTCTTCGCTTCGACCTGGTTCTCGACCTTGGTCACCCCGGGGACGTAGAGCGCCACCTCCTTGGCGAGCTCCTGCACCCAGTCCTCGGTCACCTGGCCGCTCAGCACGGCCTTGCCGTCGAAGAAGGCGACGCGGATTGTCTTGGCATCGGTCCCGAGCTTCTCGACCAAGGCGGACTGGATCGCCTGCTCCGTCTCGGCGTTGGTCGCGGCGAAGGCCGCGCCCGCGGTCCACGCCACGAGGGCGGCAAGAAGAACGCTGCAGATCGTCACTCGCTGTCTCATCGTCGGTCTCCCGGATGAATGGGCCACCAGCGGCCCGGTGGCGCAAGAATACGCTCTACCGCGACGGGACCCGTGCGGCGGAGTCCTCAGCGTCCGCCGGCGAGGTCGCGCAGCAGCGCCGCCTCGGGACGCGCGGCGTCGAGCACGGCCATGCGGTCCGCGATCGCCAAGGCCTCGAGGCCGCGACCTTGGCGCAGCAGGAAGTCGCCCAGAGCGAAGAGCAGGTCGTAGCTCCCGGGATCGAGCTCCACCGCCCGCCGGAGCATCGCTTCGGCCTCGACGGCGCGCCCTACTTGCGCCAGCGCGAGCCCGGCGTTATAGGCCGCGCGCGCGTTCCCAGGCAGGCGCGGCGCGGCACGCGCGAGCAGGTCCGCAGCCTCCCCCATGCGCCCGGTCTCGGCGAGCAGGAGGCCGAGCGAGTAGGCCGCCTCGGGGAGGTCGGGAGCGCCGGAAAGCGCCTCGCGAAGTAGACGCTCGGCCTCGTCGTTCCGGCCCTGCCGGGCGAGGAGCAGCGCGAGATTCACCGTCGGCGGCGGCCACAGGTCGTCCACTCCGATCGCCCGCCGGTAGGATGCCTCCGCCTTCGCCGGGTCGTTCATCCGCTCATAGAGCAGTCCCAGGTTGTGCCCGGCGTACGAGAAGTCGAGCGCGTGCTCCATCGCCTTCACGTAGTCGGCGAGCGCGGTCGAGAGCGCCTCCTGCTGGTAGGGCCGGAGCAGAGTCGGCGAGGTGCCCGCGAGCTGTGACGCCGCTTCCAGGCGGACCGCGCGGAAAGGATCGGCGAGCAGGGGTGCCAGGCGCGCGACGCGCTCCGCTTCGTCGGCGATCGGCGCCTCCGCCACCGCGGTCCGGCGCAGCAGCGGCTCCTCGTCGAGCAGCGCGCTCCGGAAGGCGGCGGTGACCTCGGGGCCGGAGTAGCGGCCGAGCAGAGATAGCGCGGTCGCCCGCACCAGGGTCGGCGAGAGCGCGTCGCCGGCGAGCCGGAGCAGCTCGCTCTTCGCGGCCGGGTCGGTCCGCCGCCCGGCGGCGAGGACGCTGCCGTAGTGCGGCTTCCGCGCCTCGCCGTACCACCTGTCGTAGGCCTCGCTCACCCAGGCGAGCGGCTTGTCGGCGTGGCAGCCGGAGGTGCTGCAGGCGTTGGGCACGCCGAGCTCCCGGGTGAGATCGGGGCGCGGAATGCGGATGCTGTGGTCCGCCCGCCAGTGGATCACCATGAACGGCGACTTCGGCATGTGGCAGGAGACGCAGAGCGCGCCCGCGCTCGGCTCGCCCTGCCACACCGGCTTGTGGAAGTGATGCCGCGCGTCGTCGTAGGCCGGCGCCGCGTGGCACTGCAGGCAGACTCCGTTGCCCTCGCGGCGGAGCTTCAGCGAATGCGCGTCGTGGCAGTCGGTGCAGCGCACTCCCATGCGGAACATCTTGCTCTGCACGAACGAGCCGTACTCGAAGTCCTCGTCGAGGATCTGCCCGTCCGGGTGGTAGAGGCCCTCGGCCAGCAGCACCGGCAGATGGTTGTCGAGCAGCTCCGGCCGGCGATGGTCGTAGTCGCCCAGCTCGGTGCGTCGCGAGTGGCAGGGGGCACAGAGCTCGACCAGCTCGCGGTTGCCGATCCCCGAGGTCTTCATCACCAGACCGGCGTTGGCGAGCGGCGCCCGCCCCATCGGTGGCACTTCGGCCCAGGCCACGTGGCGCGAGCCGGGTCCGTGGCAGGCCTCGCAGCTCACGTCGACCTCCGACCAGGTGGTTTGGTAGCTGTCGCTGGCCGGGTCGTATCCCTTGACCAGGTTCGTCGAGTGACACTCGGCGCACATGCCGTTCCAGTTCTGACCGTTGCGCGTCCAGTGCAGCCAGTCGGAGGGCGGGATCCGCTTCCCGGGATAGAGGAAGAACCAGCGCCGCCGCTCGGTGTCCCAGGCGACCGAGAAAGCCTGCAGGCGGCCGCCCGGGAAGCGGACGAGATACTGCTGGAGGGGCTTCCAGCCGAACGTGTAGGCGACCTCGTAGGTGGCGAGCTGGCCGTCCGGCCCGTCGGTCTCGATCAGGAACTTCTCGTCCTGGCGGAAGAACCGCGCCCGCATCCCGTCCCCCGCGAAGCGGACGCCCGAGAAATCGCCGCGCACGGTTTCGATCGTCGCCTCGGTCATCGCCTGGTCGTGATGCGAGCCGGTCCACGCCTTGTTCGCGCTCTCGTGGCAGCGCGCGCAAGCCGGCCGGCCGACGAAGGTCGCCTCCGCCGTCACCGCTCTCGCGGCCACGGGCGGCCGCAACGCCTCGCGCGCCAGATGGACGGGGCACGAAGCGACGACCGCTCCAGCGGCGGCGAGCGCCGCCAGCCGCCAGCGGAAGAGAGAGGGGTCCGCCACGTCAGATCCTGGTGACCTGCGCCGGCTCGAAGCTCGCGCGGCGGATCGGCGAGGAGACGTCGACCTTGACGATGCCGTTCTCGATGCGGATCGCGAAGAGGTCGAGCGGCCGCGGCGCGGGCGGCGCGAGGACGTCGCCGCGTAGGTCGAACGCCGAGGCATGGCAGGGACAGGCGAACCGGCCGGCGGCCTCGTCCCATGGCACGCTGCACCCGAGGTGGGTGCACTGGCGGTGGAGCGCCAGGAACCCACCGTCGGCCAGCCGCACCAGGTAGAACTTCCCCGCTGGAAACGCTGTAACCGAGCTGGGAGCGAACGTCTCGATCGGGCCGGCGACGATCAAGCGTCCCTCACGCTCGGGTGGTTTGGCGCGCGGTCTGAGGAAGGCGGCGACGACCCAGAGCGCCTCGCCCAGCGCGGCGACGCCGAGACCGAGCCAGGCGAGGCGAAGCAGCGACCGCCGTTCCGGCGAGCTCGCGCTCGGCTCCTCCGCGCCGGCAACGTGGACGGCGTCGGGGGGCTTCACGCGTTCCATGGCCAAACCAGGCTCATGCCCGGGCCGCGCAGCCAGATCCCGGTCAGCGTGAGCACGAGGAAAGCCGCCGCGAAAAAGACGAAGAGCGCCTGGGTCGCCTCGAGCCGGGTGGCCCCCCAACGCGAGCGCAGCCGCCGGAAGCCCATGACGCTGAGGGCGAGCAGCGCGCCCAGCGGGAGCAGGCCGCGAGTGAAGAGCGCCGCGCCGCCGACGAGGTCCGTCGACGCTCCGGCGAGGAGCTCGTCGGCGAGGATCAACAGCGCGGCCATGGCGGCGCCGGCGATCGCCGCCCAGCGCGCCGTGCGCCGGCCGCTGGTCGAGAGGAACCAGACGCCGCGCGGCTCGTCGCGCGGGAATCCGAGATAGGGCAAGGCGACGAGGGCGAGCGCTGCGAGCACCGGCACGACGACCACGGCGAAGAGGGGATGGAGGTGGACGAGGAGCTCCTGGAAGCCGAGGAAGTACCAGGGCGCCTTGGCCGGATTGAGCGAGAGGCCGGGATTGGCCGCCGGTCCGAGCGGCGCGCGCACCAGCGCCGAGAAGAGGGTCACCCCCGCCAGCAGCACGAGCGCAGTCGTCACTTCGCGCCAGAAGAGGTGCGGCAGGAAGGCGACCTGCTCCGGTCGGCCCTGGTCGTCCCGCGCGGCGTCCGGCGGAACGACCACGCCCTTGGCCCGCCGCACCCGCCAGAAGTGGAAGCCGGCGCCGGCGAGGAGCAACACCGGCAGCCACTGGGTGTGCAGCGCGTAGTAGGTGCCGAGCGTCGCCGGGCCGATCTCCTCGCCGCCGCGCAGGAACGCGGCGAGCGCCGGCCCCGCGCCCGGAACGTAGGCCGCCATGCCGGTGACGATGGTCACCGCCCAGTAGGCGAGCTGGTCCCAGGGCAGCAGGTAACCCGTGAAAGCCGAAGCGGCGATCGCCGCGAACAGCCCCAGGCCGACCACCCAGTTGAGCTCGCGCCCGTCGAGGAAGCCTCCGGTGAAGACGACGCGCAGCAAGTGGAGGCCGGCGACCAGCACCAGGAGGTTGGCGCTCCAGTGATGGATGGCGCGCACGAACGCGCCGAACACGACCTCTCCTTCGAGCCGCTCGATCGAGGCGTAGGCGTCGCCCGGCACCGGCGTGTAGGCGAACATCAGGAGCGAGCCGGTGAGCGCGAGCAGCACCAGCAGGACGAGCGACATCCCGCCGAGCCCGAAGGTGTGGCTGAAGCGGATCGCCGCCGCCGGGACGCGCACCGGGCGGAGGTGGAGGACGAAAGTCCCGACGACCGTCCGCGCGCCCCTGCGGTCGCCCTCGGACGCGATGCCCGTGCGCTCTGGCGCCATCTCCGGAACGATAGCCCAGAGCATGCTCGCGCGAGGCGCGCCCGGCCCCCTCCGCCGCGTCACTCCATGCGGTAGCCGCGACCCATCAGGCAGGCACGCGAGGCGAGATCGAAGGCCTGCTGCGCTGCCGACTGCTGCGCGGCCTGGGCCTGCGCGGCCTGCTGCTGGGTCGCCGCCTGCTGAGAGGACGCCTGCCGGCGCTGCTGCCGCTGCCGGGAGGCTCCGGCGACG
>CAZPZW010000171.1:0-6112 GCA_964591165.1 uncultured Thermoanaerobaculia bacterium | reverse complement strand
CTCCCCCTCGAGGGTCGGCTCGAACGGGGGATGGCGCCATTCGCCGAGCGGATCGGGCGGCTGCACGTCGTAGTGGCCGTAGAACAGGACGGTCGGCTTGTCCGGCCCGGCGCCCAGCCACTCGCCATAGACCAGCGGGTGGCCCGCGGTGGCGATCTTCTCGACCGCGAGACCGGCCGCCTTCATCTGTCCACAGAGCCAGTCGGCGCAGCGCTCCACGTCCGCCTGGTGCTCCGGATCGGTGGAGATCGACGGGATGCGCAGGTAGTCCTTGAGCTCTTCGAGAAAACGCCCCTTTTCCTGCTCGACATGGGCGAAAACGTCGGCGGTGCTGATCGTCATGACACCCTCTCTCTGGTTCCCGCTCGCCCCGCTCGGCGGGGTCATTCAGTCTAGCAAACCGGCTGCCGGGGACCGTCCGGAGCGGGAGCCGTCGCGCCGGTCAGGCGCGCTGCTGGCGGTGCAGCCGGCGCAGCATGGCGAGCAGTGGCTCACGCGCCGCGGCGACCGTGTCGTCGGGCCCGGTCAGCTTGAAGAACCAGGGGCCGCCCGACCCTTCGACCACCGCGCCGAGCAGCCGCTGTCCCGGGGTGGGGGTGGCCGGGCCGCTGCCCATGTTCGACGGCAAGAGGGTCCCGCGGGCCTCGATCCAGGTCACCCGGAAGCCCCCGGACTCGAAGGCGCCGCGCTCGGGCCGGCTGCCCGTGGCGAGCTCGAGTTGCCCCAACCAACGCGAGATGTTGTCCTCGACGCCCCCGCCCTGGCCGGGACCGAAATGGAAGACCAGCAGCTCGGCCGGCCCCGCGGGGCCGGGAACACGCACCTCGGCGAGGCGCATCGCGGAGCTCGGCGGCAGCTGCTCCCAGCCCGTCGGCAGCTCGAAGTGGAGCGCCACCGCCTCGCCCGGTGCACCGGGCAGCGGCGCGCTGTCGTGCGCCGGCGCCAGTCCGATCCCAGCGGCGGGGGCGGGCGCGGATGCCGGGTCGGTCGCCGCGGAAGGAGGCACGTTTTCGGAGCCGCCACAAGCGGCGAGCAGCGCGAGCGCAACGAGGAGGACGCTGTGTCGGGCGGTCATGGGGGCGGGATTCTAGATCGAATCCCCGTTCTCGCCCCGCCCGACTCCGGGTGCCGTCGACCGGCTCTGTCGCTCGAGCGCGAGGAGGTTGACGCCGTTGACCAGCAGGTGAGCCACGATGGCGCCCCCCAGGGCGCCGCGCCAGTGGACCCAGAGTCCGAGCACCAACCCGGCGGCGAGCGCGAAGAGGCTCCACAGCCGGAGGCTCTTGCCCGGACCGAGGTGCAGCAGGGCAAAGAGCAGCGCCGTGGGCAGCCAGCCGATCGCCCCTTGCAGCGCGCCGCGGAAGAAGACCTCCTCGGCGATCGCCGAGATCACCGCCAGCGCCACCGCATCGCCCCGCGAGAGGGGCGCCAGGAGCGCCGCGAGCTCGGCCTCGATGCGCCGCGCCGTCGCGGAGCTGCGGCGCCAGAGGCGCCAGCCGGCGAGCAGCAGCCCGCCCAGCGCCAGCCCGCCGCCCAGGTCGATCCACCAGGTGGCGGGCTCGACGAACAGCTCGCCTCCGAGACGGCCGCGCTGCCAGCCGAGCCAGAGCGTTCCCGCCGTGGCGAGCAGCAGGTAGAAGAACGCCGCGGTCTCGAAGAAGGGGCGCGGCCGGTGCGCGAGGGAAGCCATGCGGCAGGCCGAGGCTAGCATCGCGACGGAGGCCGCCCGCGAGCGGCTCGGGGACCTCATTTCTGGTAGCTTTGGCGCCGATCCTCATGCTCCACGAGCGGCTTCGCTCCGCGCGTCTGGTCGCCCTCTTCCTGCTGGGGTGCCTGGGGTTCACCGCGCCGCTACTGCGCCTCGCCTCGGGCGAGCGTTGGCTGGCCGGCCTGCCGCTCACCTGGGTCTACCTCTACGGTCTCTGGGCCCTGCTCATCCTGCTCATCGCCGTCGTGGTGCGTCCGCGGGGAGAGTGACGCCATGCTCTCGGCCGGCGTCCTCATCGGTTCGGCGCTCGCCTACCTCGGGCTGCTCTTCCTCATCGCCTGGCGCGGCGACCGGCTCGCCGCCCGCGGTCGCAATCCGCTCGCCAATCCCTGGATCTACTCGCTCTCGCTCGCCGTCTACTGCACCGCCTGGACCTTCTACGGCTCGGTGGGCCGCGCGGCGAGCGACGGCTACGGTTTCCTGCCGGTCTATCTCGGTCCGACGCTGGGCGCCGCGCTCGGCTGGATCGTCTACCGCAAGATCCTGCGCATCGCGAAAGCCGAGCGCATCACCTCGATCGCCGACTTCGTGGCGGCGCGCTACGGCAAGAGCACCTCGCTCGCGGCGGTCGTCGCGGTGGTCGCCGTGGTCGGCATCGTGCCCTACATCGCGCTCCAGTTGAAGGCGGTCTCGACCAGTTTCCAGGTCCTCTGGCAGACCACGCATCCGACACCGCTCGCCTACGACCAGCTGTCGCTCGTTTCGGCCGGGCTGCTCGCGCTCTTCGCGATCCTCTTCGGTACCCGCTCGGTCGACCTGACCGAGCAGCATGCCGGACTGGTCCTCGCCATCGCCTTCGAGTCGCTGGTCAAGCTCCTCGCCTTCCTCGCGGTCGGGTTCTTCGTCGTCTTCTCGTTGCACGACGGCTTCGCCGACCTCTTCAGCCGCGCCGCCGAGGCGCCCGAGCTCGCGGCGCTGCTCTCGCGCGACGGGGCGAGCGATAGCGCCTGGGTCTGGATGACCTTCTTGTCGCTGCTCGCCTTCTGGTTCCTGCCCCGCCAGTTCCAGGTGGCCGTGGTCGAGAACGTCGACGAGCGGCACCTGCGCACTTCGGCCTGGCTGCTGCCGCTCTACCTGCTGGTGATCAACCTCTTCGTCGTGCCGATCGCCCTCGCCGGCCGGCTGAACCCGGCGACGGCCGCTCTCTCGGGGGATACCTACGTGCTCGCCCTGCCGCTCGCCGAGGGCGCAGCGGGCCTCGCTCTCTTCGTCTTCCTGGGTGGCCTCTCGGCGGCCACCGGCATGGTCATCGTCGAGAGCCTGGCGCTCTCCAACATGGTGGCGAACGACCTGGTGCTCCCCTGGCTGCTGCGCCGCGCGGACTCGGCGGAGGCGGACTTCCGACAGCCGTTGCTCGCCACCCGGCGTCTGGCGATCGTCGGGATCCTCCTGCTCGGTCACTTCTATGCTCTGGTGGCCGGCACCGGCGTCTCGCTGGTGACCATCGGGCTGGTCTCCTTCGCCGCCGCGGCGCAGCTCGCGCCGGCGATGCTCGGCGGCCTCTACTGGTCGGCGGCCACCCGGCGCGGCGCACTCGCCGGCCTGGTCGGCGGCTTCGTGGTCTGGGGTTACACCCTCACCCTACCGACGCTGGTCTCGAGCGGCCTGCTGTCGTCCGCGTTCGTCAACCACGGCCCGTTCGGCATCGCGGCGCTGCGTCCCCACGCGCTCTTCGGCTTCACCGGGCTCGATCCGCTCTCGCACTCCCTGTTCTGGAGCCTGCTGGTCAATGTCTGCCTCTTCGTCGGCATCTCGTCGCTCGCCGAGCCCACCGCGGCGGAAGCGCGGCAGGGCCGGCGCTTCGTCGGCATCTTCCGGCGGCGTAGCGAAGCCGAAGCCCCGGCCTGGGGAGACGACGCGCCGCTGGTCGCCGTACGCGCCCTGCTCACTCGCTTCCTCGGCGAGGAGCGCACGGCGCGGGCCCTCCAGGCGTGGGCGCACGAGCACCGCCGCGACCTCTCGCGCATGGTCTACGCCGACCCGCAGCTGATGGCCTTCGCCGAGCGCCTGCTCGCCGGCACGACCGGCGCCGCCTCGGCGCGCGTCGCTCTCGCTTCGGTGGCCGAGGAGAAACTGCTCGACGTCGGCGAGGTGGTGGGGCTGCTCGACGAGACCTCCCGCGTGCTCGCGACCAGCCGCGAGCTCGAAGAGAAATCGCGCGCCCTGGAATCGGCGACCGCCGAGCTGCGCCGAGTCAACGACCGCCTGCGCGAGCTCGACCGGCTGAAAGACGACTTTCTCTCGACCATGGCGCACGAGCTGCGCACGCCGCTCACCGCGATCCGGGCCTTCGCCGAGATCCTGCACGACAACCCCGATCTCGACGCCGCGCAGCGCGGCGAGTTCCTGGGCATCATCGCCAAGGAGAACGAGCGGCTGAGCCGCCTGATCGTGAGCCTGCTCGACCTCGCCAAGCTCGAGGCCGACGAGTACTCCTGGCGACTCGAGACGGTCGATCTCGCCGAGACCCTGGGCCACGCCATCGCCTCGCTCGGCCAGTTGGCGAGCGAGCGCGGCGTGCGCATCGACCGCCGCCTCGACATGGACCTGCCGCGGCTCACCGCCGACCGCGATCGCATCGTCCAGGTGGCGGTGAACCTGATCTGGAACGCCATCAAGTTCTCCCCCGAGGGGCGGGGGCGGGTGCTGATCGAAGCGCGCCGACAGGGCGACGGCGTGCGCCTCGCCGTCTCCGACAACGGACCCGGCGTGCCGCACGCCGAGCGCGACACGATCTTCGAGAAGTTCCACCAGATCGCTCATCCGTTCGCCGGGCGCAAGCAGGGCACCGGGCTCGGTCTCGCCATCGCGCGGCGCATCGTGGTGCAGCACGGAGGGCGCATCTGGGTGGAGGACGCCGCGAGCGGTGGCGCCCGTTTCGTGGTTTCATTGCCCGAGATACCGCCCGCGGCAGCGCCGCCGGTCGGGATCCCTGGAGGTGTGGAGTGGAGCGCCGACCGCGCGTCCTGATCGTCGACGACGAGCCCAACATCGTTCTCTCGCTCGAGTTCCTGCTGCGCCAGCGCGGTTACGAGGTGGCGGTGGCGAGGAGCGGCGAGGAGGCGCTCGCCCAGGTCGACGAGAGCCCGCCGGCGCTCGTCCTGCTCGACGTCATGCTGCCCGGGATCGACGGCTTCGAGGTCTGCCGGCTGCTGCGCGAACGGGCGGGCGGCGGCGCGCTGAAGATCGTCCTGCTGACCGCCCGTGGACGCGACGCCGAGCGCGTGCGCGGTCTCGAGGAGGGCGCCGACGTCTACGTGACCAAACCGTTCTCGACCCGCGAGCTCATGGCGACCGTCGACCGCTGCCTGGATCCGGGGGCGGAATGAGGGCGCGCCGGCGGTCCACGCCGCCGCCGGCCCGCCGGGCGGCGGTCGATGCGCTGCTCGGCGATCTGCGCGGCTCGCTCGCCAATCTGCGGGCCGCCGCCGAGGCCGCCGAGACGCTGCGCGGGGTGGGCGACGGCGAGGGGGCGCTCCGGCTCGGGCGGGTCGTGCTCGAGGAGGCGGCGCGGTCTAGCGACCTGGTGGAGAGCCTCTCGCGCGCCGTCGTGCCGCGCGCCCGCTCGAGCTCGCGCCGCGCGGTCTCCGAGTTGGTCGCCGAGCTCGACCGCCGGGCGCGCGTCGAGCTCGACCTGCCGGTCGACGCGCACGCCACCGTCGAGGCGCAGACAGCGGCCGCCGGAGCGCGGCTGCTCGACGCCCTGCTCGGCGCGCTCGGTCGGCTGCGGCGCGATTTCGAGGTGGCGCGCGTCGACCTGCGCACCCGGCTGCACGACGGCATGCTGGTGCTCGATCTCGCCTGGGCGGCCGAGGAGCCCGAGCTCGCCCGCCTGTTCGAAGCACACGGCGTGGTGCTCACCGGAGGGGCGCGCGGCGAGCCGGCGCTGCGCGAGGCGGCGCGCGACGCGGGCGGCGAAGCCTGGCTCTCCCTCGACCGCTCGACCGCGACCGCCTCGCTGCGTCTCCTCCTGCCGCTCGCCTGAAGCCCGCCTCGGGCGGACCGCTCAGGCGCGCGCCGCCTCGACGATCTTCTCGACCACCGCCGGATCGGCGAGCGTCGTGATGTCGCCCAGGTCCTCGGTGTCGCCCGAGGCGATCTTGCGCAGGATGCGGCGCATGATCTTGCCCGAGCGGGTCTTGGGCAGTCCCGGCACGACCAGGATGCGGTCCGGCGTGGCGATCGGCCCGATCGCCTGGCGCACCTGTTCCTTCAGCATGCCGACGAGCTCGTCGGCCTCGTAGCTCTCGAACTCCGGCGTCGGGATGCAGAAGGCGAAGATGCCGGTTCCCTTGATGTCGTGCGGGAAGCCGACCACCGCCGCCTCGGCGACCGCGGCGTGGG
>CAZPZW010000170.1:0-6139 GCA_964591165.1 uncultured Thermoanaerobaculia bacterium | reverse complement strand
TCCCCTTCGCCCTGCCGACGGCGGTCGCCGGCATCGCGCTCGCCTCGGTCTACGCAGAGAACGGGTGGATCGGCGCGCTCCTCGTCCCGCTCGGGATCAAGGTCGCCTATACGCCGCTGGGCGTCGCGGTCGCGCTCACCTTCATCGGTCTGCCCTTCGTGGTGCGCACGGTGCAGCCCGTGCTGCGCGACCTCGACCCGGCGCTCGAAGAGGTGGCGGCGACGCTCGGCGCGCCGCGCCGGGCGATCCTGCGGCGGGTCGTCCTGCCGGCGCTCGCGCCGGCGGCGACCGCCGGCTTCGTCCTCGCCCTCGCCCGCGCGCTCGGCGAGTACGGGTCGGTGATCTTCATCGCGGGAAACCTGCCGATGAAGTCGGAGATCACCGCGCTCCTGATCATGGTGCGGCTCGAGGAGTACGACTACCCGGGGGCGACCGCGATCGCGCTGGTCTTCCTGCTCGCCTCCTTCGCGCTGCTCTTCCTGCTCAACCGGTTGAGCCGCGGTCGGCGAGGGGGAGCGCATTGAGCTCCGCCGCCTTCGCCGACCCGCGCGCCGAGCCGGCCTGGGTACGCCGGTTGCTGATCGGCGTCGCCCTGGCCTTCCTCGGACTGTTCCTGGTGGTTCCGGTGGCAGCGGTCTTCGCCCAGGCCTTCGCCAAGGGGTGGCAGGTCTACCTCGACGCCATCCGCGACCCCATTGCGCTGGCCGCGGTGCGCCTGACGCTGCTGGTGGCTGCCATCGTGGTGCCGATCAATCTGGCCTTCGGCGTCGCCGCGGCCTGGGCGATCACCCGCTTCCGGTTCCGTGGCAAGAACCTCCTGGTGACCGTGATCGACCTGCCGTTCAGCGTCTCTCCGGTCGTCTCGGGCATGCTCTTCGTGCTGCTCTTCGGCGCCCAGGGACTGCTCGGCCCCCTCCTGATCGACCACGGGGTGAAGATCCTGTTCGCGCTGCCCGGCATCGTGCTCGCGACGCTGTTCGTGACCCTCCCCTTCGTCGCCCGCCAGCTCATTCCCCTGCTGGAGGCGCAGGGTGCGGTGGAGGAGGAGGCGGCGCTGACGCTCGGCGCCTCGGGGTGGTGGACCTTCTGGCTGGTGACCCTGCCCAAGATCCGCTGGGGGCTGCTCTACGGCGTGATCCTGACCAACGCCCGGGCGATGGGGGAGTTCGGCGCCGTGTCGGTCGTCTCGGGGCACATCCGCGGCCGGACGAATACCATCCCGCTGCACGTCGAGATCCTCTACAACGAATACCAGTTCGCCGCCGCCTTCGCCGTGGCGTCGTTGCTCACCCTGCTGGCGATCGCCACCCTGGCGGCGCAGTCGCTGCTCGACCGGCGCCTGCGGGCCAGCGCCTGAGGTACCCTGTCGTCATGCGGTCGCTCGGATTCCGCACCCTGCTCGCCGCCTGGACGCTGACCCTGGTCGCGGTGGCGGTGGCCGCGGTGCTGGTGATCGCGCACCGGCAGACCGCGCGACTCGCCGGCGAGGAGGCGTCGGCGCGCGCCGAGCGCAGCGCGGCGCGCGCGGTCGAGGCCCTCGGCAAAGGCCTCGATCCGCGAGCCCTGGAACGCGGTACCGAGGTCGCGATCGTCGTCCGGTCGCGCGCCGAGATCGACGCCGCGTTCGGCGACCCGCGCGTCGCGCTCTGGCGCGCGGCGCTCGAGGGAGAGCCGGGCGTCCGCCTCGTCCCGGGCGAGCTCGGAGCGGTCGCCGTGCGGCCGGTCGGCGCCCCGCCGGTCGCTCAGGTGGTCGAGGCCAGGATCCCGGGTCCGGCCATCGCCGCACCGGTCCGTCGCTTCGACCTGCGCGCCCTCGGCGCCGCCACGGGGGTCGCCGCGATCGCTCTGCTGATCTCGCTGCCGCTCGCCCGGCGGCTGGCGGGGCCGATCGTCCGACTGAGCGCCGCGGCGGCGAACCTCGGAAGGGGCGACCTGGAGACACCGATTCCCACGATCGCGGAAGGCGAGGCGGGCGGTCTCGCACGGACCCTGGAGAGCATGCGAATGCGGCTGCTCGAGACCACCAGCGAGCTCGAGCGGCGCGGATCGGAGCTCGAGGCGGTCCTGGCGAGCGTCGCCGAAGGGGTCTTCGCGGTCGACCGCGATCGCAAGGTGCGCTACTTCTCGCCGCGCGCGGCGACGCTGCTCGGCCGCTCCCAGGCCGACGCCGTCGGCCGCTTCTGTGGTGACGTGCTGCGGCCCTCGGAGGTTGCCGGCGAGCGCCCCTGCGAGGTGGCCTGTCCGATCCTGCAGGCGCGCTTTCGTGGCCCGGTGCAAGCCGTCGAGCGCCTGCAGCTCGCGGCGGAGCTGCGCACCGTCGTGCTCTCGAGCTCGCCGCCCTCGGGTGGCCTGCAGGTGCAGATCGTGCGCGAGGAGACCTCGGAAGAGGCGGCGCGACGCGCCCGCGACGCGGTGGTGGCAGACCTCGCGCACGAGCTGAGGACGCCGCTCGCCGCGCAGCGCGCTTCGCTCGAGCTGTTGCGCGAACGACTCGAGGACCACGATCCGGAGAACGCCGGACTGGTCTTGCGGGTCGAGGCGGGAGCGTTGCGGCTGCAGCGCCTGATCGACAATCTCCTCGAGAGCGTGCGCATCGAGGCCGGGGAGCTCTCGATCCGCCGGCAGGAGGTGGATCTCGACGAGGTGGTCGAGGAGGCGGTCGGCACGACGGCGCCGCTGGCGGCGAAACGCGGCCAGCGCATCGAGAGCGAGCTGCCCTATCCGCTGCCCCGACTGCTCGGCGATCCGCAGCGCCTCACCCAGGTGCTGGTCAACCTGCTGGCCAACGCCTCGAAGTTCGCACCGGAGGAGAGCACGATCCGCGTCGGGGGGGCGGTCGAGAAGGGAGAGGTGCATCTCTGGGTCGAGGATCCGGGCCCCGGCTTCGATCCCGCCGAGCTCTCCCGGCTGGCCGGTCGTTTCCGTCGCGGCGCGGCGGCCGACGGCCGTTCGGAGCCGCGTGAGGAGGGGAGCGGACTGGGGCTCTGGATCGCGCGGTCGATCGCCGAGCGGCACGGTGGCAGCCTCGCCGTGGAGCGGGTCTCAAGGAGGACGCGGGTCACCCTTCGCCTGCCTGCGTCAGAATCGGCGCCGTGAAGATCCTGGTCATCGACGACGACGACGAGCTCCGCGGTATCTTGGCCTTCGCGCTACGCAACGCAGGCTACCTCGCCCTGGAGGCGGCCGACGGGGCCAGCGCCCTGGCCCTCGCGGCGGCCGAGCAGCCGAGCCTCGTCGTGCTCGACCTCAACCTGGGAAGGGAGGACGGGCTCGACCTGCTGCCCCGCCTGCGCGGCGCTTGCGCCGCACCCGTGCTGATCCTGTCGGTGCGCAGCGGCGAGGAGGACGTGGTGCGAGGTCTCGATCTGGGGGCCGACGACTACCTTGCCAAGCCGTTCAGCCCGCGGACCCTCCTGGCGCGGATCCGTGCCCTCTTGCGCCGAGCGGGAAGCGAGCGCCCGGCCGAGCCGCTGGTCGTCGGTCTTATCCGTCTCGACGTCGAGCGGCGCGCCGTCTCGGTGGACGGCCGTGCGCCGGTACGATTGACCCCCCTCGAGCTGCGCCTGTTGCAGCTCCTGCTGGCGCACGCCGACGAGACGGTGCCGGCGGAGCGGCTGATCGCCCACGTCTGGGGCGCGCGGGGCTACGGCGATCGCCAAGCCCTGAAGCAGCTCGTCCACCGCCTGCGCCGCAAGCTCGAGGAGGATCCCGCGGCGCCGCATCGCCTGGTCACCGACACGGGCGCCGGCTATCAACTGCTCGCCGGGGCGCTGCGGCTTGGCAGGTCGCCGGCCGGGCGGTGAGACTTCCGACCACCGTGACGCCGGAGCCCCATCCCGAGACCCTGATCGGCCAGCTCGCGAGCCGGGCGGCCAGCCGTCCGACCGCCCTGGCGCTCGCCGACCGGGTGGCGCCGGGCCGTTGGCAGGAGCTGTCGTGGAGCGCGGTGCGCGAGCGCGCCTGGGCGGTGGCGAGCGGACTGATCGCCCTCGGCGTGGCGAGCGGGGAGCGCGTCTCGATCGTCAGCGCGAATCGCAGCGAGTGGATCCTCGCCCAGTTGGGGATCTTCGCGGCGCGTGCCGTCTCCGCGCCGGTCTACACCACTCTCACCGCGGAGCAGACCGCCGAGGTGTTGCGCCTGGCGAGCGCGCGGGTGGTGTTCTGCGATGCCGCGGCCCTCCCCAAGCTGCTGGAGATCCGTGCCCGGAACCTCGCACCGATCACGCGGGTGGTGACCTTCGACGGCACGCCGGGCGAGCCGGGGTCGCTGTCGTTCGCCGAGCTGCTCGCCCTGGGCGGGGACTCGTCGGGCGAGCTCGAGACCCGCCTGGCTGCGCTCGAGGCCGACGATCCGGTGCTGGTCGTCTTCACGTCGGGAACCACCGGTCGGCCGAAGGGCGTGGTGCTCGATGCCGTCGCGACGAACGCGCTGGTCGAAGCGGTCCGCGCCTTGGGCTACACGCCGATCCTGACGCCCGAGGCCTACCGCATCGTGAGCTACCTGCCGCTCTCGCACATCGCGGAGCAGGCGACGTCGTTCATCTTCTGGCTCGCCGCGGGGGGCAGCCTCTGGTGCTGCCGGGATCTCACCGAGGTGGTCACCCACCTCACGGAGGTCCGGCCGCGGGCATTCCTCGGCGTGCCGCGGGTCTACGAGAAGATCCGCGCGCGCATCGAGGACCGCCTGAGCGCCGCGCCGCCCTTGCGCCGCCGGCTCTTCCACTGGGCGACCGCGGTGGAGCTCGCGGCCTTCGAAAGGGAGGTCGCCGGGGGTCGGCCGGTGCGCTCGCCGGCGCGCCGGCTCGCCCGGCGGCTGGTGATCGACCGGGTACGCCACGCGCTCGGCCTCGATCAGGTGCGCTTCGCCGTCGTCGGCGCCGCCCCGGCGGCGCTCTCGACCTTGCGCTTCTTCGCCGGGCTCGGCCTCCCGCTGCACGAGGTCTACGGCATGAGCGAGACCTGCGGCGTGCTCACGGCGCCGCCGTTCGGGCAGCCCCGTCTCGGCCGGGTGGGTCGCGCCCTGCCCGGCGTCGAGCTCCGCCTGAGCGGGGAGGGGGAGATCCTGGCGCGGACCCGCCACGCGACGCGCGGCTATCTCGACGATCCGGCGGCGACCGCCGAGCTGATCGATGCCGCAGGTTGGCTGCACACCGGCGACCTGGGCGAGCTCGATGCCGAGGGTTACCTGCGTATCAGCGGGCGCAAGAAGGAGCTGCTGGTCACTGCCGGCGGCAAGAAAGTGGCGCCGGCCGAGGTCGAGGAGCGCCTGCAGTCGATCGAAGGGATTGCGCACGCGGTGGTGGTCGGGGACAGCCGCCCCTACCTCTCGGCGCTCCTCACCCTCGAGCGGGAAGCGGCCCAGCGCGTCGCCGCGCGGCTGGGGCTCGCCGCCAGCCACCCCGAGGCGCTGCTCGCCGAGCCCGGCTTCCGGCGGCATCTCGAAGGGCAGATCGAGGCGGCCTGCAACCGCTTCCTCGCCCGCTACCAGACGATCAAGCGCTTCGTGGTGCTGCGCGGCGAGTTCACCGTCGCCGGCGGCGAGCTCACCCCGACGATGAAACTGCGCCGCTCCGTGATCGCGGTCAAGTACGCCCCCGAGATCGACGCGCTCTATACGGACTGACGGACGCGCTCCGGCTTGGCCCGGGCGCGGCGCTGTGCGAAACTGGCGGGCGCTTTTACGTCATTCATAAGGGGGAGGACTTGATCTCCGACCTGATGCGCAGGAAGAAGCTCGACGAGATCCTCGCCGCGCCCGAGGAGGGCCATGGCGAGCTCGGTCTCAAGCGGCAGCTCTCCGCGACCTCGTTGACCCTGCTCGGCATCGGCGCGGTGATCGGCGCCGGGATCTTCTCGACCGTCGGCACCGCGGCGGCGGGCGGGGCCGACCATCTCGGCGCCGGCCCGGCGCTGATGGTCTCCTTCATCCTCACGGCGGTCGCCTGTGGCTTCGCTGCCCTCTGCTACGCCGAGCTCGCCTCGATGGTGCCGATCGCCGGATCGGCCTATACCTATTCCTACGCCACGCTGGGCGAGCTCGTTGCCTGGATCATCGGCTGGGACCTGATCATCGAGTACGCGGTGGGCAACATCGCGGTGGCGATCTCCTGGTCGGGCTACTTCCAGGAGCTCCTGCGCG
>CAZPZW010000169.1:0-6207 GCA_964591165.1 uncultured Thermoanaerobaculia bacterium | reverse complement strand
AGGCCGATCTTCCCCATGTAGCAGTTGGCCACCTGCCAGCGCACCCAGTCGACCGGGTGCTCGGCCACCAGCTCGCCGTAGACCTTCTTGTGCGTCTTGCCGAACCCCTTGAAGGCGTTGTAGCCGCCGTTGTGGGTGGGAAGCTTCTGCTTGATGACGTCGGCCCCCAGCGTCACGCCGAGATGGTTGGCCTGCGCGGTCAGATCGGCGGCGGTGTGGTGGTCGGCGTCGCCCTGCTTGAACTGCGGGTTGCGCAGGTAGCACCAGAGGATCGTGGCCATACCCAGCTCGTGCGCGGCGGCGAAAGCCTGCCCGACCTCCTCGATCTCGCGGTCCGCATCGTCCGAGCCGAAGTAGATGGTCGCCCCGACGGCCGCACAGCCGATGTCCCAGGCCTGCTCGATCTGGGCGAACATCGTCTGGCGGGCGCCGTTGGGCAGGGTGAGCAGCTGGTTGTGGTTGATCTTCAGGATGAAGGGGATCTTGTGGGCGTACCGGCGCGCCACCAGACCCAGCCCTCCCAGCGTGCAGGCGACGCCGTTGCAACCTCCGGCGATCGCCAGCTCGACGATCTTCTGCGGATCGAAGTAGTCGGGATTGGGCGCGAACGAGGCGGCTCCGGAGTGCTCGATCCCCTGGTCGACCGGCAGGATCGACAGATAGCCGCTGCCTGCGAGCCGACCCGCCGCGTGCAGGCGCTGCAGCTGGACCAGCACCTGGGGATGGCGGTCCGAAGCGGCGAAGCTGCGGTCGACCTGGTCCGGACCGGGAATCAGGATTCGCTCCTTGGCGATCCCTTGGCACGTGTGGCTGAGCAGACTCTCGGCTTCGACGCCGAGCAGCGACGTGATCTTCTCGATGGCGTTCATGACGATCCCCTCCTCCGGCGAAGCCGCGAAAAGTATTCCACAACCTCAGCGGACCTTTCGCCGCGCCGCGCGGAGGACCGCCTCGACGGACCGCAGATCGTCGCGCAGCCGCGCGAGCTCCGCGGGGGAACAGGGCCGCCCGGCGAAGCTCTCCCGGAGATAGCTCGTCACCAACCGCGATGTGGCCGCTCCGGCCTCGGGAAGCCGGCGGCCCGCGAGCTCCGCGAAGGCCAGCGGTCCGAGCCAGTCGGGGACCGGCAGGTGGTTGGCGCCAAGCGCCCGGCGAAGCTCGAGGTAAGCGCGGGTGGCGCTCCAGGCGCTGCGCTGCCGCCAGGCGAGCCAGGCGCCCAGCGCCGCCAGCAACGCTCCGCCGCTCAGGCCGAGAGGCCACGCCAGTCGGCGGAGCGTGGGCAGGGGCGCCGTCGCGGGTGCAGCGGGTGCCGCGGCGCTCACGCTCGGCGCGCCGGTCTCTCCGGCCCCCCCGCCGGCGAGCCCGCGCATCAGCTGGTCCCAGGCCGAGCGCAGGCTGAAGAAGAGGCCGACCTGGTCGTTGAAGTCGAAGGAGAGGACGTAGCGATCCCAGCGGAAGACCAGGAACTCGTAGCCCTGGCGCGCCAACCGCACGAGATTCTCCGGTTCGGGCTGCGGCCGGCCGGCCGGCGGTGTCGGGTCGAAGGGTAGCCAGCCCTGGCCGGGGATCCAGGCCTCGACCCAGGCATGCGCATTCGACTGCCGGACGATCCAGGAGCGCTCCCAGACGCTGTATTCGGCGCCGAGGAATCCGGTCACCAGCCGCGCCGGGATCCCCTGCGCGCGCAGCAGCAGGACCATCGCGGTCGCGAAGTACTCGCAGTGCCCGCGCCGGGCGGTGAAGAGGAAATGCTCGATCGGATCCTCGCCCCCGCGGCCGACGAGGTCGAGCGTGTAGTCGTAGCCGAAGATCAGGCGCCGCTCGATGCGCCGCGCCCGCTGCTCGTCGTCGCCCACGCCGGCCCATTCGGCGGCGAGCCGGGCGATCCGATCGCTCACGCCCCGCGGATCGAGCGCCGGATCCTGCAGCTCCGGCTCCGGCGGCGCCGCCAGGGAGCGCTCTTCGCTCCCGAGCTCGACCCGATACTCGATCGGTTCACCCGGCGCCCCCTTGAGCGACACTGCACCGCCGCGATCGAGGTCGAGCGCCACGAGATCTGAATCCACGGTGAGCGCCTCGGTCGGCAGGATGAAGCTCTTCGAGCGCAAGGGCTCGAGCACCACGTCGACGGTCGCTTTGGGCCGGCCGGGAACCAAGCGGAAAACCCCGTCGCGGGGACTCCTCACCAGAGTGCGCAGGCGACCCGAGCGCTGCCAGCTGCGCCCTTCCCAGATGTCGTAGGTCGCCGCCTTGAAGCGCATCACGCCGGGCGGGCTCGGCTCCCCGGCGAAGAAGAGGTGCAGCGCCACCTCGCGGTTGTCGCGGATGCGGCCGATCAGGTCGAGGCTCATCTCGTCCGAGAAGCCGGCGCGCGCCGTCTCCTGGCCGAGACCCCCGCCGGGGCCCAGGATGTAGGGGCTGCGGACCCGCGGCAGCATCGCGAAGAGCGGCACCGCGAGAACCAGCGTGGCGAGGATCATGGCCGCGAGCAGTCTGCGCACCGGCAGGACGGGCGGCGCCCCTTGGCGATGTCCGAAGCCGGCCAGCATGTGGAGGTAGACGAAACGCAGCATGAGGACGACCGCGACCACCAGGTACGCCGCGAGGTAGATCGTCACCGCCGGGTGGACGCTGGTCGCCATCGCGGCCAGGAAGAGGAAGAAGATGCCGATCCAGGCCTGCCACTTGTGCTTCTCTTCGCGGATCGACCAGAGCTTCGCGGCGACGCCGAAGAGCGTGAGATGCAGGATCGGCCGCAGCAGCTGGGCGCGGCCGGTCGATGCGATGTCGAGCGCCAGCACGGGCAGGTAGGCGAGGCCGAGCAGGTTGAGCGCACGGTTCGACAGCCAGCGCTCGGCTCCGCCCCACGCGCGGCGCAGGAAGAGCGCGACCGCCAGAACGAAGAGCGCCAGCACCGGCCACTCGAGCATCTGGTTGAGCGGCAGCGGCACGCCGACGCCGAGCGCCGCCACGCCGAGGAGCAGCCGTTTCTCCCTGGCGTAGGTCACAGCGTCGCCTCGCCGAAGGAGAGCCGGATGGTCCGCGCCCTCGGGTCTCCCGAGCGGAGCTCACCGGACCGGCCGGCCGCGAGCTCGACGAGCGCCAGGCACTCCAGGATCGCCCGCCGCTGACGTGTCCCGGAGGCGAACGGCAGCAGAGCGTCGCGGGTCACCAGCTCGACCTCGAAGCCCCGCGCCAGGTGATCCACGGCGAGCGTCGCCGCCTCGCTCACCAGCCGCTCGAAACGCTCCCGGGACTCCTCCCCGGCGACGGCTGCGCTGGCGTTGTCGAGCAGGATCGAGAGCCGGCGGCTCTCCTCGCTCTCCCGTTCGGTGTAGACCAGGTTGCCGGTCTGGGCGCTCTTCTTCCAGTGGATGCCGCGGGGGTCGTCGCCGGCGCGGAATCCGCGCAGGGCATGCAGCTCGTGGCCCCAGCCCTGGCGACCCGAGGAGCTCTCGCCGGCGAGACCGGCCGGGTGGGAATGCAATGTCCCCGGCGCGAAGAGCTCCGGAAAGACCAGCACCTCGAGGCCGAGCGGGTAGCGCATCCCTTTGCGGAAGAGGCCGAGCGGGAAGAGCGACGAGAAGTGAGCGGCCTCGATCCGCTGCCGCCCCCGGCGCGGGAAGATCAGCTCCAGCGCGCCCCGCGCGCTCGCCCCGGCCGGCAGATGGGGCACCAGCCGCGCCGGCCCCTTGGGCGTGACGCCGAAGAGCAGCAGCCAGCGGGCGAGGCGCCGGCTGCGGTTGGTGATGGTGAACGCGATCTGGTGCGGCCGGCGCGCGTAGACGTCGCCGGGCGGCTCGAGACGCACCGCGAGCCGGCGCAGGTTCCAGCGCGACACCACGCCCGAAACCACCAACAGGGCGAGCATGCAGGCGAGCACGAGGTAGAGCGCGTTGTTTCCGGTGTTGGTCGCCGCGACCGCGACCACCACGGTGAAGAGCACGTACCAGAGGCCCACCTTGGTGATGCGGATCCCCTCCGGCACCCCGCGGCGCTCGCGGCGGCGGCGCCAGCGCTCGGCGAGGCCACCCGGCTGGTCTCTGGATCGAGCGGGGCGCGAGGGAAGGGTGCGGCGCGGAGCCGCGGCGGCGGCCGTTGCCACGCGGGCGCTCAGAGCGGCGGAGAAACGGCGTGCAGCATGTGCTGGATGGCCTGGCGCGCGGCGTCCAGCCCGCTCGAGCCACGGCGCAGCACCACGCGATGGGCGAGGACCGCCGGGGCGAGGCGCTGGACGTCGTCCGGCACCACGAAGTCGCGCCCCTCGACGAGCGCCGCCGCCTGCGCGGCGCGGTACAGGCCGAGGGCACCGCGGGTCGAGATGCCGAGCTGGAACTCGTCGCTCTGCCGGGTGCGCTCGGCCAGCCCCAGGATGTAGTCGGCGATCTTCTCGGCCACCTGCACTCCGGCGGCGCGCTCCTGCAGGACCCGCACTTCGTCGCCGGTGAGCACCGCCGGCAGCTCCTCGAGCTCGCGCTCGACCCCGCCATGGAGCAGCAGCGCGCGCTCCGCGCCGCGCTCCGGATAGCCGAGCCGCAGCGACATCTCGAAACGGTCGAGCTGCGACTCGGGTAACGGGAAGGTGCCCAAGTACTCGTGGGGATTCTGGGTGGCGAAGACCAGGAAGGGCTCGGGCAACGGCAGGCGCTGCCGCTCGATCGAGACCTTGCGCTCGCTCATCGCCTCGAGCAATGCCGACTGCGTCTTGGGCGTCGCGCGGTTGATCTCGTCGGCGAGGACGATGTTGGCGAAGATCGGCCCGGGGACGAACTCGAACTGCTCCCGGCGCTGCTGGTAGACCGAGACGCCGAGGATGTCGGAGGGCAGCAGGTCGCTGGTGAACTGGATGCGCTGGAAGGCGAGTCCCAGCGAGCGCGCGAGCGCTTGCGCCAGGGTGGTCTTCCCCACCCCCGGCACGTCCTCGATGAGCATGTGTCCGCGGGCGAGGAGGCAGGTGACCGCCAGACGGATCACCTCCGGATTCCCCTTGAAGACCCGGCCGACGTTCGCTTCCAGCCGGCGCAGCGCCTCGAGCGCGCGCGGCGGAGCGGAGGTGGCGGCGAGGGCGTCGGGAGAGGTCATCGACCTGGTCTACGCCGCGGGCGGTCGAACGGTTGAGTCTCCGCCCGTTTCAGGGACCGAACTCACGGTAGGCGGAGCGCTCCGCGGGCGGGATCGACGAGCGAACCTCGACGAAGAACCCGTCCCCCGGCTGATACGGGACGTCGGTGAGGACGATGGTGATCTGCTCGCCGGGCCCGCGGTCCAGCTGCGACGTGTCCACGTAGTGGCGCCGATGGGCCTTCTCTTTCCCCGTCGCATCCCCCATCGAAACGTCGAGCGTCAGCCCGGGCAGCCGGTCCCGGCCGCTCCACTGCACCAGCACGTCGAGCACGATCTCCTGTTTCCCGGTCGCCGGGTCGTCGCGCACGACGAATCCCGCGGCGGAGAGCTCCGCGTTGTAGTAGGCGCGCAAGGCCTCGACTTGGCGCGCCGGGTCGGCCGGGGTGCAGCCGGTGGCGAGGAGCAGGAGCAGGGCCAGCAGATGTCGTCGCATCAGTCGGCAAGATTGTAACGGACGATCGCCCAGATCGCCGCGAAGCCGTCTTTCCAGCCGATCTTCTTGCCCTCGCCGTAGGTGCGGCCGTGGTAGGCGACCGGCACCTCGTAGATGCGCGCCTTGCGGCGGGCGAACTTGGCGGTGAGCTCGGGCTCGATGCCGAAGCGGTCGGAGCGCAGCGGCATGCCGTCGAGGAGGCTGCGGCGGAAGAGCTTGAAGCAGGTCTCCATGTCCGAGAGATTGAGGTCCGAGAAGACGTTGGAGAGCGTGGTCAGGAACCGGTTGCCCAGGAAGTGCCAGTAGAACAGCACCCGGTGCGGGCCGCCCAGAAAGCGCGAGCCGTAGACCACGTCGGCGCCCTCCTCGAGCACGGGCCGGAGCAACGCAGGATAGTCGCGCGGGTCGTACTCGAGGTCGGCATCCTGGATCAGGATGAAGTCCCCCCGGGCTTCGCTGAAGCCGCGCCGGAGCGCCGCCCCCTTGCCCCGGTTCGCCGGCTGCTCGAAGACCCGCACGGGAGCGCCGCCGCGCGCGGCGAGCTCGCGCAACAGCTCGCGCGTGCCGTCGGTCGATCCGTCGTCGACCACCACGATCTCGAGCTCGACGCCGGCAGGCAGCGGCGCCCGCGCCACCCGGCGCAGCAGCTC
>CAZPZW010000168.1:0-6215 GCA_964591165.1 uncultured Thermoanaerobaculia bacterium | reverse complement strand
CGACGGTCGGTCCTGGCCGGGCCGGCACCGGGGCAGGTAGGATTCGGCGACCATGCGCCCCAAGGAGCTCGTCGCCGCCTGGGTCGAGGCGTTCAATCGCGCCGACGCGGAGGCGCTCGCCGGCTTCTACGCCGAGGACGCGGTCAACCACCAGGTCGCCGAAGCGCCGGTCGTAGGGCGAGCGGCGATCCGCGAGATGTTCGCCGCCGGTTTCGCGTCGGCGACGATGGTCTGCGAGATCGAGAATCTCTTCGCTGACGGCGAGTGGGCGATCCTCGAGTGGCGCGATCCGCTGGGCCTGCGTGGCTGCGGCTTCTTCCACGTGGTCGCGGGGCGGATCGTCTTCCAGCGGGGCTATTGGGACAAGCTGACCTTCCTCAGGCTGCAGGGGCTGCCTGTGCCCAAGGAGGCCTGAGGTGATTGCCGGTCGCCGCAGAGGGTGTCGGGCGGGGAGCGGATCGGAGGGACGATGACGAAGGGGCGCGCCATCGCCGGCCTGGCGGCCGGCATTCTGATGATCGCGAGCGCGGCCGCACATTCGCTGCTCGGCTGGAAGGCGCTCGCGGCCGAGCTCACCGCGGCCGGCGCGACGGGAGACCTGGTGCGCAACCTCGCCATGGGATGGCACTTCGGAGGCGTCGCCATGCTCGTCTTCGGCCTGCTGGCGCTGGAGCTCTTCCTTCCCGCCTGGCGGGGAGGGGTCGTCGCGACGGCGCCGGCACGGCTCGTGGGGGCTGCCTACGCGCTCTTCGGGGTGGTCGCCATGGCGATGAGCGACTGGAACCCGTTCTTCCTGGTGTTCTTCGTGCCCGGAGCGCTGCTGGTCTTCGCCGCGAGCGGGAAGTCGGTGACTGCCGCCGGTACCTCGCCGGGCTGAACCGGCGAGCCGCGCCGCGGATTCGGAGGGGTGACGATGCGACGAGCCCTCTTGGGGTTGCTCGGGGCGCTGCTCTGCAGCGCGGCAGCAGTCGCGGCGGAGTCGATCGAAGCGCTCGCCTTCCTCGCCGGCTGTTGGGCGAGCGAGCGGGGCGAAGCGGGGTCGGGCGAGCAGTGGATGGCGCCGGCCGGTGGCACGATGCTCGGCATGAGCCGGACGGTGCGCGGCGGCGCGACGGTGGCCTACGAGTTCCTGCAGATCCGCGAGATCGAGCCCGGCAAGCTGGCCTACGTGGCGCGCCCGTCGGGACAGGCCGAAGCAACGTTCACGCTGGTGCGAGTCGCTCCGGGCGAGGCGGTCTTCGAGAACGCGCAGCACGACTTTCCGCAGCGCATCGTCTACCGCCGCGAGGGCGAGGAGCGCCTGCTGGCGCGCATCGAGGGGCCGCAGGGCGGGGAGTGGCGGGGGATCGATTTCCCACTGCGCCGCGTGGCATGCGGCGCGGCCGCCGGTCACTCGTAGCGCAGCGCTTCGACCGGATCGAGCTGGGCGGCGCGCCGCGCCGGCCCGTAGCCGGCAACGAGCCCGGTGGCGAACGAGGCGAGGATGCCGCCGAGGACCGCCCAGACCGGCGGGGCCGCCGCAAGGCCGGGGGAGGCGAGGGTCACCAGGCCACCGAGCGTCGCCGCCACCAGGACGCCGACCAACCCGCCGACCGACGAGAGCATCGCCGCTTCGAGCAGGAACTGACGCAGCACCTCCTCGCGCGGCGCGCCGATGGCGCGGCGCAGGCCGATCTCGCGGGTGCGCTCGGTGACCGAGATGATCATCACGTTGGCGATCCCCAAGCCGCCGATGCCCAGCGAGACCGCGGCGAGCCCCACGGTGACCAGGCCGATCAGCCCGGAGAGCTGGTCGAACTGGGCGATGATCTGATCGGCGGTCGAGAGGTGGAAGTCGTCCGGGGCCTCCGGCGCCACGCGGCGCAGGCGGCGCAGGATCGCCTCCGCCTCGAGGCGCGCGAGGTCGCGTCGGCCTGGTTCGGCGCGAATGTAGAACACGGTGAGGTCGGCGTCGGGAAAGAGGCGCTCGGCCGTGCCGAGCGGGATCGAGACCACGTTGTCCTGCCGGTTGACGCCGAAGAACCCGCCCTTGCGCGGCGCCATCTCGCCGACCACGAAGAAGCGCGTGCCCGCGAGCTCCAGCTCGCGCCCGACCGCGCGGCTCGCGCCGAAGAGCGCGCGCGCGACGTTGGAGCCGAGCATCGCGACGCGGGCGCCGGTCTTCTCCTCGAGCTCGGTGAAGGGCCGGCCGGCGGCGAGGTCGGCGGCGACCACGTCGGCGAAGTTGGCGGTGACCCCCTCGACCAGGATGTTGTCGGCCTCGACGCCCCCGGCGCGGGCGATCAACGCCCGGCCGCCGGAGACCACCGGCACGATGCGCATCGCGGCAACGTCGCGGATGCTGCCGCCGAGCCGGGCGAGCGGCTCCGCGAAAGCGGGATCCAGGGTTCTGCGTTGCGCCTCGGCCTGCGCGGGCGGGGAGTAGGGGTCTCCCCGGCGGTGGAAGGCGAAGATGTTGTCGCTGCCGAACTCGCGGAAGAGCAGCGCCACCTGATTGCGCGCGCCAGCGAGGACGGAAGTGACCAAGGTGACGGTGACCACGCCGATCACCACCCCGAGGATGGCGAGGGTCGAGCGCAGCGGCTGGGCGCGGATCGAGCCCAGCGCCAGGCGCGTCGACTCGGCGACGCGGATCCGCCAGCGGCGGCTCATCCCTCGCTCCGCAGGGCGACGACCGGATCGACGCGCGCGGCGCGGCGCGCCGGATACCAGCCGGCGACCAGCCCGGCGGCGCACGACGCGGCGAGGGCGGCGGCCACCGCCGCCGGGCGGACGGCGAGCTCGAGGCCGCTCGCGCGCGCGGCGAGCACGACGAGGGCGGCGACCGCAGCGGTCCCGGCCGCGCCTCCGGCGAGCGCGGTGATCGCCGCCTCGGCCAGCACCTGCCGGGCGATGTCCGGGCCGGTCGCGCCGACAGCGCGCCGCACGCCGATCTCGAAAGTGCGGCGGGCGACGGAGACCAGCGTCGTGTTGGCGACCACGACCACCGCGGCGGCGAGCGCCGCGAGGCCGAGCAGGGGAGCGACCGCTCCGATCCGCCGGGCGAGCGCGCCGACGAAGCCGCGCGCCGCCTCGGGAGCGAGCAGGTCGAAGTCGTCCGGCTCGTCGGGCGCGAGGTGGTGCCGCGCGCGCATCGCGGCGCGCGCCCGGTCCTCGGCGCGCTCGACCGCGCTGCCCACGGCAGCGCGAGCGGAGATCTCGAGCGTCGGCGGCGAGCCGAAGGCGCTGGCGAAGAGCGGCAGCGGGATCCAGACGTAGCGGTCGAGCGTCATGCCCCCCGAGGTGCCCAAACGCGCCTGCACGCCGACCACCTCGAAGGCGCGGCCGGCGACGCGGATCGGGCGGCCGAGCGGGTCGCCGCCGGGGAAGAGCTCGTCGGCGACCTCGCGGCCGATCACCGCGACGTGCGCGGCGCGCCGCTCCTCGTCGGCGGTGAAGAACCGCCCGCGCTCGATCGCCAGGTCGCGGATCTCGGCCATCGCCGCCTGGGTGCCGGTGACTCCGACGTTCTCGGCGCGGCGCGCGCCGGCGACCGCCTCGGCGGTGCGTTGCGCGGTGGCCGCGACGATCAGCCGGTTGCCCGCCTGGTCCTCGAGAAAGCGGAGGTCGGCGCGACGGATCGGGCGGTTGCGCGCCAGCTTCGCCTCGAGCTCCCGCCGGCCGAGCGCGCCGGGCGAGGCGATCTGCGCCACGAGGAAGGTCTCGCTGCCGAAGGCGCGCGCGGCGCTGCGCTCGGCCGCGAGCGCCAGCCCGCGCACCGCGGTGTCGACCAGCACCAGCGTGGCGACCGCGGCGGCGATCGCGGCCGCCGCGAGGGCGCTGCGCAACGGATTGGCGCGCAAGCTGTGGAAGGCCTGGCGCAGCGGTTCGAGCCGGCGATCCAACGTATCGCGCCCCATGGGCTCGAACGCTAGCAGAGGTGTCGTGCTAGATTTCACAAGGCATGCCGCGGCGCCCGCTCCTCTTCGTTCTCGGACTGGCGGCGGTCGCAGTCGCGGCCGGCGCCTACTACGCGCGGCGCGGCGAGCGCCCGACGGTCGTCGACGTCGAGCCGGTCGTCCGACGCGCTCCCTTCCGTTCCTACGTCACCGGCTCCGGCGAGATCGTCGCGGCGCGCTACGCCGACATCGGCTCGAGCGTGATGGGGCGACTGGTCGCCCTCGCGGTGCGCGAGGGGGAGGCGGTGAAGGCCGGCCAGGTGCTGGCGCGCATCGATGCGGTGCCTGCGACGAGCGACGCAGACGCTGCCGCCGCGGCGCTCGCCGCCCTGACCGCCGAACGCGCGGCGCTCGCCGCCAGCGCCGACGAAGCCGAGCGGGCTCTCGCCCGGGCGCGCGCGCTGCGCGCCGACGGCGTCACCTCCCAGGCCGAGCTCGATCAGGCGATCGCCGCGGCCGACAGCGCGCGGTCCAACCTCGAAGCTGCGGAGAAGCGGGTCGCCGAAGGGCAGGCACGGCTCGCCCGGGCGCGCGACGGGCTCGCCAAGACCGAGATCACGGCGCCGATGGACGGCGTGGTTACTCGGCTGGCGGCGCGCGCAGGCGAGATGGTCGTGGTCGGGGTGCAGAACCAGCCGGGGACGATCCTGATGACCCTCTCCGACCTGTCGTCGATCGACGCCGAGGTCGAGATCGCCGAGGCCGATGTGCTGCGCCTGGCGGTCGGTCAGCCCGCGGTGGTGACGCTTGAAGCGCTGCCGGGCCGCGAATTCGCCGGCCAGGTCGAGGAGATCGGCGCGAGCGCTCTGCCGGTCGCGAGCGGCGCCGTCGCGGCGCGCGAGTTCCGCGTCGTGGTGCGCATCGCCCAGCCGACGGCGGAGCTACGACCCGGGCTGACGGCCGACGTCCGCATCCTCACCGAAGAGCGCGCCGAGGCGCTCACCGTGCCGTTGCAGGCGGTGGTGCTACGCCCGGGTGCGGACGGCGCCGAGCGCTCCGGGGTCTTCGTGGTCGACGGGCGCCAGGCACGCTTCACGCCGGTCGAGACCGGCATCGTCGGCGGTCTGGAGGTCGAAGTGAACGGCATCGCGCCCGCGGCGACGGTGGTGGTCGGACCCTACGCCGCGCTGCGCGAGCTCGCCGACGGCCGGGCCGTGCGCCCGCGCGCCGCGACGCGCTGAGCGTTCTGCCCGCCCGGCCGGTCAGGCGAGATTGTGGAACACCTTCTGGACGTCGTCGTCCTGCTCGAGGACGTCGATCAGCTTGAGCACCTCGTTGGCGTGCGCCTCGGAGAGCTCGACGGGAGTCTGCGCGATGAACTCCGACTCGGCGGAGATCGGCTCGATGCCGCGCTCCTCGAGCGCCCGCTGCAGGTGGCCGAAGTCGGCGAAGGCGCAGCGGATGACGATCTGCGGCTCCCCCTTCTCGCCGGTCGACTCGCCCATCTCCTCGAGGCCGAAGTCGATCAGCTCGAGCTCCAGCGTCTCGGCATCGAGCCCCTCCGGGCGGAGCCGGAAGACCCCCATGCGCTTGAACTGGAAGGCGACGCTCCCGGTCGTGCCGAGATTGCCGCCCCCCTTGTTGAAGTGGGTCCGGACGCTCGACACGGTGCGCGCCGGGTTGTCGGTCGCGGTCTCGACGAGCACCGCGACGCCGTGCGGCGCGTAACCCTCGTAGAGCACCTCCTCGTATTCGACCGCGTCCTGGCCGGAGGCGCGCCGGATCGCCGACTCGACCTTGTCCTTCGGCATGTTGACCGCGCGGGCGTTCTGCATCGCGCGCTTGAGGGCCGGGTTGGCCTCGGGGCTGGGACCCCCCCGCTTGACGGCAATGGTGATCTCCTTGCCGATGCGGGCGAACTGCTTGGACATCTTGTCCCAGCGGGCGAACATCGTGTGCTTGCGGGTTTCGAAAATACGTCCCATGGTCCGTCTCGGCGCGGCGAAAGTGGTGGTGACGAATGCGGCTCGCGGGAGCCGCTTGGCGTTGCGGGGGGCGCTCGGTGCCGCCGCCCGGTCCAATCTAGCCCGAGCGTCAGGGGAGAGTAAAGTCTGTGCTCGACGAGGCCGAGGACGGCCGGAAAGCGAGGCGGCGAGCGGTGGAACGCGACGTGGGCAAGTCGATCGTGCTCGGTCCCTGGGTCGGCGGGGTGATGGGGCTCGGTTGCGGTCTCCTGGGCCTCGCTTTCGGGTTCTGGGGCTTCCTGGGCGGCCTGCTCGTCGGCGTGCCGCTCGGCTGGGTGATCGGCAACGTCATCCACAAGTGGCACCTCAACCA
>CAZPZW010000167.1:0-6236 GCA_964591165.1 uncultured Thermoanaerobaculia bacterium | reverse complement strand
GCGAGCAGGAGGAAGGCCAGGATCACCCCGAAGATCGCCAGGTTCGAGACCACCGACGACTGGCGCTGCAACGTCTCCTTGTCCAGGCTGCCGAAATAGAGCGCCAGTCCGCCCACCACCGCGGTCATGCCGCCGAGGTAGGCGAGGACCACCGGATCGCCCAGGCGGAGCGGCTGAAAGAGAGCCGTCACCAGCAGGCCGGCGAGAGTGGCGAAGAAGGTCGCGATCAGCAGGGGGACGAAGACGTCGGTCGGGTCGGCGGCGCCCAGCTGCGCCCGGACGACGAAGATGGCCACCGGGATCAGAGTCACCGACGCGGTGTTGAGGACCAGGAAGAGCACCTGGTCGTCGGTGGCGCGGTCCGGCTCTGGATTGAGGCTCTGCAACTCGCGCATCGCCTTCAGTCCGAGCGGCGTCGCCGCGTTGTCCAGGCCGAGCATGTTGGCCGCCATGTTCATCACCATGGCGCCCATCGCCGGGTGCCCCTTCGGCACGCCGGGGAAGAGCCGGCGGAGCAGCGGGCCGAAGGCCCGCGCGATCAGGTCCACCGCCCCGCCCTGCTCGCCCAACCGCATGATGCCCAGCCAGAGGCACATCATTCCGGTGAGCCCGAGCGCGATCTCGAATCCCGTCTTCGCCATCTCGAAGGCCGACGCCACCATCATCGCCCAGACGGTGCTGTCGCCGGCGAACAGCGAACGCGCCGCCGCGGCGACGCCCGCGACCAGGAAGAAAGCGGCCCAGATCCGATTGAGCATGGCGCGGCTTCTGCGGCGCGACGCCGCTCAGCGCTCTCCGGAGTCGCGCGCTTCGTCATCGACCCACCAGCGGCTCGCGGCCCGTTCGAGCACGGTGAGCGTCAGCCGGTCGGCGTCGATCTCGACCTGGCCACCGAGGGGCAGCGTGAGGTTGCGCGGCACGTGACCGATGGGAAAGGAGACCAGCACCGGAATCCCGGCGTCGGCGAAATACTGGCGGAGAACGCCGTCGACCGTCCATCGCGGGTCGTCGCGCGGCGCCTCGTCCTCCCGGTCGTAGTTGCGGGTGAACTGGCCGAGAATCGCGCCACGCAGCCCGGCCAGCTTGCCCGCGAGCTGCAGCTGACGGAGCATCCGGTCGATGCGATAGGGTGCCTCGCGGACATCCTCGACCAGCAGGATCGCGTCCCGCAGGTCGATCGCGTACGGCGTCCCCTCGAGCGCCGAGACGAGGGAGAGGTTGCCCCCCACCAGGCGGCCGCGCGCCTTGCCGCGCCCCCACGAGCCGAGCGCTGCGGGCGGCTCCTCGGCATCCGCCGCAGCCCCACTCGCGGACAGGGCGGTCTCGACCGCCGCGCTCGCGAGTTCCGCGGCGTCGATCACCCAGGGCACCTCGGCCGGCCGCTCGACGGCGTGGAAGAACCAGCGTTCCGCGACCGGATCCATCCCCTCACGGCGTCCCAGACCCGACATCGCCGTCGGGCCGTGCAGCGTCACCAGCCCGGCGCGCCGGTTGAGCGCGGCATGCAGAGCGGTGAGGTCGCTGAAACCGACGACCAGCTTGGGGTGGGCGCGGATGAAGGCGTAGTCGAGCCGCTCGAGAAGGCGCATCGTCCCGTAACCGCCGTTGCCCGCGAAGATCGCGGCCACTTGTGGATCGCGAAAAGCGTCCATGAGCTCCTCGGCCCGGCGCTCGTCGCTCCCCGCGAGGTAGCCCTCGCTTTCGTACAGGTTCGCGCTCTCGACCACGCGATAGCCGCGCTCCTCGAGGCGCTGCCGGGCGAGCGCCATGCGCTCGCGGTCGAGCCCGCTGGCCGGCGCCACGAAAGCGATCGTGTCCCCCGGCGCGAGGCGCCGCGGCCAGACCATCCAGTCGCCGCCAGCGGCGGCGGCGTCCGCCGCCGGCGAGGCCTGCGGCCGCGGCGTGCCGGCGGGCGCCGAGCCGCACGCCGCGAGGAGCAGCGCCAGGGCGGCGAGCGCGGGCACCGAGCAGCGATGCGGCAGCGGAATGGGGCTCGCGGGCCGTGCCATCTCGCGCCGCAGCATATGCGCGATCCGCCTCGCGGCCCGAGAGTAGACTCGGCGCGGGACCGATGCCATGCGGCGCGACGCCGGATTCACTCTGATCGAGACGATGATCGCGCTGGCGCTCGTCGGCTTGGTGCTCCTCTTCGGGCTCGGCCTCTACTGGCAACAGGGGCGCGTCGCCGAGCGCCTGGCTGCGCATCGACTCGCCTCGGCCACGCTCGAAGGCTGCTACGAGCAGCTGCGCGCCGGAGCCCTGCCGCTCGTCGACGGCGTCGTCGCGAGCTCGCCGCAGCACCAGCTCGTGGTGACCCTCGACGAGGAGCCCGGACCGCTCGCCGCGTCGCGGCGCATCGAGCTGGTCGCCAGCTATCGGGTGCGTGGCGAGCCGTTCCGCCGCGTCCTCACTGCCCTGCTCTATCAGCGCGATCTGCCATGAGCGGCGACTCCGGGACCGCGGCGCGCGACGAGCGCGGCTTCACTCTGGTCGAAGTGGCGGTCGCCACCCTGCTCTTCCTGCTCGTGCTGCTGGTGACCAATGGGCTCCTCGTCGAGAGCCTGCGGATCTTCTCGCTCGCCGGTCGGGAGCTGCGTCAGCCCAACGAGCTGCTCGCCCTGCGCCAATTGCGCGAAGACCTGCACGCGGCCCTGCCCCCCGGCCCTCCCGATCCGATCGCCACCTCGCAGCCGCTGGTCGCGCGCCAGGCGGATGCGATCGCCGTCTGGCAGCTGGTGGACGAGCGGCTCGAGCGCCGGCTCTGGAGCCTCGACGGTACCGATCTCGGCGCCCGTCCGATGCTCGACGGCATGATCTCCTGCCGCTGGCGGGTGATCGCGCCCGGCCTCACCCAGGTCGATCTCGTGCGGCGCCGGCCGCGCCCCGGCAGCGCGCTCGGCGCCACGACCGCCGCCTGGCGGCCGCATGGCCAGAGTCTCGAGCTCGCGACCGTCCTCGCCGGCAGCCGGTTGGAGCCGGAGCCATGAGCGCGCCTGCCGCCGGACGCGTCGGCGAACGCGGCTCGGCGCTGCTCGTCGCGCTCCTCGTGCTGGTGCTCGCCACGACCGCCGGTCTGCTCGTCGCGGTGGGGCTGGCGCTCGACCTCCGAGCGCAGCGCGACGACGACCGCCGCGTCCGCCTGGGCGCGCTCGCCGATTCGGCGCTCGCCGAGGCGATCGCCGATCTGGCGCTCGACCCGGACTCCGCCGGCTTTCTTCCCCACCCGTTCGGTGGCGGTGAGATCGAGAGCGAGGTGAGGACCCTCGCCGCCGGGCGCCTGCAAGTGACGGCGCGCGCACGACTCGCCCACTTCGAGCGGGTGATCCTGGCCGAAGTGGTCTTCGGGCCGCACGGGCCACGGGTCGTCGCCTGGCGGCTGGGGACGGCACCGCGCGAGGCCGGCTGAGCCGGGCCGAGAACCCACGCCCCCCCGGCGGCGTAGAACAGACAGCAGGAGGTTGCCTTGTTCCGACGTTTCACCGACTCGACGCGCCTTCGCCCGCTCGGCGGCGCTATCGTCCTGCTCCTCGCCGCCGAGGGACTCGCCGGCGCAGCAACCGTCGACCTCGTCGCCGCGCCGCGCGGCACGATCGTCTCCGAGGTCGCCCCGCTCGCCGACCCGTCGCAGACCTACGAGCTCTACCTCCCCACCCGCTTCGACCCCCGCCAGAAGTGGCCCCTGCTGCTGATCTTCGACCCGCGGGCGCGCGGCAGGGACGCGACCGAGCTCTTTCGCCCGGCCGCCGAGGAGTTCGGCTGGATCCTCGCCGCCTCCAATCGCACCGCGAGCGACGGGTTGGCGGAATCGAATCAACGGGCGATCAACGCCATGTTTCCCGACGTCATGCGACGCCTGCCGGTCGACGAACGCCGCATCCACGCCACCGGCTTCTCGGGCGGCGCGGTGCTCAGCTGGACGATCGGGCTGCTCGGCGGCAAGCTCGCCGGCGTGATCTCGGTCTGCGGCCGGCCGGCACCGGAGCATCTCGACCGGCGACCGAATTTCGCCTTCTACGCCGCCACCGGAAGGACCGATTTCAACTACCTGCCGACGCTCGAGCTGATGAAGATCGCGGAGCAGGCCGGCGTGCGCCGCCGGCTCGAGGTCTTCGACGGGCCGCACGCCTGGTTCCCGCCGGCGCTCGCCCGCCAGGCGATCGCCTGGCTCGAGCTGGGCGAGAGCCGCGCCGGACTGGCGACGCTCTCGGCCGAGAAGACCGACCAGCTCTTCGCCGAGGAGCGCGCCGCGGCCGAGGCGCTCCTCGCGGGCGGCGATCCGATCGACGCGGAACGGCGGGCGCGCAACGTGGCCACGGCGTTCCGCGGGCTCGCGGAGGTCGGCGACCTCGAGCGCCGCGCCGACGAGCTCGCCAAGAGCAGCGCCTACCGCGAGGCGGTCAAGGCGGCGAAAGCCGCCGAGCGCTACGAGACGCTCGGCACGCGGCGCATCGCCGAGGCCTCGGCGGCGATGCAGCGCGAGGAGCCGCCCACGGTCGCCGCCCTGCGCCACCAGCTGGGGCTCGAAGAACTCCTGCGACGAGCCAGCGAGTCGGGAGCCATGGGCGACGCGGCGCACCGCCTGCTGGCGCGACTGCACTCGCAGTTCTCCTTCTATCTGGTGCGCGAGTGGATCGCCGCCGGCGACTACCGACGGGCGCTGCCGGCGCTCGAGGTCGCCACCGAGGCGCGCCCGGAGGATCCTTTCGGCTGGTACAACTTCGCCTGCGTGCTGGCCCGCTCGAACGCCCCCGAGCGCGCCATCGCCGCGCTCGGCCGGGCCCTCGACGCGGGATTACCGCGCCCCGAGCAGATGGCGACCGACGAGGACCTCGCGTCGCTGCGCGGGCGGACCGATTTCGCGGCGCTGCTGGCGCGGGCGCGGATTCCCGCCACGACGCCATGACCGGCGTCATCCGGGGAGCCGCGCGGCGGGGCTAGAATCGCTCCGCCATGGCGCGGACGACTCACCTCTCGGCGATCGCCGGCGCGCTGGTCGGTCTGGCGGCCGGCGTCGGCATCTACACCTTCGCCTACGCCCGCGGCGCCTCCTACATGACCGACGACCCGCGCGCCTGCGCCAACTGTCACGTCATGGACGAGCAGCTCGCCGGCTGGTCGACCTCCAGCCATCGCTCGGTCGCGGTGTGCAACGACTGCCACACCCCCCCGGGGCTGATCGCGAAGTACGCCACCAAGGCGCTCAACGGCTTCAACCACTCCTGGGCCTTCACCAGCGGCCGCTTCCCGGACCCGATCCAGATCACGGCGCGCAACCGCCGGGTCACCGAGGCCGCCTGCCGCAAGTGCCATCAGTCGATCGTCGATGCCATCGATCCGCACTCCACCGGCGACCCCGGCGCGCTCGCCTGCCTGACCTGCCACCGCAACGTCGGGCACCTGCATTGAGGAGATCCGCATGACCGCCACCCCTTCCGGAGCACCGACCCCGCGCGGCAGCCGCCGCTTCCTCGGCCTGGCGCTCGCCGGCGCGCTCGCCGGCGCCGCGCTCACCGGCCTCCTGGTGTCCGTGTTCGAGCACAAGCAGGAGGCGAAGAACCCGTTCTTCCGCGTCGTCGAGCTCGATGACGCGACCGACGATCCGGCGACCTGGGGCAAGAATTTTCCATTGCAGTACGACGGCTACCGGCGCACCGTCGATCAGCAGCGCACCCGCTTCGGCGGCTCGGAGGCCGTCCAGCGCACGCCGAGCGAGGCCGACCCGCGCTCCGTGGTCGCGCAGTCGCGCCTCGAGGAAGACCCGCGCCTGAAGACCATGTGGTCGGGCTACGCCTTCGCGGTCGACTTTCGCGAAGAGCGCGGCCACGCGTTCATGCTCGAGGACCAGACCTTCACCGAGCGGCAGCAAGTGGTCAAGCAGCCCGGGACCTGCATGCACTGCCATGCCTCGGTCTACGTACCGTACAAGAAGCTGGGCGGCGGCGACCTCGTCGCCGGATTCGAGAAGATGAACCAGATGCTCTACGTGGAGGCCCGCAAGCTGGTCGAGCATCCGGTCGCCTGCATCGACTGTCACGATTCGCAGACCATGGCGCTGCGCGTCACGCGGCCCGGTTTCCTCGAGGGCATCCGCGCCCTCAAAGCCGCGCAAGGCGTCGCCGACTACGACCCGAACTCGATGGCCTCGCGCCAGGAGATGCGCAGCTACGTCTGTGGCCAGTGTCACGTCGAGTACTACTTCAAGGGCCCCGAGAAGCGGCTCGTCTACCCCTGGGCGA
>CAZPZW010000166.1:0-6269 GCA_964591165.1 uncultured Thermoanaerobaculia bacterium | reverse complement strand
TTCGGCGCCGCTCCAGGCCAGCGCCGGCGCCGCGTTCTACGGGGCGACGACCAACGGCGGCATGTTCAACCGCCCGAACGTCGATCTCGGCAGCCTCTCGGGCAAGGTCGTCAAGTACAGCACGCAGCCCTTCTTCACCAACCTCAACGCCTCGTGCAACATCTACGGCGTCCAGGAGGGGGGCTTCGACGGCATCCTCTATCTCTACCGCGGGGGCTTCGACCCGGCGAACCCGTTGGTCAACTTGATCGCGGCCAGCGACAACGGCGCGCTCGGCCCGAGCTCGAGCACCCTCTCCGGGGTCGCGCTGACCGCCAACCAGAGCTACTACCTGGTCACCGCGGGAGGCGAGGTCGGAAGCGAAGGCACGTTCAGCACCTACGTCGCCTGCAGCGGCGCGACGCGCATCCTGGCCGGCGACGGCTCCTTCCCGAGCTACGACGGGCGCTACGGCGAGGTCGGCAAGGGGCGGTTCCGGATCAGCGCCACCTGGCGCAACTTCGTCGGCCAGACCGGCAACGCCACGTTCGTGCCACTCGGCTCGGAGGAGACCGGCATCCTCTGGTTCTTCAGCCCCTCGAACTTCGAGGTGATGATCAAGGTGATCAACGCCTGCAGCTTCAACAACCGGTACTGGGTGTACTACGCCGCGCTCACCAACGTCGAGTTCCACATCACCGTGCTCGACACCTGGACCGGAGTCTCCAAGGTCTACGACAACTCCCTCGGCGTCTCGGCGCCGGCCATCACCGACTCCAACGCCTTCATGACCTGCCCCTAGGCCGGGGACGTGGCGACGCCGAACGGGGCTCCGCTCGCGTCGCCGGCCGTGCCCCCGGTGCGCCGGCGCGAGATCGTCGCGTGGGCGATGTTCGATTTCGCCAACTCGAGCTACACGACGGTCATCGTCACCGTTGCTTTCAGCGTCTTCTTCACCCGCCTGGTCGCCGCCGGACCGCAGGCCGACGCCTGGTGGGGGCGCGGCATCTTCGTGTCGAATCTGATCGTCGTCCTCCTCTCGCCGCTGATCGGCGCGATGGCCGACGAGTCGGGGCGCAAGAAGCTCTTCCTCTTCGCCTCCTACGCCGCCTGCGTGGCGGGCACGGCGCTGCTCTACTTCGTGACGCCGGGCGCGATCGCGCTCGGGCTCGCTCTCTTCGTGCTCTCGAACATCGCCTTCTCGTTCGGCGAGAACCTCACCGCGGCGTTCCTGCCCGAGCTCTCGACCCCGTCGACCGTGGGCCGCATCTCGGGTTTCGGCTGGGGCCTCGGCTACTTCGGCGGGCTCGCCTCGTTGCTGCTCATCAAGCCGCGGATCGACGCCGGTTTCACCCTCGAGAACCTCGAGAACCTTCGGCGCGCGTGGCCGGCGACCGCGGCCTTCTTCCTCGTCGCGGCGCTGCCGACCTTCCTCTTCCTGCGCGAGCGGGCGCCGCGGCGCCATCATCCCCTCGTCTACTACGCCCGGGTCGGCTTCGCGCGGCTCGCCACGACGGCACGCTCGATCCGCCACTTCCGCGAGCTCGCCAGATTCCTGACCGTGTTCTTCTGCTACTCCGCCGGGCTCTCGAGCATCATCGCTTTCGTCGGGGTCTATGCCGAGCGGACGGTCGGGTTCACCTCGAGCGAGCTCATCGGCCTCTTCCTGGTCGTCCAGATCTCGTCGGCGCTCGGCGCCTTCGTCTTCGGCTCGGTGCAGGACCGGCTGGGCGCCCGGCGCACCATCCAGGTGGCGCTGCTGCTCTGGATCTCGGTCTGCGTGGCGACCTACCTGACCGCGAGCAAGGGTGCGTTCTGGGGGATCGCTCTGACCGCCGGCCTGGGCATCGGCTCGCTGCAGTCGGCCTCGCGGGCGCTGGTCGGGATGTTCGCGCCGGTGTCGAAGAGCGGCGAGTTCTTCGCCTTCTGGGGGCTGGCGGGCAAGGGTGCCTACGCCTTCGGCCCCCTGGTCTTCGGCGGAATCTCCTCGGCGAGCGGCTCGCAACGCGCTGCGATCCTCGCCACCGGGCTCTTCTTCGCCCTGGGCTACGCCGGCATGTTCCTGATCGACGAGCGCCGCGGGCTGGCCGCGGCGGCCGCCTGGCGGGAGCCGGAGGCCTGAGGCGCGCCGCGCCATGTTCCGCCGCTCGGTCGATCTGCTGATCGGCGCCCTCTGCCGGATCCTCCTCGGTCTCTTCTTTCGCCGTCTCGAGGTCGTGGGGCGCTCCCGCGTGCCGCGGCGGGGCCCGCTCGTGGTGGTAGCCAACCACGTCAACGGTCTGATCGATCCGATGTTCCTGCTCGGGCCGCTCCGCCTGCCGGCGCGCATGCTCGGCAAGCACACGCTGTGGAAGATCCCGGTGCTCGCGCAGATCCTCGATCTCGCCGGCGTGCTGCCGGTCTACCGCCGGCAGGACGAGGGGGGCGACCGGGCCAAGAACCTGGAGACCTTCGCGCGCAGCCACGAGCTGCTCGCCGCCGGCGGCATCCTGGCGATCTTCCCCGAGGGGATCAGTCATGACGCGCCGTCCCTGCAGCCGCTGCGGACGGGAGCCGCCCGCATCGTGCTCGAAGCGGAGCAGCGCTTCGGGCCGCTCGGTTGTCGCATCCTGCCGGTCGGCCTGCTCTTCGAGGAACGCGAGCGCTTCCGCTCCCGGGCGCTGGTGGTCGTCGGCCGGCCGGTCGATCCGGGCGAGGAGGTGGAGCTCGCCCGGCGCGACGAGGCGACGGCGGTCCGCCTGCTCACCGAGCGGATCGCCGAGGCTCTGGCGCGCGTCACTCTCGGCTACTCCTCGTGGGAAGAGGCCCGGCTGGTCGAGCGGGGCGCCGACGTGCTCGAGGTCTCGACGCTCGAGCTCCCGCGCCGGCGTCGTCTCGCCGCCACCTTCGATACCCGGCGCTCGCTGCTCGACGGGCTCGCTTGGCTGCGGCGCCGTCACCCTGCGGCGGTCGAGGCGGCGGCCTCGGCGACTCGCGAGTACGACGCGCTGCTCGCTGCGGCGCGCTTGACCGACCCGCAGGTGGTGGCGACCTATCCGGTCGCCGACACACTGGCTTCGGTCTTGGGGGCGCTGGTGCGAGGGATCCTCGCGGCGCCGGTCGCTCTGGTCGGTATCGTCCTCAACTTGGTTCCTTACCTCGCCGTCGCGCTGATCGCGCGCCAGGCCGACGACGAGCCCAATCAGGTCGCGACCTACAAGCTCTTCCCGTCGCTCCTCGCCTATCCCGCGACCTGGGCGATCGAGGCCGGACTCGCCGCCGCGTCGGTCGGCGCGAGGGGCGCGCTCGCCCTGCTGGTCGTCGCGCCGCTCACCGGCTATGTCGCGGTGCGTTTCCTCGAGCGCCAGGAGGCGTTCTGGCGCGAGACCCGCGCCTACCTTCGGCTGCGCCGCAAGCGGGCGGTGGTGGCCGAGCTCCGGCGCCAGCGGCAGGAGGTCGAGCGCCGGATCGGCGAGCTGGTCGAGCTCTGGGCCGAGGCGCAGGCCTACGAGCCGGACAGCAGGCGCTCGTAGTCGGTCGCGCGGTCGACGTCGAGGGCACCGCCGGGAAACTCGATCAGGCGCAGCCGGTCGCGGTGCGCCTGCAGGATCCGCTTGGCGCCCCGGTCGCCGCGCAGGGCCGTGAGCTCGGCGAAGTACTCGCGGGCGAAGTAGGCCGGAGGTCCGATCGCCTCGCCGTAGTCGCTCGCGGCCAATCCGCCCTCGCCACCCGCCGCGATCAACCGCTCGAGCAGCCCGGCGGTGACCAGCGGCTGGTCGACCAGGGCGAGCAGCAGGCCGGTGGCGGCGGGCGCCGCAGTGGCGAGCGCCTCGACGCCGGCGCGGATCGAGGCCGACATGCCCTCCTTGGCATCGACGCACTCGACGATGCCGACCGGCAGCCCTTTCACCCGGGCGCGGGCCTTGTCCTTCTCGGCGCCGAGCACCAGCAGAACCGGCTGGCAACCCGCCGCGAGCAGGGTCTCCGCGGCGTGCTCGATCAGCGACGAGCCGCGATAGGGGAGGAGCGCCTTCGGCCGCCCGAGCCGTTGCGAGGCCCCCGCGGCGAGCAGCAGGGCCGGGGTCATGGCGCGATCCGGCGTGCGGCGGCCGGAGCCGGAGGCACCTCTTCGGAGCGCGCGGGCTGGGAGAACACCTTCTGGATCTCCGCCAGGATGGCGAGGGCCACCTCTTCCGGCGCGCGGCCGCCGAGCTCGAGGCCGGCCGGACCGTGGAGCCGCGCGAGCTCGGCGGGTCGCGGGGCGCGTCCCTGCATCGCGAGGTCGGCGAGCAGCCGGTCGCGGCGCGCCGCAGGCCCCAAGAGGCCGATGTAGGGTGCCGGAGAGTTCAGCAGCTCCGTCAGGGCCGCGAGGTCGTCGAGATAACTATGGGTCATGACCAGGAGCGCGCTCCAGGCGTCCAGCGCGAGAGCGGCAGCGAGGCCTCGCGCCGCTCCGTCGACGTAGGTCGCGAGGCCGTCGAAGCGCGCCGCGCCTCCCGCGGTCGGCCGCGGATCGGCCACGGTCACCTCCCAGCCGAGCTCGCCGGCGAGCCGGGCGACCGGCACGACGTCCCGTCCGGCGCCGACGATGGCGAGTCGCGTGGGCGGCGTAGCAGGCTCGCAGAGCAGATCGAGCTCGCCGCCCTCCAGAGCGACCCGGCGGACCAGCGGGCGGGCTCCGCCGCGCGTCTCGGCGAGCACCTCGTGGATGCGCCCGCCGAGGCCGGGCGGAGCCAGCCCGGGCTCATGGATCAACTGATCGCCGACCGCTCGGCCCCCACCGTCCCCGTGGACCCGAAAGACCGTTGCGACGACGGCCGGGCGTCGCGCGAGCGCCACGCGATCGAACGGGGCGAGCGGGGAGCGTTCGCCGGCATCGGGCAGCAGGGGCTGGAGGAGCAGAGTGATCCGGCCGCCACAGCCGAGTCCGAGTCCCCACAGCGCCTCGTCGGGAGAGCGCAGGTCGTAGCACTCCAGGCGGCAGGCATCGAGGGTGAGGAGCTGACGCGCCCGCTCGACCAGATCGCGCTCCAGGCAGCCACCGGAGAGCACCCCGGTGAGCCACCCGTCCCCTTCGATCAGCAGCCGCGTCCCCTCCCGGCGGTAGGCCGAACCCTCCACTTCGACGACGGTGGCGAGCACCGCCCGCTCGCCGCGCTCGGCGAGCTCACGGGCGCGGCGCCGGATCTCGATCAGGTCGCGCATGGTCGGGGAGTCATTATCGCTCGCGGCGCGAGGTGTCGCGAGGCCTAGAGTTGCGGGCCGCGGGACAGGCCTCCGCGCCGGGGGTCGGCGACGCCCACGTAGAGCCCGCGGCTCGCGTCGAAGTAGACCAGGTTGACCCCCCCGAGGTTGGCGAGGGTGATGGGCGGCGTCGGGTATTCCATGGGTCGCACGCCCTCGTAGCCGCGGGTCTTCAACTGCTCGACCATCCTCCGGGTCAGCGGCGGCACCATCTCGAGCAGCAGCTCCTGTCCGGGCTTGCGCGGGTCCCAGAGGATCCGCGGCGCCGCGACGGCCTCGCCCGGACGCATGCCGCGGTCGACGATGTTGCTGATCGTGATGGCGATGTTCGGCCCGGCCTTGGCGCTGCCGGAGGCCCCGATGACCAGGAGCGGAGCGCCGTTGCGCAGCAGGATCGTCGGGGCCAGGTAGATCGGGATGTGGAAACGCCGCGGCAGGTGGTCGAGCTGCTTCGAGCCCAGGCCCTGGAGCAGACTGTTGTAGGGGAACCCCAGCCGCGGGGCGAGGAACTTGCAGCCGTAGAACTTGCCGAGGGTCTGGATGAGCGCCACGGCGTTGCCGGCCTGGTCGACCACCGAGACGTGAGTGGTGCCTCCGCCCGGCTCCAGCAGACCGGGCTGGGTGCCGATCGCCTCGGCCGTCAACGGCCGGCCGCCGCGAATCAGTTGCGCGCGTTGGGTCGCGAAAGCCTTGGAAAGGTGGTCCCGGGTCGAAGGGGAGCCCGGGCCGAGGAGGTCGCGGGTCCACTGCAGGTGGTCCGCCTGGGCGACGTGGCTCGCCTCGGCGAGGATCTGGATCCGGTCGGCGCCCTCTTCGCTCAGTTCCTCGGGAGAGAACTGCTCCAGGATATTGAGCACCTCGACCAGAATGCCCCCGGCGCCCGGCCAGGGGAACGCGAGGACGTCGAGGCCGCGGTAGGTCGCCTCGAGGGGCGGGCTCTCGGTGATCTTCACGGCGACCAGGTCGGCCCGGCGTACGAAGCCGCCGTGGCGGATCATGTCGGCCTCGATCTCCCGCGCGATCCATCCCTGGGTGAACTCGCGCGGACCCTGGGTGGCGATCGATCG
>CAZPZW010000165.1:0-6421 GCA_964591165.1 uncultured Thermoanaerobaculia bacterium | reverse complement strand
CCCTGCGTGGCGGCGCATCGCAATCTCGGTCTCTTCGGCATCGTCGAGCTGCGCAAGGACGCCCAGGGAACGCCGATCGCGCCCTACAACAGCAACCACCCGGCGATGGCTCGCTTCGCCCAACGGCTGCTCGCGGAAGGGCTCTACACGGTGGTGCGCTGGGACAACTTCATGACCAACCCGCCGCTGTCGATCACCGCCGAGCAGCTCCGGGAGGGCTTCGCGATCCTCGACCGCGCGCTCGTGGAGATCGACGAGGTCTACGAAAGCTGACCGGCGCGTCCCGCGCGAGGCGCGCCGGCCCTCTGGCGCTTCAGCGACTCGCCGGCTACTTGAACCAGGCCGCGGTGACCCGCGCCATGTAGTCGCGGTGCGCCTGCGGCTCCGTCAGCTCGCGGCCCTTCTGCATCAGCATCTCGCGCTCCGCCTCGCTGCGCTTCGCGTTGGCCGCCGAGAACGCGGCTTCGATCTGGTCCTCGGCCGCGGCGCTGGTCGAGATGCTGACGATCATGCGCAGGGTGTTGGCCTCGGTGTGCACGTCCTCGGTCTGGATCGCCCAGAACGCCAGCGATCCCTTGGCGACCAAGTCGTCGTACACGGGCTTCATGTTCTTCTCCCAGAGGTTCGACCATTCGCGCCCCTGGCCCGGCTTGACGATCTGGTTGTTGACGTAGAGGAAGCCCCCGGCGACGCTCCCCGAGCGGCTGCCGTGCATCTCGGCGCGCAGCAGCCAATCGCGGTGCATGCCCGCCGCGGCGGCAGGATGGAAGGGCGCCTTGAGCAGCTCGACCCGCGTCTTCTCGATGCCGGCGAAGGTCGCCGACGACCACCAGACGCCGTGGGTGATCTGGCCCTCGGTGTGGATATAGGTCTCGAAGAAGCCCCAATTGAGCAGCGTGCCGTCGGCGGCGAGCCGTTCGAGGATCGGCTTGCTGTTCTTCATGCCCCACTCGGAGTAGCCCTGCCACTGGTCGCGCGCGATCGTCCACTCCGCGACGTAGGTGAACGGGTCCGGCGCCTCCCCCTGCGCGATCGCCGGCGCCGCCCCGAGGCCGAGCATCACGAACAGGACCAGCACCCAACCACCGACGGCAGCCATCTGTGTCTTGCGGTTCATTCCTACCCCCCTCGAGAAAGCCCGACGCCAGAGTGGTGTCGAGCGGCCGGCCGAATCGCTGACCCGCGGAGCGCGCTGTCGATCCGCGCCCCGCGGCGGTGGACGAAGACCCCGCACTCGCGCGGCGCGAGTCGAGCGACCTCGTTCGACGTCATCGGGAAAGCGCGCGAAGACTATGCGGACCGACGGGGAAAGTCACGCCGCGCAGCGGCCGGCGGCGACGGTCATTCTCGGAGGTACCAACCCCAGGGCTGCGCGCCGTCATAGGCGGTGATCTGCTGGACCTCGAGGTAGTTCTCCAGCCCCCAGACCCCGAGCTCGCGGCCCATCCCGCTCTGCTTCATCCCCCCCCAGGGAGCTTGGCTGAAGGTCGGCTGCGAGCAGTTGATCCAGACGATCCCGGCGCGGAGCCGGCGCGCCACCCGCCGGCAGCGCTCGGGGTCGGCCGACATCACCGCCGCCGCGAGGCCGAAACGGCTGTCGTTGGCCAGACGTAGCGCCTCCGCTTCGTCGCGGAAAGTGCGCACGGCGAGCACCGGCCCGAAGACCTCCTCGCGCCAGAGCTCCGAATCTGCGGGCACGTCGACGAACACGGTCGGCTCGAGGAAGTAGCCGCGCGGCAGGTGACTCGGCCGCCCGCCGCCGGTGAGGAGCGGGATGCCGGCCGCGCGCGCCCGCTCGACGAAGCCCAGGACCTTGTCGTACTGGCCACGGGAGACCAGCGGGCCGAGGAGCGTGCCCGGGGCGAGACCGTCGCCGATCGGGATCCGGCGCGCCGCGTCGGCCAGGCGCTCGAGCAGCCGTGGCGCGAGGGAGGCCTCGACCAGCAGTCGGGAGGTGGCGCTGCACACCTGGCCCTGGTTCCAGAAGATGCCGAACATCACCCACTCCACCGCCGCCTCGACGTCGGCGTCGGCGAAGACGACGAAGGGGGACTTGCCCCCCAGCTCGAGGGAGACGTTCTTGATCTCCTGCGCCGCCGCCTGCATCACCCGCCGGCCGGTCGGCACCGAGCCGGTGAAGGCGAGCTTGTCGACCCCCGGGTGGAGGGAGAGCGGCGCCCCGGCCTCGGCGCCGGTGCCGGTGAGGACGTTCAGGACTCCCGGCGGCAGCGCGACCTCCTCGGCGATCGCGGCGAGCTCGAGCGCGGTCAGCGGGGTGAGCTCCGAGGGCTTCAGCACCATCGTGGCGCCCGCGGCGAGCGCCGGCGCGACCTTCCAGGCGGCCATCAGCAGCGGGTAGTTCCACGGGATGATCTGCCCGGCGACGCCGACCGGCGCGTAGCGCACGACCGAGGTGAAACGTCCGTCGGGCAGGTCCACGCGGCGCTCCTGCCGCCGGTCGAGCTCCTCGGCGAGGTCGGCGTACATCGCGAAGCAGCCCGCGGCGTCGTCGACGTCCCAGAGCGCCTCAGGCAACGGCTTGCCGTTGTCCAGCACCTCGAGCCGCGCCAGCGCCTCGCGCCGCGCCGTGATCGACGCGGCGATGGCGCGCAGGTAGGGGGCGCGCCAGGCGCCGGTCGACTCTCCCCAACCGGCGTCGAACGCCGCGCGCGCCGCGCCCACCGCCGCGTCGACGTCGGCCGCGCTCGCCGCCGGCGCCTCGCCGATCGGCTCCTCGCTCGCCGGATTCTCCACCGCCAATCGTCCGCCCCGCACCGGCGAGGTCCAACGTCCTGCGATGTAGAGCCGATCGCGCATCGCAACCCCCCAAAAAACGCCCTCGAGCGTAGCAAAGCGCTCCGCGCCAGGCGGGTTTCTCGATAGAGTGCGCCGCGCCGGAGGGATGCGATGAAACTCGAGTCGATCGACGCCCTGGTCGCGGGCGCCGGCGTGGGCGGCGCCGCGGCGGCGCTGCTGCTCGCCCGGGCCGGGGCGCGGGTGACGCTCTGCGAGCGCATCGCGGAGCCGCGCGCCGTCGGCGCCGGCATCGCGCTCGCCCCCAACGGCCTCGCGGTGCTCGACGGCCTGGGTCTCGCCGAGGAGCTCTCCCGTCGCGGCCGGAGGCTCGACGCGCCGCGCATCGTCGACGGACGGGGCCGGGTGCTGCTCGCGCCGCGCTTCGACGGCATCGCCGGCGACCCGCACATCCTCGTCCTGCGGCGGAGCGATCTCCAGGACGTGCTGCTCGCCGCCGTGGCGCGCGAGGCGCGAATCGACATTCGGCTGGGGACCTCGGTCGAAGCGGCCACGCCGGACGGCGCGGTCGAGCTGCGCACCGCGAGCGGCGAGTCGCGCCTCGCCGCCGACCTGGTGGTCGGCGCGGACGGCGTCGACTCGCGGGTGCGCGCCGGGGGCGACTTCGCGACCCGCCGCGTCGCCACCGGGATCTCCTACGTCCGCGGCCTGTCGGCGATCGAGCTGGCGCGCTCCGAGGAGGCCTGGACCGCGGCGGGGATCTTCGGCAGCTTCCCGGTGCCCGGGGGCGCCTACTTCTTCACCTCTTCCGGCACGCCGGCGCTCGCGGCGGCGCTCGCGGCGCGCGATCTCGAGGCCTTCTCCGCGATCTGGCGGGAGGCCTACCCCCCGGCGGAGGAGATCCTCTCCGGCGTCTCCCAGTTCGACCGGCTGCTGGTCAACGAGGTGGTGCGCGTCGACTGCGGGCGCTACCACGCCGGGTGCCTGGCGCTGGTCGGCGACGCCGCCCACGCCATGGCGCCCAACCTCGGCCAGGGCGCCAACAGCGCGCTGGTCGACGCCGCGGTGCTGCTCGACGTGCTGCGCTCCGCCGACGGGATGGAGACCGCTCTCGCCGCCTACACCGCCCGCCGGCGGGACGCCGTGCGCTGGGTCCAGGCCACGGCGGGACGACTGGGACGGCTCGCCGAGCGGACCTCGCCGTTCGAGCGCGCGCTGCGCGACCGGCTGCTGATGCCGCTCGCCGCCCGCCTTCCTCCGCAGGCGCGCAACCGCAGGCTCCTGCAGGAGGAGCCGGACCGCCTGCGCGAGATGGCGAGCCGCGGCCCCGACGACACCGCCGCTTGAGCGCTGGAGAAGGGACCCGAAGCAGGTCGCCCGGCGCTCAGCGCAGCCCGAGGAAGAGCCGCCGGGTCACCCGCCAGCGCACCAGGAGACTCTGCGCCAGGATCGGCACGACGATCCCGGAGGCGACCAGCAGCAGATAGGTCGCGACCGGCCCGGGCGCGACTCCCACGGTGGCGAGAGTGCGCCGCCCCACCTCGATGCCGTCGATGTGGTAGAGGAAGATCGCGAACGTCGACGGGCCCAGCCAGGCGAGCCCGGGGATCGACCCCCGGAAGTGCAGCAGCAAGAGGACCGCCGGAATGCCGACCACCATCGACAGCACGTCGCCGCGATCGAGGCTGAGCTCCAGCACGCCGCGCCCGACGAGCTGTTGTGCGACGACGCCGAGCGTGAGGACGGCGAGCGCCGTCGCGATCGACCCCCGTCGCAAGCGGCGGTCCGTGTAGCGCTTCGCGCCGTAGCCGAGGAGCACGTAACCGAGCAGGAGCACGGTGCCGCCCGCCCACTCGTTGCGCCGCCAGGGCCAGACCGGGATCGTGGGGAAGACGAGCGGCAGGGCCAGCGCCAGCGCGGTGGTGATCGCCCAGCGCCGCGCCGTGGCCAGACATCCGGCCGCCGCGAGGCCCAGGACAAGCAGCGAAATCACGAACAGCGACTCCACGAACCAGAACTGGCCACGTGGCTGGACCAGCTCCCGGGCCGCGGTGGCAAAGGAGGTGGGCCAGGTGAAGCGGAGCGGCGCGGTCTGGACGAAAGCCACCAGGAGGCCGAAGGAGAGGACCGGCAGGAGCAGACGACGGGCCCGCCTGCGGATGAAGCGCAGGCCGTCTCCCGGCCCCGGCTCGCCCAGCGCGTAGACCCATCCGGAGATCGCCGCGAACAGCGGCATGCGCACGAAGGCCAGCGCAGCGTGGATCTGCTCCCATCGGCCGCCGTGCAACCCGGGCACCCAGGAGGTGGCATGGGTCGCGACGAGCAGCAGGATCGCCAGCCCGCGCAAGGCCTGGATTCCCTGATCGATCGCCGCCGGCGGGTGCCGGACCGCGCTCTCCGACGCGCGTCCCGCGATCATCCGCGCGCCGCGGCCCCCTCGCTACGCTCCTCCATCGTTCCCGCCAGCTTCTGGAAGATGGCCAACGCGAGCAACCCGAGCAGGACGTGCGCGGCGAGCGCGTACCAGACCCAGCCGGCGTGCCCGGCCTCGGCGAAGCGGCCGTAGAGCGGCGTGTAGAGCACGCCGCTGAAGGCGCCGATCCCGACCGCGAGGAAGTTGGTGCCGCTGTAGAGGCCGGCCTTCTCGCGCGGCGCCAAGCGCTGGATGTACTCCTGGATGCGCGGCGAGGCGATCATCTCGCCGCCGGCGAAGAGCAGGATGCCGAGGAAGACCAGCGCGGGCTCGACGACCGCCGCCGTGCCCAGCACCACGAAGCCGACCGACATCACCGCGAGGCCGGTGAAGAAGGTGGGCAGCGGCTTGAAGCGCTCCACCGTGCGCGAGACGAGGACCTGCAGGATCATGATGACCCAGCCGGTGTGCGAGATCGTCTCGCCGAGGATCCGCCGCGCGCCCCCCTCCTCGTGCGAGAGGAAACCGGCGATGCCGGCGCCGAGCACGCCACGCACGACTTCGTAGAGCCGCACCGTGTCGAGGTTCCGGTCGACGTAGAGCGCGCAGAGATTGAAGAAGCCCCAGAACGGAATCCAGAAACCCAGCCCGAGCAGCAGCAGGAAGAGCGCGAAGCGCCGGTCGGCGAGCGCTTCGCCGATCTCGCGGAGCTTCTCGCCGAGGCTCCGCTTCTCGATGGCGCGCGGCGGCTCCTTGTAGAAGAGAACGGTGATTACGAGCATCACGCCGATCGCGACGGCGGCCGCGTAGAAGGCGTAGTCCCACGAGATCGCGCGCAGGCGCCCCAGGACCAGCGGGCCGAGCGAGCCGCCGACGTTGACCATGGCGTAGAAGATGCCGACGCCGAGCGTCGAGTTCGTCCCGTCGGTGACCGCCCGGACGGTGCCGAAGATCAGCGGCTTGAAGAGGCCCGCCGCGAATCCGATCGAGAGCATGGTGAGCGCGATACCCGAGAACGACTCGGTGAGGATGAGCAGCAGGATCGCCGGCAGATAGGCGAGGTAGGCCGCGATCAGCATCGTCTTGAAGCCGAAGCGGTCGGCCAGTGTCCCGGAGAAGAGCGGCAGGCAGTAGGAGAGCAGCAGGAAGAGGGTCTGCACCACGCCGAGCTGGTCGCGCGAGAAGCCGAGGCTGGTGAGGTAGATGCCGAAGCTGAAGTAGATGCCGTAGTAGGCGAAGCGCTCCAGCACCTCG
>CAZPZW010000164.1:4560-6512 GCA_964591165.1 uncultured Thermoanaerobaculia bacterium | reverse complement strand
CCGAACGGCGGCGGTTTCGGCGGCAAGAGCGATCCGTTCGGCCACGAGATCGTGGCCGCCGCCATGGCGCTCCGGCTCGGCCGGCCGGCCAAGATCTGCCTCACCCGCGAGGAGGTCTTCTACTGCCATCGCGGGCGCCACCCGGTGCTCATGCGCCTCAAGACCGGGGTGCGTCAGGACGGCACGCTCACCGCGCAGACGCTCTCGACGGCGCTCGACGGCGGGGCCTACGGGAGCTACGGCGTCGCCTCCACCTACTACACCGGCGCCCTGCAGACGGTGACCTACCGCCTGCCGCGTTACCGTTTCGAGTCGATCCGCGCCTTCACCAACAAGCCGGCGTGCGGGCCGAAGCGCGGCCACGGCACGCCGCAGCCGCGCTTCGCCTGGGAGGTGCAGCTCGACAAGATCGCCGTGCGGCAGGGGATCAACCCCGCCGACCTGCGGCTGCGGATCGTGGAACAGCCGGAGACGGTGACCGCGAACTGGCTGAAGATCGGCACCATCGCGCTCGGGCGCTGCATCGAGGCGGTGGTCGCTGGAGCGGACTTCCGGGCGCGTTGGGGCAAGCTGCCGGAGGGACGCGGTCTGGGGCTCGCCTGCGGCTCGTATCTCTGCGGTGCGGGCCTGCCGATCTACTGGAATCACATGCCGCAGTCGGGCGTCCTGCTGAAGCTCGACCGTTCGGGGGGCGTCGCGGTCTTCTGCGGCGAGACCGAGATCGGCCAGGGCAGCGACTCCGTGCTGGCAGCCATCGTGGCCGAGGAGCTGGGCATCGAGCTCGGCGACATCCGGCTCTGCGTCGCCGACACCGACCTCACGCCGGTCGACCTGGGGAGCTACTCCTCGCGCGTCACCCTGATGGTGGGCAACGCCGCGCGCGAAGCTGCCCAGCGAGCACGGAAGCAGATCGCCGAGGCAGTCGGCAGCCAGCTCGAACTGCCTGCGGAACGGCTCGTCTTCGCCGGCCGCCGGGTCTTCGACGGAGCCGACCCGGCGCGCGGACTCGCCTGGGAGGAGGCGGTGATCGCCGCCGAAGCGCGCTTCGGCACGCTCGGCGCGACCGGCTCCTATACCCCGCCCCGCTCGCCTGGCAAGTACCGCGGCGCCGGGGTGGGACCCTCCCCCACCTACTCGTACACCGCGGCGGTGGTCGAGGTCGAGGTCGACCGCGACACCGGCGTCTGGAAACCGGTGCAGGTCTGGATCGCGCACGACATCGGCCGCTCGATCAACCCGGCGCTGGTCCTCGGCCAGGTCGAAGGGAGCGTCTACATGGGTCTGGGCGAGGCGATGATGGAGGAGTCGGCTTTCCGCCGCCTGCCGAAGTCGCGCTCCGCCGCGCTGGTCCACAAGTTCCCCTCCCTGCTCGAGTACAAGAGCCTCACCATGGAAGAGATGCCGCCGGTCACCACCTATCTCATCGAGGAGCCCGACCCGGCCGGGCCCTACGGCGCCAAGGAGGTCGGCCAGGGACCGCTGCTGCCGATCATGCCGGCCTGCGCCAACGCGATCCACGACGCGGTCGGGGTGCGCATCGACCAGGTGCCGATCCATCCCCACCTGGTGCTCAAGGCCCTCGAGGCCAAGGCCAGGGGGAAGGACCCACGGGTCGGTCCGACGAGCTTCCCCGACGTCGACTTCGGCTTCACCCTGAAGATCCCGCCACCCTGGGAGGGCGGCGACGGTCAGGCGGCGAACGAGGCCGAGTTCCGCGAGGCCACCGGGCGGAAATCCAGGGCCGGCACGATGACCGAGAAAGAGCTGGCACTCAAGGCGAGAGGCGTCCGCGCCCTCACGACCGATCTCAAGGGAACCAAGGGCGACTGAATGAGAAGCGCCACCCACCATGCCGAGCCGGCCCGCGCCATGGATGACCAAACCACGACCGTCACGCTCGGCGGGAGTGCCGGCGAGCCCGGAGCCACCGCACCGCGCGCAGCCGGCAGCTC
>CAZPZW010000164.1:0-4460 GCA_964591165.1 uncultured Thermoanaerobaculia bacterium | reverse complement strand
ACGAATCGAGCCGCGGCCAGGCGAGTCAGCAACCTCGCCGAGCCGGCCCGCGCCACGGACGACGGCGCCACGACCGTCACGTTCGGCGGGAGTGCCGGCGAGCCCGGAGCCACCGCACCGCGCGCAGCCGGCAGCTCCCGCCAGGGTGGGCGGGGTCGGACCACGAATCGAGCCGCGGCCAGGCGAGTCAGCAACCTCGCCGAGCCGGCCCGCGCCAAAAAGAGCCGCTCGTGCTGAGACTCCCCCCCTTCCGACTCCACCAACCGACCTCGCTCGGCGAAGCGACGCGGATCCTCGCCGCGGAGGGCCCCGCGGCGCGCCTCGTCGCCGGTGGCACCGACCTCTGGCCCAACCTGAAGCGGGGTCACCAGAAGGCTCGCGCCGTCGTCTCGCTCACTCGGATCGCCGAGCTGGCGGGCGTCGCGACCGACGGCGGTCTGCGGATCGGTGCGACGGCAGTCCTGGCGGACCTCGAGCGCCACACCGCGCTCCGCGAGCGCTACCCGGCGCTCGCCGCGGCCATCGCGTCGATCAGCTCGCCGGTGCTGCGCCATCAGGGGACGCTCGGCGGCAACCTCTGTCTCGACACCCGCTGCACCTACTACAACCAGAACGAGGAGTGGCGCCGGTCGATCCACTACTGCATGAAGGCCGAGGGGACGACCTGTTGGGTCGCCCCTTCCTCGCCGCGCTGCTGGGCGGTCGCCTCCGCCGACTCGGTGCCGATGTTGATCGCGCTCGATGCGCGCGTCCGCCTGGTCGCCCGCGACGGCGAACGCGAGATCCCGCTCGTCGCGCTCTACCGCGACGACGGGATCGACTATCTCTCCAAAGGCGCCGACGAGATCGTCACCGCGATCACCGTGCCGGCTGAGAGCGACGCCCGCCGACTCCGAACCGCCTTTTTCAAGCTGCGCCGCCGCGGAGCGATCGACTTCGGAGTCCTCTCGGTGGCGGTCGCCTTGCGCCTGGAGGGCGCGCGAGTCGCCGAGGCGCGCATCGTCCTCGGATCGGTCGGCTCCTCGCCGGTGACCGCCGCCGAAGCGGCGCGCGAGCTCGTCGGCCGGCCGCTCGACGAGGATTCGATCCGCGCGGCCGCCGCCGCGACGCGCGCCGCCGCCACGCCGATGGACAACACCGACCTCGACCCGCGGTGGCGCGGTCAGGTCACCCCGGTCTTCGTCGCACGGACCCTCCGCGCCGCGGCGGGCTCGAGCTAGTGCACCTTCACCTCGCTCAGCCAGGAGCCACCATGAGACGGTCCGCCGCGCTCTTCGTCGCGCTCGCTTCCGCTTCGCACCTTCCCGCCTTCGCGCAGGAGACCCCGCTCGCCTTCACCGGGGCGCGGATCCTCACCGTCTCGCGCGGTGAGATCGCGCGCGGCACCCTCGTCGTGCAACACGGCAAGATCCTGGCGGTCGACGCCGGGGTGGTCGTCCCGGAGGGCGCCCTGGTCCATGACGTCTCCGGGAAGGTCCTGATGCCCGGCCTGGTCGATACGCATTCCCACGTCGGCCAGGTCGCCGGCGCGGACTCGAGCGCCCCGATCCAGCCCGACGTGCGGGCGCTCGACGGCGTGAACGTGCGCCACTCCGGGATCCAGAAGGCGCAGGCGGGGGGCATCACCACCGCCAACGTGATGCCCGGATCGGGGCACCTGCTGAGCGGCCAGACGGTCTACCTCAAGCTCCGGGACGGCTCGACGCTCGACGACCTGGCGATCCGCTGGGCCGACGGCGCGATCGCCGGCGGGATGAAGATGGCCAACGGCACGAACTCGCGCCGCGACCCGCCGTTCCCCGGCACGCGCGCGAAATCGGCTGCGCTCGTGCGCGAGCAGTTCGTCAAGGCCGCCGAGTACTGCCGCAAGCTGGCGGACCCCGAGCTCGCCGCCGACCAGCGCCCGGACCGCGACCTCGCGCTCGACGGGCTGTGCGAAGTGCTCTCCGGCCGCCGGGTGGTGCACCACCACACCCACCGCCACGACGACATCGTGACCGTACTGCGGCTCGCCGAGGAGTTCGGCTTCCGTGTCGTGCTGCACCACGTGAGCGAGGCCTGGAAGGTGGCCGACGAGATCGCGCGCGCCAAGGTGCCGGCCTCGATCATCCAGATCGACAGCCCGGGCGGCAAGCTGGAGGCGATGGACCTCGCCTTCGAGACCGGCGCGGCGCTCGAACGCGCCGGTGTACTGATCGCCTACCACACCGACGACCCGATCACCGACTCGCGCCTCTTCCTGCGCTCCGCCGCCATGGGCGTACGCGCCGGCCTGTCGCGCGACACCGCGCTCGCGGCGCTGACCCTCAACGGCGCCCGCATGCTCGATCTCGAGCAGCGCATCGGCTCGCTCGAGCCGGGCAAGGACGCCGACTTCGTCCTGCTCGACGGCGACCCGCTGAGCGTCTACACCAAGGTCCTCGAGACCTGGGTCGAGGGCCAGCGGGTCTTCGACCGCGGCGATCCGCTAGACCGCCTCATGGCAGTCGGCGGCTACGGCGCCGGCCACGATTCGATAGCGCAGGAGGAGTTGGAGATGGAGGGATCGCGATGAGACGGCGTGCCCTGGGTTGGGCCCTCACGACGCTCGCCGCCGCGGCGAGCGCGGCGCACGCGCAGTCGCTCGCGATCCGCGCCGAGACCCTCCACACCCTGGCGGGGGCGCCGATCCGCGACGGCGTGATCGTCATCGAGGCGGGCAGGATCGCCCGCGTCGGCGAAGCCTCGGCGGTCGCCATCCCCGAGGGGCTGCAGGTGCTGACCGCCAAGGTCGCAACGCCGGGCCTGATCGACGCGCACTCGGTCGTCGGACTGGCAGGCTACCTCAACCAGAAACACGATCAGGATCAGCTCGAAGAGTCGGCGCCGATCCAGCCGCAACTGCGCGCCATCGACGCCTACAACGCCCAGGAGGTCCTGGTGGGCTGGCTGCGTCGATTCGGCGTCACCACGGTGCACACCGGCCATGGGCCGGGCGCGCTGGTCTCGGGCCAGACGATGGTGGTCAAGACGCGCGGCGCGACGGTCGGGGCTGCGGTGGTCGACCCGATGACCATGATCGCCTCGAACCTCGGTCCGGCCGCGTACGCCGAGAAGGGCAAGGCGCCGGGAACGCGCGCCAAGCAGATGGCGATGCTGCGCGCCGCGCTGATCCGCGCCGGCGAGTACCGGCAGAAGCTCGCCGCGGCGGAAGCCGCCAAGCGGCCGGCGCGCGATCTCGAGCTCGAAGCGCTGGCCGCGGTGCTGGCCCGGGAGACTCCGCTGCTCGTCACGGTGAACCGGGCCCAGGACATCCTCTCCGCGCTGCGTCTCGCCGAGGAGTTCGCGATCGACGTCGTGCTCGACGGCGCCGCCGAGGCCTATCTGGTGACCGACGAGATCCGCCGCGCCGGCGTGCCGGTGATCCTTCATCCCACCATGGCGCGCGCCTTCGACGAGCGCGAGAACCTGAGCCTCGAGACCGCGGGCCTGCTGCATCGCGCCGGGATCCCGTTCGCCCTGCAGAGCGGCTACGAGAGCTACGTGCCGAAGAGCCGAGTGGTGCTGTTCGAAGCGGCCATCGCCGCCGCGAACGGGCTCGCCTTCGACGCGGCGCTGGCGGCCATCACTCTCGACGCGGCGAAGATCCTCGGCGTGGCAAGCCGGGTGGGTTCGCTCGAGCCCGGCAAGGACGGCGACGTCGCGCTCTTCGACGGCGATCCGTTCGAGTACACGACGCACGTGACCGGCGTGGTGATCGAGGGCCAGGTGGTGAGCGATCAGGCCCACTGACCGGCGCCGTGGCGCCGGAATCTCCGGCCCGGAGGCGCAGCGGTTTCGCGCTAGACTCCGCCCGCTCTTCGCCCGCAGACCGGCAGGATTCGGCGTCGTGGAGGAACCCGTCGCTTGATCGGCTCGACCCTCGCGCACTACCGCGTCACCGCCAAGCTGGGAGAGGGCGGCATGGGAGAGGTCTACCGGGCGATCGACACCAAGCTCGAGCGCGAAGTCGCGGTCAAAATCCTGCCGGCCTCCGTCGCGACGGATTCCGAGCGCCTGGCCCGGTTCGAGCGCGAGGCGAAGCTCCTCGCCAGCCTGAACCACCCCAACATCGCGCAGATCTACGGCGTCGAGACGAACGGGGAGACGCGCGCTCTGGTCATGGAGTTGATCGAGGGGGCAACCCTCGCCGAGCGCCTCGAGAGCGGTCCGGTCCCGCTCGAAGAGAGCCTCGCGATCGCCCGCCAGATCGCCGCAGCCCTCGAGGAGGCGCACGAGAAGGGGATCGTCCACCGCGACCTCAAGCCGGCCAACGTCAAGCTCACGCCCGATGGCAGAGTCAAAGTGCTCGATTTCGGGCTGGCCAAGGCGATGGATCCGGTGGCCGGCCTCTCGGCCGGGAGCGATGCGGCGCGCTCTCCGACCTTGATGAACTCGCCGACCCTGACCGCCGCGCAGGGCACGCAGCTCGGGGTGATCCT
>CAZPZW010000163.1:2017-6576 GCA_964591165.1 uncultured Thermoanaerobaculia bacterium | reverse complement strand
CGCCCGGCGCGCTCCCCCGTGCCCCGCGACCCATCGGGCGATCCCCTCCTTCAGGAGGTCGATCCCCTCGTCGCGGACGGCGACGGTCCGGAAGATCTCGGCCCTCGCCTGCTCCGGCGACGGGGCGAGCGACATCACGTACTCGAGGTCGGTCTGCACCCGGTCCGCGCCGGGGCGGTCGGCCTTGTTGATCACGAACACGTCGGCGATCTCGAGGATCCCCGCCTTGATCGCCTGGATGTCGTCGCCCAGGCCGGGAACCGTCACCACCACCACGCTGTCGACCGTCTCCACCACGTCGACTTCGCCCTGGCCGACGCCGACGGTCTCCACCAGCACCCAGTCGAAGCCGGCCGCGTCGAGCAGGTCGGCGGCGTCGCGCGTGGCGCGTGCCAGGCCCCCCAGGGCGCCGCGCGTCGCCATCGAGCGGATGAAGACCCCGGGATCGGTCGCGATCCCCTGCATGCGGATCCGGTCGCCGAGCAGCGCGCCGCCGGTGAACGGCGAGGTGGGATCGACGCACAGGATGCCGACCGTCTCGCCGCGCCGCAGGCACTCCTGCGCCAGCCGGTCGACCAGAGTGCTCTTGCCGGCGCCCGGCGGGCCGGTGACGCCGAGGATGCGCGCCCGCCCGGTGCGCGGGTAGATGCTCCGCATCAGCTCGGCGCGACCTGCGCCGTCGTCCTCGACCAGCGAGATGGCTTGGGCCACGCCGCGCGGGCTGCGGGCGAGCAACGCCGCGACGACCGCCTCGGGATCCGCGGGACGCTTCATGCCGAGAGCAGCTGGCGGGCGATCACCAGGCGCTGCACCTCGCTCGTCCCTTCGCCGATCGTGCAGATCTTGGCATCGCGGTAGAACTTCTCGGCGCGGTAGTCCTTGACGAAACCGTAGCCGCCGTGGATCTGCACCGCGCGCTCGGCGCAGAAGACCGCGACCTCGCCCGTCATCAACTTGGCCTCCGAGGCCTTGAGCGTCACCTTGCCGGTGCGGTCCATCTCCACCGCGGCGGCGAAAGTCAGCGCTTCGGCGGCGGCGATGCGGGTGGCCATTTCGGCGAGCGCGAAGCGGATCGCCTGGAACCCGGCGATCGGCTGGTCGAACTGCTCGCGCTGCTTGGCGTAGGCCAGGGCGCACTCGTAGGCGCCGATCGCCGTGCCGAGACCGAGCGCGGCGATGGAAATGCGGCCGCCGTCGAGCACCGCGAGCGCCTGCTTGAAGCCCTCGCCCGGCTCGCCAAGCAGATGATCGTCGGGGACGAAGCAGCTCTCCAGCACCACCTCGGACGTATCGGAGGCGCGGATCCCGAGCTTGTTCTCCTTCTTTCCCGGCCGGAAGCCCGGCATCCCCTTCTCGAGCACGAAAGCCGACATGTTGCGGCCCTTGCGCGCCTCCGGGTCGGTGACCGCCATCACCACGCAGAGGTCGCCGACCGCGCCGTGGGTGCAGAAGACCTTGTTGCCGTCGAGCACCCAGCCGCCCTCCACGCGCCGCGCCCGGGTGCGCGCCGCCGCGGCGTCGGAGCCCGAGCCGGGCTCGGTCAGCGCCCAGGCGGCGATCTTCTCGCCGTGCGCCAGCGGAGTCACCCAGCGCCGTCGCTGCGCCTCGTTGCCGAACTTGTAGATGTGGTTGGTGCCGAGCGAGTTGTGCGCGGCGACCGAGATGCCAACCGAGGGATCCACCTTGGAGAGCTCGGTGACCACCAGGACATAGTCGACGTAGGACAGCCCCGCTCCCCCGTAGGTCTCCGGGAAGATCACCCCCAGGAAGCCCAGGGCGGCCGCCTTCTTCATCACCGCGAGCGGGTAGATCTGCTTCTCGTCGTGCTCGTCGACGATCGGATCGACTTCGCGCCGCGCGAAGTCGCGCGCCGTGCGCTGGATCGCCTTCTGTTCCTCGTTCAGTGCGAAGTCCAAGAACGTCCTCCTCGGCCGCGCCCGATGCTATCCCGCGGCGCCGGAACGGCCCAAGGGCGCCCGGGCGACGGGGAGAATCTGGCCTAGAATCGCGGCATGAACGCGCGCGGACGGATCGTCGAGGAGGAGGAGCGGTTGATCGAGATGGTCCGCGCGATGGCCGCGGTCGCGGTGGTGGGGATGAAGGGGGAGAACCGGGCCGGTCAGCCGGCGTTCGAGATCCCGCGCCGGCTGCAGCAGCTCGGCATCCGGGTGATCCCGGTCAATCCGAACCTCGCGAGCGCCCTCGGCGAGGCCGCCTATCCCGATCTCGCCAGCCTCCCGGAGCCGGTCGAGTTCGTCGACGTCTTCCGGCGCAGCGACGCCATCCCGGAGTTGGCGGACGAGATCCTCGCTCTGCCGCCCGCGCGCCGCCCGAAGATCGTCTGGCTGCAGAGCGGCATCCGCCACGATGCCGCAGCCGAGCGGCTTGCCGGCGCCGGCCTCGAGGTCGTCCAGGACCGCTGCCTGGGCGTCTACGCCAGCCTGCACCGCCGCCGCTGAAGCGCGCCGCGGCGGCCCGCCGGAGAACCAGCTCTAGGGTGCCGGCGGCGCGGCGGGCGCCGGCAGGCGCTCCAGGGTCGCTCCACCGTAGTAGTGCGCCAGGATCTCGCGGTAATCGTGGCCACGGCGCGCCATGCCGTAGGCGCCCATCTGGCAGAGGCCGACACCGTGCCCCCAGCCCCGGCCGGAGAACTGCCATCCGGCCTTCCCGCCCGGCGGCTGGACGCGGCGGGCGGTGAACAGGGTGTCGGGCAGGTCGAGCGTCCACCGCACGGCGAGACCCTCGATCACCACCGCCTCGTCGCCCGCGCCGAGCAGGCGGATCTTGCCCACCCGGCCGGAGACGCCGCGCTCCAGGATCTCGAAGCCGCGGTAGTGGAAGCCCGGAAGGCGGGTGGCGGCCGCCTCGGCGAGCGTCGCGTCGCTGCGGAAGCGCGTCCAGCTCGAGAGCTGATGGGTGCGGTCGACCGCCGCGCCGCGCGGGTCCACTTCGTGCACCAGAGCGCGCCACCGGCCGGCGACCCGATAGAGGCGCACCGTGTCGCCGGGGGCGAGCACCGCCTCCGCGCCACGCGGCGCGCCGCCGCCGTCGTCGCGGAAGACCGCGAGCTCGGGCGGCACGGTCAGGCGGAGCGGCTCGCCGTCGACCCGCAGCTCGAGCAGGTCGCCGGCGAGGCTCGCGAAATCGGCGCGCAGCTCGTCGGCCAGATCCAGCCGCACCGCGAGCTGCAACAGGAGCTCCTCGATCTCTACGGCAGAGAGCCGCGTTCCGGGCGCGTCACCGGGCCACCCCGCGGCGAGCAGGTAGGTGGCGAATTGGCGGTCCTCGCCCGACCACGCGGCAGGAGGCGCGGCGACCAGCCTGGCCAGTTCCTCGCGGGGCCCGAAGAGCCGCGCGTCGAGCGCGAGATCGAAATACGAGCCGAGGAACCGCTGCACTTCGCCACGGTCTAGGCTGCGCAGGTGGTCCTCCGGCACCGCCAGGCCGGCGCGCTCGGCCAACCGGCGCAGCATCCGCTCGAGATCGATCGGCCCGCGCACCTCGTCCGGAGCGGCACCGAGGATCTCGCCGAGCAACGACGCCGGGAACCGGGCGCCCGGAGCCGTGCCGGCACGCAGCCGGGCGAGCCCCCCTTCGATGCAGGGAACGCCGGCGAGATAGCGCCCCCGCTTCAAGGGGAAAACGACCTCCACGTTCTCGGTATGGCCGCCGCAGGTGGCGCTGTAGAGCGCGTCGATCGCCTGGCCGTCGTCGACCAGGATCTCGCCCGCGGTCTCCCGGATCGCACGGTCGGAGAGCGGATGCTCGTCCGTCATCCCGCCATAGACCTGACAGCGCGGGGTGCCGCAGAGATCGTAACCCTCGTCGGCGAACTCCCCGAGATTGCGCAGCGTGTAGCTGCGCGCCGCGACCGCCTGGGCCTTGAGCGCCTCGAGCTCGGGATAGGCGCCCGGGCCGAGCTCGCGCGGGACGACGCCGCGCAGATAGTCCTCGAGCGACAGCTCGTTGACCAGGTTGAGCCGCCCGCGGTCGTTGAGGAAGACCACCAGCCGCCCGCGGTAGCGGCGGTCGGCGTAGCGCAGCCCGCCGTCGGCCGGCGCCGAGAGCACGTAGCGCCGCCCGGCGACGCGGTGCCGCCGTCCCCCCTGCAGCACCTCGAGCGCCGGTTCGGCGAGGGTCGAACCCTCCGAGACCACCCAGAAGCTGTCGACGCCGCGGCGCGCCAGTTTCCGGCCGGCGGTGTCCGCGAGCTCGCGGCTGGCGTAACGCCCCAGCCGCACCCGGTAGAGCCCCGCCTGGGCGTCGAACCGGGCATCCGCGGCCTCCCCGGTCGCGCGCGCCAGGCGGCGCGCGAGCTCGCCCGCCTGCCCTTCGTCGCGCAGCGCCGCGATCTGCAGCCGGTAGACGGCGGCGCTGATCCCCGAGACCGCCGGGCGCACCTGGACCGGTGCCACGAGAGCCAGCCTCTCGCCGCCGGGCAAAGGCGCCAGCTCACCTTCGCAGCAGGGGAGGGTCACGCTCTCGAGATCGCTCGCCAAGCCGATCCGGACCCAGCCGGAGAAGCTCGGACGCGGCGCGGGCAGCGGCTTGGGAGGCGG
>CAZPZW010000163.1:0-1917 GCA_964591165.1 uncultured Thermoanaerobaculia bacterium | reverse complement strand
GGCGGCTCGGGCAGCGGCGGCTGCGGCACGGTGGGCGCCGGCTCGACGACTCGAGGAGGAAGCGTGGCCGGACGCCGCGCGCGCGCGCAGGCCGAGACACCCGCGACGACGAGCAGCAGCGCGACGCCGGACGACTGCCACCCGCCGCGCCGCAGCTTCACGCCGGCGCCGCCTCCAGGCGCCGCTCGGCGCGCACCAGCGCCACCACGGCGGCGAGGTAGAGCAGCGAGAGCGCGGCGCTCGTGACCATCTGCAGGATCGACAGCGCGACCGCGGGCAGCGCCTTCCAGGCCGAGCCGGCGAGGGCGAGCTCGGCGGTGACGCCCAGCCCGCCGACGAGCAGCGCGATGGCCAGCGAGGCGAGCAGCATCAGGAGATAGAGCAGGACGAGCGCGCCCAGCCGCCGCCCGGCGATCGCGAAGCCGCTGCGGGCCGCGGCGAAGACGCCGCACGGCTCCTCCACCACCCGCACCTGGGCGACCGTCATGGCGATCGCCACCACCGAGAGCACGAAGAGGAAGGGCAGCGCCGCGCCGCACCCCACCAGACACGCGGCCCCTCCGCCACGCGCCTCCGCCAGGCTGGGGAGGAAGAGCAGCGGCAGGAGGAGACCGAGGAGCGCCAGCAGCATGAAGAGCAGGAAGAGATTGAGCAGCCAGAAGAGGCGCAGGAAGTAGCGCGTCGACCAACCGGAGAAGGCGCTCCAAGAGAAGGTGCGGAAGACCGCGCCGGTCACGCCACGGGCGAGCGGTGCCTGGGCCTCGCCGGCGACCAGCACGGCGAGCGTTCCCGCCTGGTACCAACAGAAGGCGAGAAACGCCACGGTCGAGGTCACCAGGAGGACGAGCAGCGCCGAACCGAAGCGCCGCGGCAGGCTGCCCAGGTCGTCCGGCAGGGCTTGGAGCGCCTCGCGCAGCGCCTCCGGCCGATCGCCTGCCAACAACGACGCGGGCACGCCGAAGGCTGCGAACATCGCGAGCACGCCGACCAGGATCACCGCCACCAGCGCCAGCGATCCGGCGAGCTGGATCCAGACGAGCTCGTGGTTGCCGCGCAGGTTTCCCGCGCCGCGACCGAGCGCGTCGAGCGCCGAGAGGCGGCGGCTCACGAGCCCCAGGCCCGGACCGGAACCGAGTGCTGCCCGATGTCCTTGCGGTAGTCGGAGACGTCGAGCGAGACGACCGCGGCCATCTCGAAGAGGCGGGAGGCGAGCGCGGGCGTCAACCGCGACTCGAGCACCTCGTGGCTCCCGAGACCCGATTCACCGGCACGCGCCAGGCGGTAGTTGGTGGTGAAGAGCGTCGGCCGGCGCGCGGTGTAGCGGGTGTTGAGGATCAGATAGAGCGTGTCGGTGACGAACGGCGTCGGCTTCTGCGCGCCGAGCTCGTCGAGCACCAGCAGCTCGGCTTCGATCACCGGATCGAGCACGTCGTGTTTCGACTCCGGGCTCGCCGGATCGAAGGTCGACTGGATCTGGTGGATGAGCGACGTGAAGTCGGCGAAGCGCCCGCGGACGCGGTAGCGCCGGACGAGCGCCGAGAGCACCGCGCTGGCGAGATGGGTCTTGCCGGTGCCGGGCGGCCCCACGAAGAGCAGCCCCACTTCCTGGAGCTTGCCGTCGGGGTCGACGTAGCCGTCGACGTAGCGTCGGCAGCGCTCGCGCGCCTCGAGGAGCACGGCGCCGGCCTCGCCGGCGCGGCCGGTCACCTTGAAATTCTCCAGCGTGCAATTGCGGTAGCGCAACGGGATCTCCGCGGCCTCGAGAAGTCGCGGAACCAAGGTCTCGCCGCGGCAGGAGCAGGGATGGGCCGTGCCGGCTCCCGCGTCCTCCACCACGATCCAGCCCTTGCCACCACAACGCGGACAATCGGGCTTCGCCACCCCGTCGAACACGGCGGGATCGTAGCACGCGCTCGC
>CAZPZW010000162.1:0-6603 GCA_964591165.1 uncultured Thermoanaerobaculia bacterium | reverse complement strand
TCGCGCTCGCGGTCGGGAAGCAGGGGGTCGTCGGCGAACAGCAGATCCCGGTTCCACTGCGGCTCGTAGCCGCCGCCCCACGCCTGAGTGTGCACGTGGGCGGCGAACCCGCGGCCCGGATAGGCCGCCGGCCGGATAGTGCGGTAACGGTAGCGCCCCTCGCCGTCGGTGCGCATCCAGCCGCGCAGTCGCGGCACCTCGCCGCTCGCCGAGTAGCGGCCCGTAGCGTCGGTCTGGTAGACGTAGAGCACCACGCCGGGCGCCGGAGTGACGCCATCGGGAGCGAAGAGCTGGCCCGAGACCTCGAGCGGTGTGCCCGGCTCGTCGTCGGCAGCGAGACGGATCTCGGCGGGCGCCTGTGAGCCCGGCAGCCCGGTCGCCGGCTGCTGCGTCGAGGCCCAGGCCGCTCCGCCGTCGAGAAGCGGCAGAGCGACGAGGGCGCCGATCAGGAAACTGCGCCTAGCTTCGTTCTTCCGGTCGTTGCGCACGGCATCTCCTCGGGAGGAGCTGGCAGTTGCAGAGCAGGACGTGGCTGGAAGCCAGAGTGTTAACCGGCCCTCGGCACGGAGGTCGACACCTGACTTTCGACAGGCGGCGGGGCGTGGCGCGGACGGCTAGAATGCCCGCCGTGCGCATCGTGTCCATCGGCGGCGGGCCGGCCGGGCTCTACTTCGGCATCCTGATGAAGAAGAGCTTTCCGGCGATCGAAGTGGAGATCCTCGAGCGCCACCGACCCGAGGACACCTTCGGCTTCGGCGTCGTCTTCTCCGACGAGACGCTCTCGTTCTTCGACGAGGTCGACGGCGAGAGCGCGCGCGAGATCCGGCGCCGTTTCCGCGCCTGGCGGGACATCGAGATCCGCTACCGCGGCGGGACGGTCGTCTCGACCGGCCACGGCTTCGCGGCGTTGGGTCGGGCGGAGCTGCTCGGCGCCCTGTCGGCGCGCGCCGAGGCGCTCGGGTGCCGGCTGCGCTTCGGCGAGGAGATCCAGGACATCGACCGCTGCCTGGATGCCGACCTGGTGTTGGGCGCCGACGGCGTGAACTCGCGGGTGCGCGATCGCTTCCGCGAGGAGTTCCGGCCCTGGATCGAGCTGCGCCGCTGCCGCTTCAGCTGGCTCGGCGCCGACTTCGCGCTGCCCTCCTTCACCTTCGTCTTCGAGGAGAGCGACCTCGGGCTCTTCCAGGCCCACGCCTATCCCTACGCGGCGGAGCGCAGCACCTGGATCGTCGAGTGTCACGAGGACACCTGGCGGCGCGCCGGGCTCGATCGCGCGAGCGAGGAGGAGAGCGTGGCGCTCTGCGAGCAGGTCTTCGCGCGCCACCTCCAGGGGCGCCGCCTGCTGGCCAATCGCTCGATCTGGCGGCAGTTCCCGATCGTGCGCTGCGAGCGCTGGCACCACCGCAACGTGGTGCTGCTCGGCGACGCGGCCCACACCGCGCATTTCTCGATCGGCTCGGGCACCAAGCTGGCGATGGAAGACGCCATCGCGCTCGCCGGGGTCTTCCGCGAACGCGGGCTGGCGGACGTGCCGGCAGTGCTGGCGGAGTACGAGGCCGGGCGTCGCGGCGAGGCGACCCGTCTGCAGCGCGCCGCAGAAACCAGTCTCGAGTGGTTCGAGAACTCGCGGCGCTACCTCCGGCAGAGCCCCGCCACGTTCGCGTTCAATCTGATGACCCGCTCGAAGCGGATCACCTACGACAACCTGCGGGCGCGCGATCCCCTGCTGGTCGGCCGCGCCGACCGGGCTTTCGCCGAGGCTCAGGGGCGCGGTACCGGCGTGGGTCCGGTGCCGCCGCCGATCTTCCAGCCCTTCCGCGCCCGCGAGGTCGAGCTCGCCAACCGGATCGTCGTCTCACCGATGTGTCAGTACTCGGCGGTGGACGGCCTGCCCAACGACTGGCATCTCGTCCACCTGGGCAGCCGCGCGGTGGGCGGAGCCGGCCTGGTCCTCACCGAGATGACCGACGTCGCGCCGGAGGGGAGGATCTCGCTGGGGTGCGCGGGCCTCTACCGGCGAGAGCACGTGGCGGGGTGGCGGCGGATCGTCGAGTTCGTCCGGTGTCACTCGGCGGCGCGCCTCGGCGTCCAGCTCGCTCACGCCGGCCGCAAGGGCTCGGTGCGCCATCCCTGGTCGGGAGAAGACGTGCCGCTCGCCGCGAGCGATGGGGGCTGGACGACGCTCGCGCCGTCGGCGATTCCCTATCGTCCGGAGTGGCCGGCGCCGAAGGAGATGGACGCGGCGGACATGGCCCGGGTGCAGGCCGACTTCGAGCGCGCCGCGCGCTGGTCCGACGAGATCGGCTTCGAGTGGCTGGAGCTCCACTTCGCGCACGGCTATCTCCTGTCGAGCTTCCTCTCGCCGCTGGCCAACCGGCGCGCCGACGTCTACGGCGGCTCGCTCGACAACCGCATGCGCTTCCCGCTCGCAGTTTTTCGGGCGGTGCGTGCCGTCTGGCCGGCCGGCAAGCCGATTTCGGTGCGGCTCTCGGCGACCGACTGGATGGAAGACGGCAGCGGCATCACGCCGGAGGAGACCGTCGTCGTGGCGCGCGCGCTCAAGGAGGCGGGATGCGATCTCGTCGACGTCTCCTCGGGCGGCAACTCGCCGGCGGCGAAGCCGGTCTACGGGCGGATGTACCAAGTCCCGTTCGCCGAGAAGATCCGTTACGAGGCGGGGATCCCGGTCATGGCGGTCGGCGCGATCCTCGACGCCGATCACGCCAACACGGTGCTGGCGGCCGAGCGCGCCGACCTGGTGGTGATGGCGCGACCGCACCTGGCCGATCCCTACCTCACTCTGCGCGCAGCGACGAAGTACGGCGTGGACCTGCCCTGGCCGGGGCCCTATCTGCGCGGCAAGCCGGCGCCGACGCGCTGACGGCCGTTGCGAGGAGCGACGCGTGGCCTATCGCACCCGACTCGTCATCCGGTTCGGCGACCTCGATCCGGCCGGGATCGTCTACTACCCGCGTTACCTGCACTTCTGCCACGTCGCGATGGAGGAGTTCTTCCACGACGCGGTCGGCATCGACTATCCGACGCTCCTCGCCGAGCACCGGCTCGGCTTCCCCACCGTGCACCTCGAGTCGGACTATCGCCGGCCGCTGCGCTACGGCGACGAGCTCGAGATCGAGGTCGTGGTCGCGCGCCTGGGCGCGAGCACGGTGGAGTGGCGCTACCGCTTCCACCATCGCGGCCTCGCCGAACCCGCGGCGGAGAGTCGAATCGTGACCGTGGCGGTCGACATGTCGACTTTCACCAAGGTGGCGGTGCCGGAGTGGCTGGCTGCGCGGCTGCGCGCGACCCAGGGCGGAGACGCCCCGGCGAGTTGAGCGCGCGGCACTCCGCCGGTGCGGCTTGAGTCCCGTTCGGGCGCGGGAGAGGATGCGCGGCATGGCGACTCGCGGCCGAGCCTTTCTTCTCCTCGTCGTCTCGGCCCTCTCCTTCGGCGCGATGGCCTTCGCCGCCAAGCTGGCGACGCGGGACCTGCCGGCCGGCGAGGTCGCCTTCGTGCGCTTCCTCCTCATGCTGGCGCCGTTCGTCGTCGTGCCGCGCCTCGCCCGGCGCGCTCTGGTCTGGCAGCGCGTCGACCTGCTGGTCTACCGGGGGGTCTTCGGCGGGGTCGCCGTGCTGCTCTACTTCCTCGCCATCGCCCACATCCCGGTGGGGACGGCGACGCTGCTCAACTACAGCTCGCCACTGTGGAGCGTCCTCTTCGCCGCGATCTTCCTGGGGGAGCGGGCTCGACCCGCGCTGCTCCTGCCGTTCGGCCTGGCGATCCTCGGCATGCTGCTGGTCACCGGCGCGCTCACCGGCCAGACGCTCGCCGGCTTCGGCGTCTGGGAGCTCGCGGGGTTCGTCTCGTCGGTGCTCTCCGGAGCCGCGGTGGCCGCGATCCGGGCGGCGCGCCGGACGGAGGGCTCTTGGGCGATCTACGGCAGCTTCACGCTCTTCGGCCTGCTGGTCACGGCCCCCTTCGCCTTGGTCGGATTCCGTCTGCCGACGCCCGGCGAGTGGTTGCTGCTGCTCGTCGTCGGTGGCTCCTCGGTCGCCGCACAGCTCACCATGACCTACGCCTATCGCTGGGCGACCAACCTGCAGGCGGGAGTGATCCTGCAGCTCACCGTGGTGATCTCGATGGCGCTCGGAGCGATCTTCCTCGGCGAGTCGCTGGCTCCGGCGAAGCTCTTCGGAGCCGCGTTGACCCTCGCCGGAATCGTCGGCGTGATCGCCATCCAGTCGACCCCGCGCGCGGTCGAGTGAGCGACGCTCACCCGCGGCGCAGCGCGGCCCGGTCGATCTTCCCGAGGTGGGTGCGCGGGAACTCGTCGACGAAGGTCACGCTGCGCGGCGACTTGTAGGGCTGCAAGTGCGTCGCGACGTGCTCCTGCAACTGGCGTGCGAGCTCGGGCGATGGATCCACGCCCGGCGCGATCGCGACGAAGGCGTGCGGCTTGACCAGCCCGTCCTCGTTCGCCACGCCCACCACGGCGCTTTCGGCGACCGCGGGATGGCGCGCGAGCGCCCCCTCGACTTCGGCGGGGGAGAGCCATTTGCCGCCCACCTTGAGCGCGTCGTCGCTCCGGCCGCGGTAGGTGAAGTACCCGTCACGGTCGCGCGAGACCAGGTCCCCGGGGATCACCCACTCGCCGCGGAAGGTGGCTTGGGAGCGGTCGGCCTCGCGCAGATAGCCGAGCGCGCGCGCCCCGCCGCGCACCCAGAGCTCGCCGGTCTCGCCGTCGGGGAGGTCGTTGCCCGCGCCGTCGCGGACCCGGACCTCGAAGCCCGGCACCACCTCGCCGAGCGTTCCCGGCCGCACCCTGCCCGGACGATTGCTGAGAAAGACGTGCCACTGCTCGGCGGTCCCGAGCCCGTCGAGGAGCTCGACCCCAAAGCGCTCTCGCCAGCGCAGGAGCAGCGCCTCGGGGAGCGGCTCGCCGGCCGAGGTGGCCAGCCGGAGCGATGCGAGATCCCCGGCGTCTGTCGCCTCGTGGGCCACCATCTGCTGGATCATCGTCGGCACGTTGACCAGCAGAGTGGGGCGGTGGCGACGCAGCGCGGCGAGGAGCGAGTCCGGCGTCGCGCGCTCCGGGAACAGGCAGGCCGAGGCTCCCACCGAAAAGGGGAAGAAGAGGTTGGACCCCATCGCGTAGCCGAAGAAGAGCTTGGGAACGGCGAGCGTGACGTCTTCCTCTCCGAGTCCGAGAATCCCCTGGCCGTAGGCGGCGGTCGTGAAGGCGTAGGAGCGATGGGTCTGCAGCACCGCCTTCGGCCGCCCGGTAGTGCCGCCGGAGAAGAGGATCACCGCCGGATCGTCGCGATGGGTCCTCACCGGCGCGGGGCCGCCGGTGAGCGAGCGCGCGAGATCCTCGAACGACGGGCACCCGGGCGCCGGATCTCCGACGGTGAGGAGACGGGTGCGTTCGCGCGCCGCCGCGAGGGCGCGACCGAAGTTGGGCGCGAGCCGGCCGTCGAGAACCGTGAGGGTGGGCCGCAGGTAGTCGAGCAGGCCGGCGATCGTGTCCTCGCCGAGGGCCGGATTGAGCATCACGACGACGCCTCCCGCCTTGAGGATGCCGAAGAGAGCGCCGACGTACTCGGCCCCGTCGGGCAAGGCGAGGAAGACGCGCTCCTCGGGACGCAGCCCCAGGCCCTGGAGGACGGCGGCGAAGCGTTCGGCGAGCGCCTGGACCTCGCGGTAGGTGAGCTCGCGGTCGGGCAGGCGGAGGGCGATCCGCTCGCCCCGCCCTTCGCGCACCCGGGCGTCGAGCAGCCAGTCGGCGAGATTGAACTCCTCGGGCGGAACGAACGTCGATGGCGTTCCCGTCACGCGGTCCTCTCCGGTCGATGATCGGCGGAGTCTAACCGCAGGGCGCGAACCCCGGGTCAGCGGAAGCGGTTGCCGAGCGGAGGATGGCTGGCGCGCCGAGTCTCGAACCAAACGCCTGGCCGCGGATGGCGCCGGTTCTCCTGCCGCAAGCGCGTGCGCCTCGGCCGCGAGGCCTACCTGCCCAGCCAGGCGGCGGGGCGTTTGGCGAGGAAGGCGGCGACTCCCTCCTCCTTGTCCTGAGAGGAGAAGCAGAGACAGAAGAGATCGCGCTCGTAGAGGATCCCCTCCTCGATCGGCAGGCGCTCGGAGACGCGCACCGCCTCCTTGGCGACCTTGAGGGTCAGCGGGCTCTTGGCGGCGATCTTGCGGGCGAGGTCGAGCGTCTTGGCACGCAGCTCCGCGGCCGGGACGACCTGGTCGACCAGGCCGATCTCGCGCGCTTCGCCGGCTCCGATCAGGTCCCCGGAGAGGATCAACCGCATGGCGTTGCCCAGGCCGACGAGCCGCGGCAGGCGCTGCGTTCCACCGCCGCCCGGGATCAGGCCGAGGTTGATCTCCGGCTGGCCGAACCGCGCGCTGTCGGCGGCGATGCGCACGTCGCAGGACATCGCGAGCTCGCAGCCGCCCCCCAGGCAGAACCCGTTGATCATCGCGATGACCGGCTTGGGGTAGCTCGCCATCACGTCGAAGATGCGCGGGCTGCGCATCGCCCAGCGCTGGTCGAACGGGCCGCGGCCGGCGAACTCGCCGATGTCGGCGCCGGCGATGAA
>CAZPZW010000161.1:0-6685 GCA_964591165.1 uncultured Thermoanaerobaculia bacterium | reverse complement strand
CGGCGCCGGCTGCGCCGGGGGCCGCAAGCTGGTCGCGCCGCGAGCTCCTCGCCTGGTCGCTTGCGGCGGCGCTCGCGCTGGCCGTGGTCGGCGTCTGGTTCACGCGCGGCCCGGATTCGCGCGCCGCGGCGCCGCCGCGAGTGATTCGCGCCGTGCTGCCGCTGCCCGCCGGCGTCTCGATCGAGCTCGACGGCGAGCGCGCCGGCATGCCCGCGCTCTCCCACGACGGCCGCCGTGTCGCCTTCGGCGCGCGCGAGGGCTCGGGACCGATGCGAATCTGGGTCCAGGAGCTCGAGACGGGAGCAGCGCGGGCGTTGCCCGGAACCGAGGAGGGCTACCGCCCCTTCTGGTCCCCGGACGACCGGCGGATCGGGTTCTTCACCTGGAGTCATCTGGCGACGACTCCCGCCGAGGGGGGCGCCGTCAGCCGGCTCGCCCGGGCCCGCGATGCGCGCGGCGGCAGCTGGAACCGGGGCGGCACGATCCTCTTCGCCCCCCACCAGGTCGGCCCGCTGCTCGCCATCTCCGAGCGCGGCGGCGAGGCCCGCGAAGTGACCACCCTGGCCGGCTCCGACCGCTCCGGTCTGGGCACCCACCGGTTTCCCCAGTTCCTGCCCGACGGCGAGCACTTCATCTATCTCGATCGAACCGCCAGCTACGGTTCGGGCCAGGCAGCGGCCGTGACGCTCGGCCGCCTCGGCTCGCGCGAACCGGTGGCGCGGCTGCTCGACGTCGCGAGCAATGCGGTGTACGCCGACGGGCATCTGCTCTACGCCAGCGACGGCGTCCTGGTGGCGAGGCGGTTCGATCCGAAACGTCGCCAGTTCGGCGGCGAGGCGCACACCGTCGTGGGTGACCTGCTGTTCAACCAGCGCTTCACCTACGGCGTCTTCTCGGCGAGCGACCGGGGTCTCCTCGCCTTTCTCACCGGAGAACAGAGCGACCGCTCGCAGCTGGTCTGGCGCGATCGCGCCGGACGCCGCCTGGGCGAGCTCGGAGCGCCCGGGATCCTGTCCGGCGTCGGCGGCCTCGCGCTCTCGCGCGACGGGCGCTGGGCGGCCGTTTCGCGCATCGAAGAGGGCACCAGCGAAGCCGACATCTGGATCTACGACCTGGCGCGCGGCACCGAGACGCGCCTGGCGCGCCCGGGCATCGACGACTTCGGCCCGGTCTTCTCGCCGGACGGTGGCGCCCTGCTCTTCGGCTCGCGCGGGAGCGACACCCGAGCCTCGGTCGTGGTGCGGCGCGAGCTCGCGAGCGGGGCGGAGGCCGATCTCTTCTCCCTGGCCCGCCGAGATCTCGTGCCGCAGTCGGTATCGAGCGACGGCGCGTGGCTGGTCTACGACCAGGGGGACGAGGCGAGCATCGGCGAGTTCGACATCCTGCTCCGCCCGCTGGCCAGCGACGGCGCGGAGCGCATCGTCGCCGGATCGGCCATGGACGACGCCTCCGGCCAGATCTCTCCCGACGGCCGCTGGCTCGCCTGGGCCTCGGACGAGTCGGGGCAGTACGAGATCTACGTCGCCCCCTTCCCGGGTCCCGGGACGCGGGTCCAGGTCTCGCGCGCCGGCGGCGTGCAGCCGCGCTGGAACCCCTCCGGCGGCGAGCTCTTCTTCAAGTCCCCGGACAACATGCTGACCGCCCTGCCGATCGCGAGCGCCTCCGGCACCTTCTCGGTCGGCGCACCCGTTGCGCTCTTCCAGATCGTCGAGTTCCTCGGCTGGACCTACGACGTCACCGCCGACGGCGAGCGTTTCCTGGTGCGCGAGCCGCTCACCGAGGGAGAGGTCTCGCCGGTCACCCTGCTCACCGATTGGGCTACGCTCCTCCACCGGCCATGACGCTCGCTCCCGGCTCCCGCCTCGGCTCCTACGAGATCACCGCCAAGCTCGGTGAGGGCGGCATGGGCGAGGTCTACCGGGCCCGCGATCCGAAGCTCCAGCGCGACGTCGCGATCAAGGTCCTGCCGGCTGCGGTTGCCGCCGACCGCGCGCTGCTCGAGCGCTTCGACCGCGAGGCGCGGGCCGTGGCCGCACTTTCTCACCCCAACATCCTCGCCATCTTCGACTTCGGCTCCGAGGGCGGGCGGACCTACGCAGTCATGGAGCTGCTCGAGGGCGAGACGCTCCGTGAGCGCCTGCGCGACGGACCCCTCTCCACGCGCAAGGCAGTGGAGATCGCAGCCGAAGTCGCGCAAGGGCTCGCAGCCGCGCACGAACGCGGCATCGTGCATCGCGATCTCAAACCCGAGAACATCTTCCTGCTCAACGACGGCCGGGTGAAGATCCTCGACTTCGGCCTCGCCAAGGACAACGCCGCGCCGGAGAGCCGCAGCCAGCTCCTCGCGGCGCCCACGGAGGGACCCGGCACGGCGCCGGGGGCGGTGCTCGGCACCGTGGGCTACATGGCGCCGGAGCAGGTGCGCGGCCTCCCCGCCGACGCGCGCGCCGACCTCTTCGCGCTCGGCGTGGTCCTCTACGAGATGCTGAGCGGCCGGCGCGCCTTCCTGCGCGATTCGTCGGTCGAGACGATGTCGGCCATCCTCCGTGAGGAGCCATCGGATTTCGCCACGCTCGGCAGCCGCCTGCCGCCGCCGCTCGAGCCGGTGCTTCGACGCTGCCTCGAGAAGCGTCCGGAGGAGCGCTTTCAGTCGGCTCGCGACCTGGCCTTCGCCCTCCGCGCCGCCATCGCCGGCTCGACGCCCTCGGCGGTCTCGCCCCCCGCGGCGCGGGACGGCAGGTCGATGCTCCGCCGACCGTTGCTGGCGGCACTCCTCGCCCTCGCCGGTGTCCTCGCCGGCTGGGGGATCGGGCGGCAGACGGCACCGCGAAGCGAGGCCTCGGTCGCTCTGCGGCCGACCTTCCGCCAGCTCACCAAGCTGCCGGGCGGTGAAGGCGCGCCGTCGCTCGCGCCGGACGGCAGCGCGATCGTCTACGAGCGGGTCAGCGAGGGGCAGCGCGACCTCTTCCTCCAACGGGTGGACGGTCAGACCTCGATCCTGCTGACCGGGGACTGTGGCGAGGACGATCGCGACGCGGCGTTCTCGCCTGACGGGATGCGGATCGCGTTCCGTTCCGAGTGCCGCGGCGGCGGCATCTTCGTGATGGGCGCGACCGGCGAGAACGTCCGGCGGATCGCCGACTTCGGTTTCCATCCTGCCTGGTCGCCAGATGGGCGCGAGCTCGCGGTCGCCACCGAAGGCGGCGTGGTGCCCTGGAATCGACCGGGGCGCAGCGAGCTCTGGGCCGTCGAGGTGGACTCCGGCCGCAAGCGCCTGGTGACCCGGGTGGACTCGATGCATCCCTCGTGGTCGCCCTCCGGACGGCGGATCGCCGTCTGGGGGCTGCCACCCGGCTCCTTCTCGCGAGACCTCTGGACGGTGGCCGCCGACGGTTCCGAGCCGGACTACGAGCAGGCCGAGCGCCTCACCGACGATCCCGAGCTCGACTGGAACCCGGTCTGGGCGGGCGACGGCAGGCATCTCTTCTTCGCGAGCTCGCGCGGAGGAACGCTGAATCTCTGGCGGCTGCCGATCGACGAAGCGAGCGGAAAGCGGCTCGGAGATCCCGAGCCGGTGACCGCGCCGTCGAGCTGGGCGGGTTGGTTGTCGGCCTCCCGGGATGGCCGCCGGGTCGCCTTCACCGACCGCAACGTCCGCGCGACGGTGCTGCGCGCGTCTCTCGATCCAGTGCGCGGCATCCTGGTGGGCGCTCCGGCCACCGTGCCGACCGGCTCGATGGAGGTCTACGACGCCGAGCTCTCGCCGGACGGCGAGTGGCTGGCCGTCGCCTCGACCGACCCGCCGCAGCAGATCTTCGTCGTGAAGGCGGACGGCAGCTCGTTCCGGCAAATTACCGAAGGGAGCTCCCGGAGCCGGCAGTCGACCTGGTCCCCGGACGGCAAGGTCATCGCGTTCCAATCCAGCCGGTTCGCCAGCGGACTCGCGCTCATCCGCATCGATGGCGGGGGCCTGCGCGAGCTCGCGCACCATCGATCGACGGCCTCGGAGCCGGTCTGGTCGCCCGACGGTGGCGCCATCGCGTTCGGCGGCAACCAGGCGAGCTACCTGCTCGAGCTCACGCCGGCGCTCGAGCCGGGTGCCTCCCGGGAGCTGGTCCTGCCCGCCTCGGTCGGTGGCACCTACTACCCGAGCTCGTTCTCTCCGGACGGATCGCTCCTCGCCGGCGGCGTGCGACGCGCCGGCGCGAATGCCGGTGCCGCGATCTACTCGCTGCGCGACGGGAGCTGGAGGCTCGTCGACTACGACCAGGCCGGCTTCAAGATCCGTCTGCTCGACGACACCGGCCGCTTCGTCGCCGACGCCCAGAGCGCCATCGTCGCCGTCGATGGGCCGGACGCGCGCCCGCGCGTCCTCGCCCAAGCGGCCACCGGCCATCGCTTCCGCAATCTCTCGCTCTCCCACGACCGCCGCTGGCTGGCCTGGATCGACGAGACCGACGAGTCCGACATCTGGCTGATGACCCTCGACGACGCCGCGCGCGGAGCTCCCGCGAGCGCTCCCGGAGCGACGCCGTGACCTCGCGGACCGGAGGCCAGCCGGCGCGCATCCTGGTGGTGGAGGACGATCCCGCCGGGCGGGACCTGCTGCAGCATCTCCTGGAGGAGGAAGGCTACACGGTCGAGTTGGCGGAGGACGGCGCCAAGGCCTGGCAGCGACTGGAGGCGGGAGCCCCCACCATCGACGTGCTGCTGCTCGACTGGATCCTGCCCGAGCTCAACGGACTCGAGCTGCTCCAGCGGATCAAGGCGACGCGCCCGCTCGAGGCGATCCCGGTGATCTTCCAGACCGCGCGCACGGAGCGCGAGGCGGTCCTGGCGGCGGTGGCCGCCGGAGCCGCCTACTTTCTCCCCAAACCGATCGACCGCGAGCTCCTGCGCACGGTAGTCGCCGCCGCGGCGGCGGATCGCGCTCGCAGCCTGGCTCTCCAGGAGTCGGTGGAGCGTGGTGAGGCGGCGGCCTCGACCCTGGTCGAAGGGCGGTTCCAGGTGCGGACCATCGCGGAGGCGACCGCGCTCGCGACGCTGCTGTCCCGCGCCTGTCCCGATCCCGAACGGGCGGTGGTCGGGCTCGGCGAGCTGCTGATCAACGGGGTCGAGCACGGCAACCTCGACATCGGCTACCAGGAGAAGTCGGCGCTGCTCGCCGCACGACGCTGGGCGGAGGAGGTCGAGCGTCGTCTGGCCTCGCCGGAGCATCGCGACAAGCGGGTCGAGGTCCGTTTCGAGCGCGGCAGCCAGCGCATCGACATCACCATCACCGACCGCGGAGCCGGGTTCGACTGGCAACGCTTCCTGACCATCTCTCCGGACCGGATCTTCCACGCCCACGGGCGCGGCATCGCGATGGCCAATCTGATGAGCTTCGACCGGCTCGAGTACGTCGCCCCCGGCAATCGGGTCATCGCCACGATCGAGCTCGGGAAAAACGACCCGGCATGATCGGTACGCGCCTCGGCTCCTACGAGATCACCGCGAAGCTCGGCGAGGGCGGCATGGGCGTGGTCTACCGCGCGACCGACGGCAAGCTGCGGCGCGAGGTCGCCCTCAAAGTCCTGCCCGCCGCGTTCACCGCCGACCCGGAGCGCCTGGCGCGCTTCGAGCGCGAGGCGCAGCTGCTGGCCCAGCTCCACCATCCCGCCATCGCCTCGATCTTCGGCCTCGAAGAGGCGCCGGGCCTCCGCGCTCTAGTGATGGAGCTGGTGGAAGGGCCGAACCTGTCCGAACGACTCGAGCCGGGCCCCCTGCCGATCGAGGAGTGCCTCTCGATCGCCCGCCAGATCGCCGAAGCCCTGGAGGCGGCGCACGAGAAGGGGATCGTCCACCGCGATCTGAAGCCGCAGAACATCAAGATCACCGCAGAGGGCAGGGTGAAGGTCCTCGATTTTGGTCTGGCCAAGGCGATGGACTCCGGCACCGGTGGCGCGTCATCTCCCGCCACCTCACCAACACTGATGAACTCCCCCACCCTCACCGCGGCGGGCACCCAGCTCGGCGTGATCCTCGGCACGGCGGCGTACATGGCGCCCGAGCAGGCGCGGGGCGGGGCGGTGGACAAGCGGGCCGACATCTGGGCGTTCGGCGTCGTGCTGTTCGAGATGCTCACCGGCCGGCGGCTCTTCGCCGGCGACACGGTCAGCGACACCCTGGCCGCCGTGCTGCGCGCCGAAATCGACTTCGACTCCCTGCCCCAGGGCGCTCCGGTCGAGCTTCGCCGTCTGCTCCGTCGCTGCCTCGAGCGCCAGGCCAAGAATCGCCTGCACGACATCGCCGACGCGCGGATCGCGCTCGACGAGATCGTCGCAGGCCGCGCAGACGACCTCCTGCCGACGGAGCCCGCGACCCCCGCCGCCCCGCCTCGAGCACTCGCCGCTCGGGCGCTGCCCTGGCTGGGCGGAGCCCTGGTGGGAGCCGCGATCGTCGCGGCGCTCATGACGCGCGGCGGCGGGTCCGACCGGGGACCGAGCGCTGCCACCGCGTCGATCCGGACACTCGTCTCCGCGGGGGTTTCGCTCGACCCATCGGTCTCCCCCGACGGCCGCACCTTGGCTTTCGACTCCACGCGAGACGGCGCGGAGCGGATCTGGATCAAGGACCTGACCAGCGGCTCGGAGAGCGTGCTGGTGCAGCGGACTTCGGGGCTGCCGGCGATCTCCCCCGACGGCAC
>CAZPZW010000160.1:0-6784 GCA_964591165.1 uncultured Thermoanaerobaculia bacterium | reverse complement strand
GGGACCAGGCGGTAGACCGCGCCGCCCCGGTGATCGACCAGGTAGAGCTCGCCGGCCTCGTCTTCGCCGAAGGAGCTCACCGCGAGGCGGCTGGCGAGGAGCGTCTCGACCGCGGTCCGCCCGGCGGCGTCCTGGCGCAGCGCCCAGACCGTCCCGGTGCAGTAGTCGGCGAAGAGGTAGGCGCCGACGAGCTCCGGCAGGGCGCGGCCGCGATAGACGTAGCCCCCGGTCACCGAGCAGCCGAGATCGTGACCGTATTCGTGAATCGGGAGTGTGAGGCCGTCTCGCGGGCAGTCACTGCGCGGCGCGTAGCAGTGCGTCCCCTCCATCGTCTTCCAACCGAAGTGGGTGCCGGCGCCCCGGCGCGGATCCACCCGGTCGATCTCCTCCCAGGCGTTCTGGCCGACGTCGCCGATCCACAGCTCGCCGGTCGCGCGATCGAAGCTGAATCGCCAGGGGTTGCGCAGCCCGAGCGCCCAGACCTCGGGGGCGCCGCCGCCGGCGACGAACGGGTTGTCTCCCGGGACGGCGTACGGCTCGCGCCTCACGTCGAGGCGCAGGAGCTTGCCCAGCAGCGACCGCGGATCGCGCGCGTTGTCCCACGGATCGCCCGCCCGGCCGCCATCGCCGGTGCCGATCCAGAGCATGCCGTCGGGGCCGAAGGCGATCATCCCGCCGTTGTGATTGGAGGCCGGATCGGGCATCGCGAGCACGGTCGACGCCGAGGCCGGGTCGGCGCGGTCGTCGGAGTCGGCGAGGCGGTAGCGGGTCACCCGCACCTGCGGCCCTGGCGCCGTGTGGGCGACGTAGAAGCGCGCCGTGCTGGCGAAGTCGGGCGGGAAGGCGAGGCCCAGGAGGCCGCGCTCGCCGGAGCTCGAATCGAGACGCGACGAGAGGTCCAGGAAGGGGGTGGGGAGGAGCCGACCGTTCTTCAAGAGGCGGATCGCCCCCCCCTGCTCGACCAGGAACAGCCGGCCGCTGCCATCCCCGGCGTGGGTCACGAAGAGCGGGCGCTCGAGGCCGTCGGCGACGCGCTGCAAGCTGACGCGGCCGGGCGCCGTGGCGGTGGGCTGGTGGCCAGGCGCCGCCGGCGCCCCCGGACAGCCGAGGGCGACCCCGGCGAGCGCGGAGGACGCGGCGGCGAGAACCCAGCGGAGTCCCCGGGCGGTCATGCCGCGTCGTCTCCGCTCTCGGGGAAGCCGCGGCGCAGGAGCTCGGCGAACAGGCGGCAGGCGTCGGTGGTGGTGAAGATGCCCACCACCTTGCCCTGGCGCAGCACGACGGCCGATCCGATCCGCTCGTTGGCCATGTGGACCAGGACGTTGTCGAGCGGCTCCTCGAGCTCGACCGCGTAGGGCGGCGAGCAGTAGACGTCGCCGATCCGGCGGCGACCCTGGTGCCCGGCGAGCGCCGCCGTGGCCTCGGCGTGCTCGAGGTCGCGACTGGTGAGCACCCCGACCAGCCGCTGTCCGTCGAGGACCGGCAGGTGGTGGATGCGGTGCTCGGCCATCAGCCGCCGCGCGTCGTCGAGCGACTCGTGCTCGCCGACCGAGTGCGGGAACGGCGTCATCGCCGCCTTGATGCGCGGAATCCGCGGCATGGTGCGGTCCTCCCGAGGGAGAAGTCTGGCTGAGCGCGCGCGCCCGGTGCAACAGCCTCCCGGCGAGGGTCCGGTTGCCTCGCTCTCAGCCGGCGAGGCGGGCGAGCCAGAAGGCGCCGGCCGCGACAATCCACCAGACGCCGACCAGCCGGAAGATCCAGAGGATGGCGCGCACTCCGAGCAGGTAGAAGTTGTGCACCGGAAAGGCGGCGCGGGCGCGCGCGGCGGGTGGGGTGAAGAAACCGCCGGCGGCGGCGGCGTGCACGGTGAGCCCGACCGCGAGGCGGAAGAACTCGGTCGCCGGGAGGAGCGCCTCGCGCGCTCCGGAGGCGGCCGCGGCGAGGGCTGCGAGGAGGCCGAGGAGTGGCAGAGCGATGCCCAGGCGGAGGGGCCAGCGCGCGCGGTCGAGGAAACTGAAGAAGCGCCGGGTCGGCTCGACGTGCTCGGGGCAGGCGCGGAGCGCGAGGGTCCGCGGTCCGCTGACCAGATCGAGCGCCGCCGGGCCTTCGCCCGCCTCCTCGCCCAGCCGCCGGTGGCACCAGACGCAGGTCGTCGGGCGCACGGCGGCGAGGTAGGGGAGCGCCAGTCGCCGGTGAGCGACCATGAGCGCGACGCCCAGCAGGAGGCTGAGCCCGACCGGCTCCGGATGACGCACGAAGAGGAAGAGGACGAGGGGGATGAAGAGGAAGAGCAGCAGGCCGAGCCCGTCGGCGGCGCGCCCGGAGAGCGGACGAAGCTCAGTCGTCGTAGTAGCCCCCTCGCGCGCGGAGCTCGACGCCGGGCAGCGTGCTCTCCACCTGGATCTCGCGCCACTTGCCGTCGTGGCGTGGATTCTTGGGGTAGTAGCCGAGCACGTACTGCTGCCGCATCTCGAGCAGGATCGCGCCGAACGCGGCCGCCGCCTCCTCGATGCGTGGGATCTCGACCACCCTCCCGCCGCTCGAGGCGACGATCTCCGTCAGTCCGTTCGTCTCGCGCTGGTGCTCGCGGACGTCGCGCCAGGGGGAGCGATGCAGGCGGTCGAGCGGATCGTTGGCGATGCGGATCCAGTAGACCAGGGTCTGGGTGCGCCCTGCGACCTCCAGCACCTGCGCCGCAGTGAGCAGGCTCTCGACGTCGATGCCGTCGGAGAGCAGGATCACGGCGCGCCGGCCCTGCCGCCGCTCGAGCAGCTCGAGCGAGAGGAAGAGGTGGTCGTTGAGCGCGGTGCCGCCGCCGGCCTCGGCCCCGGTCAGCCCGGCGACCAGGCGATCGGGGTCCGCGGTGAACGGCGTGCGATGCAGCACGCGATCGGAGAAGAGGAGCAACATCGCCTCGTCGAGCGGTTTCATGTCGGCGGCGAAGGCGCGGGCGCCGGCGAGCGCTGCCCGCAGGGGCTCGCCGCGCATGCTGAGACTCGAGTCGATCATCAGGAGGGCGGTGAGCGGGATGTCGCCGCGCTCGAAGGTGACCACTTCCTGCCGCTTGCCGTCGTCCTCGATGGTGAACAGGTGACGCGCCAGGTCGAGCGCGGGCTGCCCCTCGCGGGTCGCGGTGATGTAGAGCTGTTGCAGCGGAGCCTCGACCACATCGTCGACCCGGATCGCCTTGAAGGCGAGCTCGACGCTGCGCGACGAGCCATCGGCGGCGTGCCCCACGACGCGGAAGCGGCGATCGATGTTCTCGTCGCCGGTGGGCACGACGAGCCGCCAGGGCGGTCGGACGAGCTCGCCGACCTTGCGTTCGTTGAGGAAGAACTCGAGACGCACGGGGGCTCCCGAACGCACTTCGACCGTCACCTCGACGTCGCCGAAAACGGGCTGCCCGGGAACCGGCTGGACGATGCCGAGCTCCAGAGGTGGCGACGCGACCGCCGCCGGGACCCAGGATAGAGCGACGACCGCGACGCCCGACAGCGCCCGACGCCAGCCGGGCCTCACGGCGCTCCCTCCGCGGCGGGGGCGGTCAGGATGCGCTTCGCCAGGTCGCCGAGACCGGCGGACACCGCGGCGGCGAAGGCCTCGCGATCCTCCGCGAGGCGGGCGATCGGAACCTCGGCGAAGCGCCGGCGGGCCGAAACCACCGTCGACGGGGCCGGCGTGAGGGCGGACTCGAGGGCCGCATCGGCCGCGCTCCGCCGGCCGGCGCGGCGCTCGGCGAAGGCGAGCGCCACGCTGAGCGACGGCTCGCTCGGGAAGCGGGGAGCGGCCATGGCCAGCGTCTCGGCGGCGCCCGCGTGGTCGCCCGCCGCGAGGCGCGCGCGTGCCTGTTCCTGAACCGCCACCACGGCGATCCAGTCGTCGGCCGGCGGGGCGCCGAGCCGCTCGAGCGCCTCGGCGGCCCGCTCCGGACCCTCCAGCGTGGCGCGCAGCAGCGCCCGACGGAGCTGGGTCTCGCGGTCGTCGGGAGCGAAACCGAGGGCGCGGTCGAAGCGGAGCGCGGCGAGCGGCAGGCGGAAGTCCTGTTGCAGGAGGACTCCCAGCGTGAGGCTCGCTCCGGTGTGGTCCGGCGCGAGCAGGAGCGCGCGGACCAGCATCTCCTGCGCGCGATGGGGCGCGGGCACGGCGATCAGGTCGGCCGCGAAGGAGGCGAAGGCCGAGGCGGCGAGCCGCCGGCGCTCGACCGACTCCGCGCCGCCGCCGAAGGCGGCGAGCAGGCGCTCGATCTCCATCTCGGCGCGCTGCGCGAGACCCCAGCGATGGGCCGCGAAGTGCTGCAACATGAGGTCGCGGTGGAAGGCGGCGAGCGGCAGGAGCACCGGCCGGCCGTGCACGGTGAACTCGTCGAAGAGGTGGCGCTCGGCCCGGTCGAGCTGCTCCAGGCCGTGCTTGCGGCTGGTGGTCAGCGTGTGGGACTCGAAGGTTGCGGTCGAGGCCAGGGCGCGCTCGGCGTCGCCGCGCGCGTAGAGCTCGATCTGCTCGCGGTAGCGCTCGACCAGCGCCAGGATCCGCTCGTTCTTCTCCTCGGGCGGCTCGTAGGCCGGCCGGCTGGCGCCGTAAACCCCCGCCGAGCCGGCGAGGAGCAGCACCCCGGCGCAGGCGAGCCGCACGGCGCTTCCCGCCGAGACGGCGCGAGGAAGGTGGGAGAGACGGGTCACCGAATCATTCTACGCGGCGGCGAGAGTGGAGGTTGCCGCGCCGATCTTCTAGACTCGGCCGCCGAGATCTCCGCTCCGCGCCCATGCCACGACCCCCTCGATCGGCGGTGCACCTCGCCGCCATGCCCGCTTCGGTCTACTCCGCGCTGGCCCATCGACTGCACGGCCGGAGCGGTGAAACCTATCCGCTGCACGTCGGGGACACCTGGATGGAGCCCGCGGTGGGCTGCCGGATGGAGGACCTGCGCGTCGCCGAGCACCCGGGGATGCATCGTTACGCATCGGTGCACGGCCTCCCTGCGCTGCTCGACGCGCTGGTCGAGCGCGAGCGGGCGAAGACGGGCCTCGCGATCGAGCGCGACGAAGTGCTGGTGACCGCGGGCGCGACCGGCGGCCTCGGCGCGGTGGCCGGGGCGCTGCTCGATCCGGGGGACGAAGTGCTCATCCTCGCCCCCTACTGGCCGCTGATCGAGGGGATCGTGCGCTCCTTCCACGGCGTCCCCGTGCCGGTGCCGCTGCTCGGCCGGGTCGACTCGCCGGAGACGGCGGTCGCAGCGGTCGAGGAACTGGCCACCGCGCGCAGCGTGGCGCTCTATCTCTCGACGCCGAACAATCCGAGCGGCCGCCTCCTCCCCCGGAGCTGGATCGAGGCGCTGGTCGAGTGGGCCCGGCGGCGCGACCTCTGGATCCTCTCCGACGAGGTCTACGAGCCCTTCGTCTACCGTGGCGAGCACGTCCGCGCCCTGCCGCTCGCCCCCGAGCGGACCTTCCTCGCCCAGACCTTCTCGAAGGCCTACGGGATGGCCGGCAATCGCTGCGGCTACGTGGTGGGTCCACGCCCGGTCATGGCGGAGCTGCGCAAGGTCTCGACCCACACCTTTTACTCGACCCCCACCGCGGCGCAGCTCGCCGCGGTCGCGGCGCTCGCCGGACCCGGCGACGCCTGGGCGGCGGCGGCCGCGGTGCAGTACGCGGAGACCGGACGGGCGGCGGCCCGCCGCCTCGGATTGGCCGAGCCGGAGGGGAGCACCTTCCTCTTCTTCGACGTCGCCGAGCGGCTCGACGAACGCGGCCTCTTCCCCTTCCTCGAGTCCTGCGTCGAGCGCGGGCTCCTGATCGCCCCCGGGTCGAGCTTCGGGCCCTATCCCACCTGGGTCCGCCTCTGCTACACCGCGGTCGAGCCGGCGCGCGCCCTGCGCGGCGTCGAGCGGCTCGCCGAGCTGCTCGGCCGCTGAGCCTTGGCGCCTCCCGGCGCTCCGCGCCGAGCGCCGCGGCGCGGGTGGTAGCCTGATTCCGCACGCTTCTCGAAAGGAGTCCGCGATGGTCTTCGTGTTCGCTCTGCTCGCCGCGGTGGTGGCGTTCATCCTGGCGCGCAAGCTCTCCACCGGCACCGACGATCCGATGCGCGCCGCGGCGATGGCGGCCTCCCGCCGACTGCTCACCGGCATCGCCGCCGTGGCCGTGGTGGTCGCGCTCGTGCAGCTGGTGCGCATCATCCCGGCCGGGCACGTCGGGGTGGTCGACCTGTTCGGCGTGGTGCGGCCGGAGAGCCTCAAGTCGGGTATCCATCTGATCAACCCGCTCGCCAAAGTGACCGCGATGTCGGTCAAGACGCAGGAGGCGAAGGAGCTGATGGAGGTGCCCTCGAAGGAGGGGCTCACCATGCAGCTCGAGGTCTCGGCGCTCTTCCACCTCGATCCGGAGAAGGCGCCCGAGGTCTACCGCTCGGTGGGCGTGGACTACGCCGACATCCTGCTCGTGCCGCAGTTCCGCTCGGTGGCGCGCGGAGTGACCGCTTCGTACGAGGCGAAGGCGCTCTACACCTCGGAGCGCGAGCAGTTGGCGAATCTGGTGGCCGAGGAGTTGCGCAAACTGGTCGGAGCGCGCGGCATCGTGGTGGAGAACACGCCGCTGCGCAAGATGGGCCTGCCCGACCGGCTGGCCGCGGCGATCGAGGAGAAGCTCTCGGCGGAGCAGGAGAGCCAGCGCATGCAGTTCGTGCTCGAGAAGGAGCGCCAGGAGGCGGAACGCAAACGCATCGAGGCGCAGGGAGTCGCCGACTTCCAGCGCATCGTCTCGCAGGGGATCTCCGAGCAGTTGCTCAAGTG
>CAZPZW010000159.1:0-6814 GCA_964591165.1 uncultured Thermoanaerobaculia bacterium | reverse complement strand
CCCGAGACCAACTTCGAGGTCGAGGACAAGAGCGCCAAGATGAAGGAGCTCGAAGCGGTCTATGCCGATGGCGAGATCGACTGGCTCGACGGCATCACCGTGCAGTATGCCGACTGGTGGTTCAACGTCCGCCCCTCCAACACCGAGCCGCTCCTCCGGCTGGTGGTCGAGGCCAGGACGCCGGCCGAGCTCGAGCGCCGGTTCGCCGAGCTGGTGGCGCGGATCGGCCACCCGGTCGACCATTGAGCCGGACCAGGGCGCGCTCCAGGGCATGAGCGGCGACCAAGACAGCCGACCGCGCCGGCGGGCAGCCACCGCCGCCATTCTCGCCCTGTTGGCCTTCGCGCTCGCCTTTCAGGGCTCGCGCGCGATCTGGGACCCCGACGAGGGGCGCTACGTCGAAGTGGCGCTCAACATGGTGCGCTCGGGCGACTGGTTCACGCCGCGCCTGCACTTCGAGGTTCCACACTTCGCCAAGCCGCCGCTGACCTATTGGGCCGTCGGAAGCTCGATCGCGCTGCTGGGACGCCACGAGTGGGCGGCGCGGCTGCCCAACGCGCTCGCCTTCGTCGCGACCGCGCTCCTGGTCGCCGCCCTCGCGCGGCGACTGGCGCCCGGCCGCGAAGCACTCGCCGCAGTCATCTACGCCACCTCGCTGTTGCCCTTCGTCGCCGCGAACATCGTTTCGACCGACACGCTCCTCGTCGCGGCCGAGACCCTGGCCGTCGCCGGCTTCGTGGCCTGGCGATTCGATGCGCGGCCCCATCGGGGAGCCCTCGTGCTGATGTGGAGCGGGCTCGGTCTGGCCTTCCTGACCAAGGGCCCTCCCGGGCTGCTGCCGCTCCTCGCCCTGGTCGCCTTCGTCGGCTGGCAGGATGGCTGGAGAAGACTCGGTCGGGTGCTCTCGCCGATGGGGCTCGCCCTCTTCGCCCTGCTCGCCTTCGGCTGGTACGCGGCGCAGCTCCACGCGCGGCCCGATCTGCTGCCCTATCTGCTGGGCGAGGAGGTCGTGGGCCGGATCGCTTCGCCGGAGTTCAACCGCAACGCCGACCTCCACGGCTTCCTCAAGACGTATCCGCCGGTGATCGTGCTGGGGCTCGCCCCCTGGATCTTCGTCTGGCTCGCGCGGCGCTGGAGCGGCGGACGTCGGCCCGCGGACGCCGCAGCCGAGCCGGCCGTGCGCCTGCTCGCGCTCTGGCTGGGTCTGCCGCTCACCGTCTTCTTGCTCGCCGACTCGCGCTTGCCCCTCTATCTGCTGCCGTTGGCGGTCCCCGGGAGCCTCCTCCTCGCGCGCACCTTCCCCGCCGACTGGTGGGCTCGGCCTCGGGTTCGATGGGCGGTCGCCGCCTGGATCCTCGCCCTCCTCGCCGTCAAGGGGCTCGCGGCAACGCACGCGACCGACCGCGACGGTCGACGGATCGCCGAGCAGCTCGCGCCGTTGCTCCGTACGCAACCCATCGAGATCGTGTTCGTCAACAAGAAGCCGCTCTACAGCCTCGGCTTCTACATCGATGCCTGGATCGAACGGGTGGAGCTCGAGAGCGTGCCGGTTCTCAACCCGGAGCCCTCGTATCGCCCGATGTTCCAGAGACTCTCGGCCGAGATCGAGGAGCACGAGCCGGGCACCGTTTTCCTCGTTCCGCCCCACTTCGAACAGGCCTTCCTGCGCGACCTCGCGGCGCTCGGCACCGCGAGCCGCCGCCTGGGGGAGATCCCGGGCTGGATCGTCTTCGGTCAGCCCAGGCCACCGGGTCCGGCTCCGTCGCTCCCGTCTAGCGAAACTTCCCCCCGGCAGCTCCCGTAGGCCTCTGTAGAGATCCACCGGGAGGTCCCCACCATGCGTCGAACCCCAGTCGTTGCCGCCCTGTTCGTCACCCTGGTCGCATTCGCCCAGCGGCCGGCGCTCGCCGACTCACCGACCCTGAGGATCCAGGTCACCGATCACCAGGGCGAGGACAACCTCGACCTGACGATCGGTGGCGGTTTCCTCGCCGGGCTGATGCGCGCCTTCGCGCCGGCGCACCTCGACTGCGACGGCGACCACGATCCCGCGCTCAGCGCCCTCATGGCAGAGCTCGAGCGGGACGGCGACGGCGCGCGCGGCTCGGCGCGCGCCGAGGACGGCGACCTGGTCCGCGCCCATCGCCACGACGGGCTGCTCGAGCTCGAGATCAAGGGTGCGGACGGCGACGACGCCGAGCTCACCCTGCCCTGGACGCTGGCGCAGTGCTTCTTCACCGGCGGCGAGGTCGCGACCCGCGAGCTCGCCCGGGCGCTCGAGCGGGGCGAGCTCCGGATCGAGGCGCGCGACGGCGACGACGACGTGCGGATCACCCTCGAGTAGCGCGCAGTAGCCGCGGGCCAGACTGTCCAGTTCTGTCAGTTGCACCTGCGTTAGACTGGTGGCGATCCTCCGGGATTCGACGCCATGCAGCATCACCCAGGAACCGAGAGCCTCGGCGAACACCCGGCCGCCGCGCGACCGCGCATCGAGCTACTGGCCGGCGGGACGGAGCTCGCCGCGCGCTTCGAGATCCGCGACGTGCTCGGCTCGGGCGGCTACGCGGTCGTCTACCGCGCTTACGATCGCAGCCTCCATCGCGAAGTCGCCCTCAAGATCCTGCGCCAGGACCGGGTCTCCCCCTCAGCGCTCCGCCGACTGCGCCGCGAGGCCGCGGTGGCCCGCGACGCCGTCCACCCCCGGCTCGTCCGCATCTACGACATCGAGGAGGCCGGCGAGACCGTCTTCCTCACCATGGAAGTGGTCGAGGGCGGCTCGCTCGGCCAGCGGCTCGCCGACGGCCCTCTGCCGGTCGACCGGGCGGTCGCCTGGGCCATCCAGGCCCTGGAGGGTCTCGCAGCGCTGCACGGGCTGGGCATCCTCCATCGCGACGTCAAGCCGGGCAATCTGCTGATCGGCAGCGACGGCGAGCTCAAGCTCTCGGACTTCGGTCTTGCCCTCCACCTCGAGCGCGACGAGACCCGCGCCACCACCCACGAGGCGGTCCTCGGCACGCTCGAGTACGTTTCCCCGGAACAGGCGCTGGGCGCGCCGACCGACGTGCGCTCCGACCTCTACTCGCTGGGCGTGGTGCTGTTCGAGATGCTCACCGGACGACTCCCCTTCGAGAGCCAGTCCTCGCTCGGCTCGCTGCTCGAGCGGTTGCGCCGCGATTCGCTGCCGGACCTGCGGACCTTGCGCCCGAACGTGCCGGCCTGGCTCGCCGGCGTGGTCGCCCGCCTGCTCGAGCGCGACCCCGAGCGACGCTACCCTTCGGCCACCGCCGTGCTCGCCGACCTGCGCGGCCAGTCGGCTCGCCGGCGCCTCCGCCTCCGTCCCTGGTTCGTCGCCGCGCTCGCCGCCACCCTGCTCGTCGCCGGCGGCGCCTGGGGATTCCGCGAGTGGAAACGCTCGCGTTTCTCGCACCTCGTGCCGGTCGGGAACACGGGTCTGCGCGCCGTCGATGCTGCCGGACGCACCCTGTGGGGACGCGAGCGCAGCCACCGGATGAACAACTTCCAGACTGTGCGGCTCGCCGATGGCCGGCAGGTGCTCGCGGCTTTCGACGGCGACATGGACGTGCGCCTCACCCAGGCGACGAGCTGGCTCGACCTGATCGACCCGCAGACCGGGACTTCGCTCGAGCGCGTGCTCCTGCCGAGCGCGCAGGGGTCGTTCGCCGGCTTCTCCGACACCTACACGCCCATGCTGGCCGTCTTCGACCTCGACGGCGACCAGGTCGACGAAGTCGTCGCCACGTTCGTGCACAGCCCCTTCTATCCGAGCTACAACGTGCTCTACGAGCCGCGCGCCGGCCGTTCGCGGGTCGTCTTCTTCTCCGCCGGGCATCATCGGCCGGTCGGCGCGGTGGACCTGGACGGCGATGGCCGCAGAGAGCTCCTCTTCGCCGGCATCGCCAACAAGCTCGGCTGGGCGAACGGCCTCGCCGCGGTGCGCATCTCTCCCTGGCTCGGCGAGATGACCTGGGACCGGCGGACGGCGGCGATCGCGCGCACCCCCGACCTCGATCTCGTGATCGGCGTCGATGCGCTCCTCTGGTACACCCTCCTGCCCGCCCACGATCGCATCCCCTACGGCGAGCTCGTGCGCGTCGACTGGCCGCGCCGCGAGTTCGCGCTCGACATCGGGCCGACGACCTATCGGCTCGATTTCGCCGGCTTCCGGCTCGACCAACCCTCCGCGCTCGGGAGCGAAGCGCGCAGCGCGGCCCGGCGGCAGGCCTACGTCGGCCTGCTCGAAGGCCAACGCCTCCTGATCGCCGGTCAGGCCGCGCTGGCGGTATCGGCGCTCGAGGACGCCCAGGCCCAGGCCGAGCGCGCCGCCGAGCCGGTCCTCGCCGACTGGAGTCAGCAGCGCCGCGCCTACGCAATGGTGCGCGCCGGAGAGATCGCCCAGGGTCGCGAGCTCTTCGAGGAGCTCTGGAGCCGTGTCCCGGCCCCGTCGGAGGTGGCCTTCGGCGCCGCCCAGGCGCTGCACGGCATCGGTCGGCTCGACGAGGCGGTCGCCTGGTACCGCCGGGCTCTCAGCGTCCGCGCTGCGACCGCGAGCGGTCGCAGCAAGGGCGAGGTTCTCGACATGCTGCTGCTCGCGCTGCTCGAGCTCGGGCGACGCGACGAGGCGATGCGCGAGATCGACCGCTTCGTAGCGATCTACCCGGCCACCGACGCGATCGCGCCGCGCGCCTGGGTCGACTGGTACTTCGGCGGAACGCCCGACCCCACGCCGATCCCACCGGCCGAACAGATGCACGACCTCTACCGCTACCTGCGGCTCGAGGTGGACCTGCGCTCCGGCGCACCGCCAGCGCGCCTCCTCGATGAGGTCGCCGCCGCCCGCGTTGCGGCCTCCGAGACGCAGCCGTTGCTCGACGGGCTCGAAGCCGAGCTCCTCTCCCGCCTGGGCCGTGACGCGGAAGCGCTCCCGCTGGCGCGGCGCGCACTCTCCGAAGCGCGCCTGCGCGCCCCCGACCAGATCGTCTTCCGCGCCTTCCTCGCGCAGCTCGAGGAACGACTGCGGCAGGTCGAGCGCCGAGCGGCGCGCGTTCTCTCCTGATCCCACCCGTTCGGGGGATTGCCAGGCGCCGCAGGCTGCTGCCAGGATTCCGCACGGAAACAGCCAACGTGCTGCGCATCGCCGTCCGCTTCGAAGACCACGCGCTCTTCTTCCGGCCGCCCAGCGAGCAGGCGACGCTCGGCGCGGCCGCGGAGAACGACTGGGTCGTGCCCTTCCCCGGCGTCTCCCGCCGGCACGCCGAGGTGCGCCGCCACCCGATCGGCATCCAGCTCGCCGACCTGGGCTCCAAGAACGGCCTGCTGCGCGGCGACCAGCGATTCAGCGAAATCGTCCTCGCGCCCGGCGAGTCGCTGCAGATCGGTCGCGCCGAGCTCCGGCTCGAGGAGGTCTCCTCTTCCGACGGCGAGATCGTCCTGCGCCTCCCGGTGACCGGGGCGCCTCGAGACGTCGGCCCGGCCTCGAGCAGCGATACCGATGCGCTGCGCGAGGGCGGCGGCCAGGCGACCCCGGGGAGCGCGCTGGCGCTGGTCCGCCGGATCGAGGCTTCGACCGGCAGCGCGTTCGAGGGGGCCGAGTGGCGGGCCCTGCTGCACGCGACCCGCACGACGCTCGGCGCCCAGGGGCTGGTGCTGCTGCGCGCCGGCCGGGACGACGCGCCGGCGGTCGTCGCCTGCGACGGCCGGATCGCCGACACCGCCGAGCTCGAAGGGATCGCCCGGCGCGCGCCGGAAAACGACGCCGGACGGGATCCGCTGATCCCGCTCGCCGGCGACCGGATCGCGCTCGCCCGCCGGGCGGGCGGGCGCGGGGGGGACCGGGTCCTGGCAGCGCTCTTGCCTCCCGGTTCGGGCAAGCCCGCCGGCTGGAAGCTCGACTTCTTCGACTACCTGGCGGAAAAGCTGATCCCCCTCGAGCGCCGCGTGCCCCCCGCGAACCCACTCCCCAGCCCGCCGGGCGACGAGATCCTGCACCTGCCCGCCGAGTTCGTGCACGGCGGCTCGGCGGCGATCACCGGCCTGCTGCAGAGTCTCCGCGCCACGGTGATGAGCTCGCTCGACGTGCTGATCCTCGGCGAGACCGGCGTCGGCAAGGAGCTGGTGGCGCGCACGGTCCACGCCTCGGGGCCGAATGCCAAGGGGCCCTTCGTCGCGATCAACTGCGCGGCGATCCCGGCGGAGCTGCTCGAAGCGGAGCTCTTCGGCGTCGAAGCGCGGGTCGCGACCGGTGTCGATCCGCGCCCCGGGCTCTTCGTCAAGGCGGAGGGCGGCAGCGTCTTCCTCGACGAGATCGGCGACATGCCGGACCCGCTGCAGGCGAAATTGCTGCGCGTCCTCCAGGAGCGCGAGGTGTTGCCGGTCGGGGCGCACCAGCCGCGCAAGATCCGCGTGCGCGTCATCTCCGCTTCCAACAAAGAGATCGCCGAGCGCGTCGCCGACGGGCGCTTCCGCGCCGATCTCTACTACCGCCTGAAGGGCCTGCAGTTCCACGTGCCGCCGCTACGGGAGCGGCGCGACGACCTGCCGGCGCTCGTTCTCGCTTTCGCGACGCGCGCCGCCGAGAGCTACGGCAAGCAGATCGTCGGGGTGAGCCGCCGGGCCCTCGACGTCCTTTCGGCTCACAGCTGGCCGGGGAATCTGCGCGAGCTCAAGAACGAGGTCGAGCGCGCGGTGCTCCTCGCCGCGAGCGGCGGCAGCCTCGAGAGCGAGCACTTCGCGAGCGTCCAGTACGCCGTCGAGCGGGCGGCGGCCGTGCCGCCCGACACCAGCACCGCGACGGTCG
>CAZPZW010000158.1:0-6845 GCA_964591165.1 uncultured Thermoanaerobaculia bacterium | reverse complement strand
AGGTCACCGACGTGCAGACCTACGTCGGCACCTCGGCGCCCTTCAACTTCAACGGTCTGGTCCGCCACTACTTCCTGCGCTCGGGGCCGCTGGTCGCCGACCTCCAGGTCAACCTGCTGCCGAAGCACCACCGCGACCGCGCGAGCCACCCCTTCGCCAAGGAGCTGCGGCCGCTGCTCGAGCCGATCGCGAAACGGCACGGCGCCAACGTCAAGGTGACCGAGGTACCCCCCGGCCCGCCGGTGCTCTCGACCCTGGTGGCGGAGATCTACGCGCCGACGCCTGGGGAGCGGCTGGCCCTCGCCGAGCAGGTGAAGGGGATCTTCGAGTCGACGCCCGGCGTGGTCGACGTCGACTGGTACGTCGAGGGTCCGGGTCCCAAGCTCGACCTCGAGGTCGACCGCGAGAAGGCGGCGCGCGCCGGCGTCTCCCCCGAGGTCGTGGCGCGCACCCTGCGCGTGGCGCTCGCCGGCGCCGACGCCGCCCACCTCGCCGACCCGCGCTCGCGCGAGCCGGTACCGGTCACCCTCCGGCTCGACCGCGCCCAGCGCTCGGGCGTCGCCGAGCTGCTGTCGGTCGACGTGCACGGCGCCGCGGGGCAGCTGGTGCCGCTCTCCGAGCTGGTGAAGCCGGTGGAGACGAAGCGCGCGCCGTTCGTCTACCACAAAAACCTGCGACCGGTGACCTACGTGCTGGGGGACGTCGCGGGCGCCGCGGAATCGCCGGTCTACGCGCTGCTCGACATGGGCGACCGGATCGAGGCGATCCGCGACTCGGCCGGCCGGCCGCTCGAGATCCTGTTCTCCGGACGGCCCGAGGACGGCACCCGCTCGGCGCTGGTCTGGGACGGCGAGTGGCAGGTCACCCACGACGTCTTTCTCGACATGGGGATCGCCTTCGGCGCCGTGCTGGTGCTCATCTACCTGCTGGTGGTCGGCTGGTTCCGCTCGTTCGTGACGCCGATGATCATCATGGCACCGATTCCGCTCACTCTGATCGGCATCGTGCCGGCGCACGCCTTCGGCGGCGTCTTCTTCACCGCCACCTCGATGATCGGATTCATCGCGCTCGCCGGCATCATCGTGCGCAACTCGATCCTGCTGGTCGACTTCGTCAACCTCGAGCTCGAGGCGGGCGAGCCGCTCGCCGCGGCGGTCACCAAGGCGGCGGCGGTCCGCTTCCGCCCGATCGCGCTCACCGCCGCGGCGCTGGTGGTGGGCGGCGTCGTCATCCTGCTCGACCCGATCTTCCAGGGGCTGGCGGTGGCGCTCATCTCGGGCGTCGTCGTGTCGACCGCCCTGACGCTGGTCGTCATCCCGCTCCTCTACTACATGTACGTCTCGACCGTCGGCGTGGCCGCCGTGGTGCGCCACGACGACGAGCAAGGAGGTGTCTCGTGACCGTTGAAGCCGCCCTTCGGGCAATCGCCGGGTTCTTCGTGCTGCTCTCCGTCGCGCTCGGCCATTTCGTCGATCCCTACTGGTTCTTCTTCACCGCCTTCGTCGGCCTTAACCTGCTGCAGTCGGCGTTCACCGGCTGGTGCCCGATGATGACCTTCCTGCGCAAGGCGGGGCTCAAGGGGTGAGACCATGAAGATGGTCATGCTGGTCATCGACGAAGCGCGCAAGGAGGAGCTCGAGGTGGTGCTCGAGGGCGCCGGCGTCGCCGGCTACACCGAGCTCTCGCGCGCCGCCGGGCGCGGCACGACGGGCCCGAAGCTCGGGTCGCGCGCTTTCCCGCGCACCTCGGCGGTCGTCTTCACCGTGCTCTCGGCGGAGGCGCTGGCGGGCCTGCGGACGACCCTCGGCTCGTTCTGCGCCGACTGCGGCGAGCGGCTCAGGATGTACGCCTGGGACGCCGAGTCGATCGAGCTCGCGCCATGAAGCCGACCGAAGACCTGCTGGCGCGCATCGCCGAGCGGCTGAAGGCGCTCGGCGACCCGACCCGGCTCAAGATCCTGCACGTTCTCGAGACCGACGAGCTCAGCGTCTCGGATATCCTTGCGCAGGTGGGTGGCAGCCAGGCCAACGTCTCGAAGCACCTGGCGATCCTGCGGCGGTTGGGCATCGTCTCACCCCGGCGCGAAGGGCTGCACGTCTACTATCGGGTCACCGACTCGACCGCCTTCGCGATCTGCCGGACCGCCTGCACGGCGCTCGAACGGCAGGCGGCGCTCGAGCGGCGGGTGCTCGAGCACGCCCAGGCGGCGGGAGGGAGGACTCGATGAGCGAATGGTTGCTGTTCCTGGCGTTCCTGGTCGCCTGGGTGCTGCTGCAGACGAAAGTCCTGCCGCGCCTCGGCGTGCCCACGTGAGCGGTCCCCGACCCGGCCGGGCGCCGGGCAGACCGCAGTTGCACGACCCCCGACAACGAGGAGAAGGAAGTCCCAACATGTCCAAGCAAGAACTCATCCGCGCCCTGAACGAGGATCTCGCCGGCGAGCTCCAGGCGGTCATCATGTACGTCAACTACGCCGCGACCGTCACCGGCCCGCACCGGCCGATGCTCAAGCAGTTCTTCGCGGCGGAGGTCCCCGAGGAGCTCGCGCACGCCCAGTTCCTGGCCGACAAGATCGCCAGCCTCGGCGGCAAGCCGACCACCCAGCCACGCCCGGTGCCGGTGACCGGCGACCCGAAGAAGATGCTGCAGAACGTCCTCGCCGCCGAGCAGCAAGCGATGGCCGACTACAAGGCGCATGCCGAGCTGGCCGCGGCCTTCGGCGACAAGGGGCTGGCGACCCATCTCGAGACGATCGTCGAGGACGAGACCGGTCACTACGAAGAGACCGAGAAGATCCTCCGCGGCTGGTGAGCCATGTTGCGTGACACCGGCATCGCCTTCGAGTGCGTGACCGGCCTCGCGTTCGACGAGGCGGTCGCGCGCTGCCGCGCCGAGCTCCCCAAGGAGGGCTTCGGCGTGCTCACCGAGATCGACCTCCAGGCCAAGCTCCGCGAGAAGCTGGGCGTCGACGTGGAGCCCAACCTGATCCTCGGCGCCTGCCATCCCCCCTCGGCGCACCGCGCCCTGCAGGCGGTACCCGAAGTCGGGGTGCTCCTGCCGTGCAACGTCACGGTTTCCGTCGAAGCGGGACGGACCGTCGTCCGGGCGATGAACCCCGAAGGGGCGATGAAGCTGCTCGGCAACCCCGCTCTCGACGAGGTCGCCCGCGAAGTCGGCGCCGCGCTCCGCCGCGTCCTCGAGCGCGTCATCGCCTGACGCCGCGCGGCAGGTGCTCGGTATCGACCGGCTCCAGGTCGGTCGCCGAGCTCAGGCGCCAGACATGAATGGCCGGATCTTCGCCGCAGGCTGCGAGCCAGCCGCCATCGGCGCTGAACGCCACGCCGTGGACATCCCCCGCGGGCCCGGCGACCGCCTGCTGCAGCGACCCGTCGCCGACCCGCCACAGGCGCACCGTCTTGCGCCTGCCACCGCTCCAGCGTTCTCCCGCCAATTGCTTCCAAAGGGTCGCCAGGTTGCCCTTCTCGCGGCTGCCGCTGGCGAGCCACCTCCCGTCGGGGCTGAAAGCCACAGCATAGACATGCTCGGATCCGCCACGGAGCGTCAGCTCGAGCTCGCCGTCGTCCAGCCGCCAGATTCGCACCGTCGAGTCGTCGCCACCGCTCGCGATGCGCCGCGAACCCGGGTCGATGGCTACCGACACCACGGCCTGCTCGTGTCCGGCGAGCGTTCGAATCAGGGCCCCGGTGTCAGCGCGCCAGAGCTTCACCGTGCGGTCGAAGCTGCCAGACGCCAGCACGCGTCCGTCGGCGCTGACGGCAACCGACCAGACGTTTAGCCTGTGCCCGGTGAGCGTCTCCAGGAGGAGGCCGTCGGCCGAGCGCCAGAGGCGAACGGTCTTGTCCTCTCCTCCGCTCGCCAGTCGCGTCCCGTCCGGGCTGAAGGCGACGGCCCAGACGGTCGCGAGGTGGCCCGCGAGGGTGCGCACCAAGACGCCGTCCCGCACCCGCCAGATTCGGATCGCTCCATCGTAGGAACCCGTCACCAGCCGCTCGCCGTCCGAGGAGAAGGCGAGACAGGTGACGCCCTCCGGATGGCGGAGGATTCGCTCGAGCTTCCCTTCGGGCCAGCGCCAGATGCGAACGGTGCGGTCTACGCTGCCACTCGCAAGGTGGCTACCGTCCGGACTGAAGGCGATCTCCCACACGAGAGCGGAATGCCCGGCGAGCGACTGTGCGAGGCGAGCCCCGAGACTGGGAGAGGCATCCGTTACCGGATCCCCCGTGGTCAAAGCGAAACCGAGGACCAGCGCCAGCACTGCGACGAAGGAGAGGACGAGCCAGGACCAGCGTCGCGTGGCGCCCATGAACCGACTACGTCCGTAGCGCCCGATTATTGCTCCGCCGAGCGCTCGAACGAGCCTGTCGCCAGGAAGTCAACCTGCGCCGTCGCAGCCGGTGCCGATCCTCGCGACGTTCATCGCTTGGCTCCCTTCGCCGGCTTCGGGGCGCCCCCCGGGTAGCGCTCGCGTAGCGTCCGCACCCCCTTGGCGACGATCCGTTCGAGCACCGCGAGATCGATGTCCGAGAGGCGCTTGACGTAGAGACATCCCACGCCGGCCTTGTGCTTGCCGAGCCTCGCCAGCTCGGCTGCGACGGTGCCGAGATCGCACGTGGCGTAGATCGAGAAGGCGGCCTTGCGCGGCGAGAAGCCGCAGAGGCAGGAGTCCCCTTCGTGGCCGCTGTCGTACTTGTAGTGGTATCGGCCGAAACCGACGATCGACGGCCCCCACATCTTCGGCGCCTCGCCGGTCACCCGCCGCATCATCGCGATCAAGATCGCGCAGTCAGCTTGCTTGGCCGGATCCACACCCGCGAGGAACGACTCGACGCTCACTCGAGTCGGCTTGGTCTTCTGGTCTGCCATGCCGGCACCCCCTGGATCGCGCGGCCCGCCGGCTTGCGCCCCTACTGGCGAGCCGCTGCGGAATGCGGCGGAGCATAACTGAGCGGCGAACCGTCGGCTCATCGCCGTCCGACGCGGGGAGCGCGCGGTTCGCCCGGGGGACCTAGCGCGTCGCCGTGGTGCTGAGATTCAGCTCGACGAGAAACGCCGCGACCACGCGCGGATCGAACTGCCGGCCGCTCTCACGGCGGAGCTCCGCCACCGCCTCGTCGACACTACGTCGCGCCCGGTATGGGCGGTCGGTGGTCATGGCGTCGAATGCGTCGACCACCGCGATGACGCGCGAGCCCAGCGGGATCGCGTCGCCGGCCAGGCCGACCGGGTAACCCGGGAACGCACCCTCTCGACGACCGTCGAACCGCTCCTGATGATGACGCACCAGCCGCGCGGCGAGCTCCATCCCGGCGACGTTGCCGAGGATGCGCGCGCCGAGCTCGGCGTGGCGTTGCATCAATTCGCGCTCCTCTTCGGTCAGCGGGCCGGGCTTGCGCAGGATCTGGTCGGGCACTCCGATCTTGCCGACGTCGTGCAGGATGCTCGCCCAGCGCAGTGCTTCGTGCTCCGCGGACTCGAGGCCGAGGCGCCGGCCCACCGCCTCCGCGAAGCGCGAGACGCGCCCGACATGTCCTTCGGTGTAAGCGTCCTTCGCCTCGATGGCGGCGGTGAGCGCGCGCACGGCGCAGTCGAGGTCCTCGCGCAGCAACCGATTCGCCTCGCGCACCGCCCGGTTGAGGCCCAGCTCGCGCTCGCGGGCGGCTCCAAAGAGCGCGCCGACCAGGCAGAACAGGAAGATCGCCGGGAAGAGCGCGATCGCCTCTTCGTGCCCGGCCGGTGGCGCGTGCCGCGGTCCGAGCAGCTCGTGACCAGCCAGGAACGCAAAGCCCACCGCGGAGCCGGTGTAGATCCCGCCGCGCATTCCAGCGACCCAGGCGCCCCAGAGCACCGGCAGCAGCAGGACCAGGTTGAGCCAGGGCTCGGTCCTCGGCAAAGCGCGCGACAGTGCGAAGGCGACCGTCGCCGTCGCGGCGACCACCAGGAGCCCGAGCGCCGCGAGGCGCAACCGGTTCGCGGCGTCCGGCTCGCCGGGCGCGGCGTTGTCCTCGCGCAGGCGGAGGATCTCGCGCCACGGCTGGCGTCGCACGTTGGCCGCCAGGACACAGGCCGGCGGCACCAGAAGCACGATCGCGGTGGCCATGCCGGCGCTCCAGATCCACGCCGCCTGGGGCATCCAGGTCCGGAAGATGACGCGGCTGGCCAGCGAGCCGCCGACTGCGCTGCCCGCCAGTGCGGCGGCGATCAGCAACAGGTAGGAGGAGAGGTCGTGCAGGCCGCGAGCGGCTCGCCGCCGGGGGGCGAAGAACGACAGCGCGAGCACCGCCGGCGCACTCTGCACGACGAGCAGCAGGGCAGTCCTCGCCAGCGGCCTCGTGACCGCGTCGACGAGCGGAATCATCGATCCCAGGAAATGACCGGCCCAGCCCCAGGGACCGAGCAGCATGGCGGCCAGAACGCCGCCCGCCGCCCCCCAGTCCACGGCGGCGAGCGCGCTGCTCGGATCGAGGTTCCGGGTCAGGAGTGGCTCCGCCGCGCCGAGCACCCCGCCGAGAGCCATCCGCACCCCAGAACGCGCGACAGGTCTCATCGTTTCGCCCGCCCCACTCCAGGCTCGGCCAGTGTAGGGGCACATTATCCGTCCGGACTCGACCACCTCGTCAAGTGCCGGCCAGGAGCACGGGGAGGGGGAGTGCCCGCTCGGGAACGGCCTGGCGAGCGGTCCGCCGAGATCGGCGGTTAGACTCCCCACCATGCCCTTCCTCGCCGCCGCCGTGCAGTTGACCTCGACTTCGGACGCCGCCGGCAATCTCGCCCAGGCGGAGCGGCTGATCCGCGCCGCCGCGGCGCGCGGGGCCGCCTTCGTGGCGA
>CAZPZW010000157.1:0-7006 GCA_964591165.1 uncultured Thermoanaerobaculia bacterium | reverse complement strand
AGGATAAACGCTGAAAGCATCTAAGCGTGAAGCCCCCCTCGAGATGAGGTCTCCCTGAAGACCCCTCGAAGATGACGAGGTTGATAGGCGGGAGGTGTAAGGGCTGTGAGGCCTTGAGCTGACCCGTACTAATCGGTCGTTCGGCTTGACCATTGATTGTCTTGCTGGCCGGCGAATCTGGTCGCTACAAACAAATTCGATTCAGTTGTTTCCGGTTCTTTCTCAATTTCGCTTTTTCCGGTGACTCTAGCGAGGGGGAAACACCCGTTCCCATTCCGAACACGGCAGTTAAGCCCCTCAGCGCCGATGGTACTGCCTGCGCAGGTGGGTGGGAGAGTAGGTCGTTGCCGGGAAGTGATTTTGGGCCCACGAGCGATCGTGGGCCTTCGTTTTTCCGGGGACCTTGGTCGGTGCGCCGCGGGTCGAAGCGTCCCCGTGCGCTGGAGCAGGTCGTTGTCACGGCCCGGCGGGAGCCCGGCGGCTGCTAGGATGACCCGCCTACGATGCACGTCGTTCTCCTCGGCGCCGATCTCTTCGCCGCATTCGACGAGTTCGCCGGCGCCCTCAAGGCGGTGGGCGCGACCGTCTCGGGAATCGGCTGGACGGCGCGGTCGCGTCTGCGCGGCGCTCTGCGCCGACACCTCGACGCCTGGCAGGTGGTGCGCTCGCCTTTCGACCCGCAGCAGGTCGCGGTCGCGTTGCGGAATCTCGCCCGGGTTCGCGCGATCGATCGGCTGGAAACGCTCGACGAACGGCTGATCGAAGTCGCCGCCGCCGCTCGTCAGGCGATCGGCCTGCCGGGGCTCTCCGTCGCTTCCGCACGGCTCTGTCGCGACAAGCCGGCGATGAAGCAGGCCCTGCGCGCCGCCGGACTACCGTGCGCGGAGTTCGCGGCGGTCGACTCGCTGGCCGGCCTCTCCGCTTTCGCCGAGCGTGTCGGCTTCCCCCTGGTGCTCAAGCCGCGCGCCGGACTGGGGTCTCTCAGGACCTTTCGCCTCGAGAACGGCGCGGAGCTCCGGCTGGCGGCCCGCGAGCTGGCGGTCGATCGAGGTGAGTCGGCGGTGGTCGAGGAGTTCGTAGCCGGACACGAGGGGATCTACGACACCGTAACCCTCGCCGGAGAACCGCGACTGGAGTTCGTCGCGCACTACTTCCCGGGCGTCCTCGCAGCGATCTCGGACCGCCGGGCAGCGCCGCAGATCGTAGCCACCAACCGGATCGGCGCTCCGAGCTACGAGGAGCTGCGGCGCGTGGGGCGCCAGGTGATCCGCGCCCTCGGAATCGACACCGGGGCGACGCACATGGAGTGGTTCTTCGGTCCCAAGGGACTGAAGGTCTCGGAGATCGGAGCGCGGCCACCCGGCGATCGGATCTGGGATCTCTATCGCGCCGCCCACGAGATCGACCTGCCGCGCCAGTGGGCGCTCGCGGTGGCGAAGGGGCGAATCGACGGGCAGGCGAGTGGCCGCTTCGCGGCCGGCAGCGTGCAGGTGAGGCCTGACCGGGACGGACGGATCAAGGGCTACGTGGGGCTTCGCGAGGTGATGGCGCGCTGTCGGCCGTGGATCTTCGCGCGCCACGTGCCGCGGCCGGGAAGCGCCACTCAGGCGCTCGACAAGGGCTATCTCGCCAACGCCTGGTTCCGCCTGCGTCACCCCGATTACGACGAGTTGCGGCGGCTGCTCGACTGGATCGGCAGTACGCTCCGGGTCGACGCCGGCTGAGTCACGTCGAGGCCGGTGCGGGGGGGGGCTCCGCAGGCTTCTCGTCCAGCAGCGCCCGGAAGGTCGCGCCGTAGATCTCCCAGATGGTCACGAACAGCGCGGCGACGATCGGGCCGACCAACAGGCCGGCGGCGCCGAAGAGCGACAAACCGCCCAGCGTTCCCAGGAGGATCAGCAGGTCGGGCAGCTTGGTGTCTCCGCCGACCAGCCGCGGCCGCAGCAGATTGTCGACCGATCCGACCACGACGGCGCACCAGACGGCGACGGCCACGGCCGCGCCGCCGCGGCCGATGATGAACAGGTAGCCGACCGCGGGCACCCAGACGAGGGCCGTGCCGATCCCGGGGATGATCGCGAGGATCATCATCAGCGTCGACCAGAACGCCACCCCCTCGATACCCGCGATCCACAGCGCGAGTCCAGCCAGGCTCCCCTGAATGACGCCGATGATGAGCGTGCCCCGCAGGGTCGCGCGCGCGACTGAGGTGAAGCGGTCGACCAGGCGGTTCTTGTCCTGAAGAGGCAGCGGCAACACGGAGAGGATCCGGTCGAGCGCCCCCGAGCCGCCGATCAGGAAGAAGAACATCGCGTAGAGCAGGACGAAGAAGTCGAGGAGAAACCCGACCGTACCGCCGGTGAGCGCGGAGAGGCTGTTGAACAGGTGGGTCCCGGCGCTCTCGGCGGCTCGGCCAAGCGCCGACATGACCTGCCCGCGGTAGGGCTCGAGCGAGCGCAGGATCGGGAAACGCTCGAGCAGCTGCCCCTCGAGCGCGCTCGGTCGATCGATGTTCTCCTGGATCCACGGCGCGGCGACGCCGGCGATGTCGATCGCGTTCGACGCGACCAGACCGAGGAATGCGGTGAGCGGCAGGCCGACCGCGGCGAGCAGGAGCAGGAGGGTGGCGGTCGCGGCGAGCCCGCCCCGTCCGCGCAGCCGGGCGAGCAGCCAGCGGTAGAGCGGCTGCGCCAGCCCGCTGAAGATCGCCGCCAGCAGCAGCGGCATGAGGAAACTCCGGATCATGTAGAGGAAGAGCGCGCTGACGAACAGCGCGAGCAGCAGCAGGAAGCTGCGCCGGAAGCGACCCTGGTCGGCGATCATGGGAGGCGATTGTAGCCCGCATTCCCTCCGGCCTTCGGCTGCGGCGACGCGGCGCGAACTCTGGGTGGGAGGGCGGGTTGGCCCCCGGGGAGATGGCGTGGCCCCGGTGGCGCCACTAGAATGCCGCCATGCCACGGCTGACCAGGATCTACACCCGCAGCGGCGACGACGGCTCGACCGCGCTGGGCTCGGGGAGCCGGGTGAGCAAGGACCACCTGCGCGTCGAGTGCTACGGCACCGTCGACGAGCTCAACGCGCAGCTGGGTGCCGCGCTCGCCGTCGGGCTTCCGGCGGAGATCGCGCCGACGGTGCGCCGGATCCAGAACGACCTCTTCCACCTCGGGGCCGACCTGTGCGTGCGCGAGGAGGACAAGCGCTCGCGGCCGCTGCCGGCGATCGAGTCGCGCCACGTGAGTTGGCTCGAGTCGACGATCGACGCGTGGAACGAGCAGCTGCCGGCGCTGGCGAACTTCATCCTGCCCGGCGGCACCGCCGGCGCAGCGCACCTCCACCTGGCGCGCACCGTCTGCCGCCGGGCCGAGCGCCAGCTGGTGGCTCTCGCCCGCCAGGAAGCCGTCGGACCGCAGACGTTGCCCTACCTGAATCGCCTCTCCGATGCCCTCTTCGTGCTCGCCCGAGCGGTCAACCGCCTCGAGGGCGAGAGCGATGTCCTTTGGGAATCAAGGAGTTGAGAATCTCCGACGCGACCTGACCGAGGTCATAGGTCGAGGCGTTGGAATGGGATCAGATGGATCCACGGGATCCCGTCGGGTCCCGCCGAGTCACCACCCGAGGAGACCACCATGTCCCTGTCCAGGACCTGCCGGAGCTTCGCTGTCGCGCTCGTCGCCACTGCCGGCTCGCTCGCCGCGGTCGATCATCCGCAGTTCCAGGTCGACGGCCGCGTCTACGGGATGCCCGAAGCCAAGGTGTTCACCGAGACCTACGACGGTCCACCAGTCACCGGCGAGTTCGTCAGCCTGCTTCCCGAGCTGGTGCCGCTGCCGGCGGGCAACCGGACCCACGAGGTGCGGGTCGACATCGTGGCGCGCGAAATCGAAGTCGCTCCCGACGTGCGTTATCGCGCCTGGACCTTCGGCGGTACCGTCCCGGGCCCGGTCATCCACGCCCGCGAGGGGGATCGCATCGTGTTCACCATGAAGAACCGCACGGCGGAGGCGGTCGCGGTCACGGCTCCCGAAGTGGGGGCCTCGCCCTTCATCGCCCGGCTGGCCGCGCTCGACCCGCAGCGGGCGAACCCCCTCGCCCAACCCATGCGGCACTCGATGGACTTCCACGCCGGGACCGTGGCCGCGTCGGACAAGTGGCGTGGCATCGAGCCGGGCGAATCGATCCGCTTCGAGTGGATCGCCAACTACCCCGGCGTCTTCCTCTATCACTGCGGCACGCCGCCGATCCTGCTCCACATGTCGCAGGGCCAGTACGGCGTGGTCGTCGTCGAACCCAAGGAGGGCTATCCGACCGACGCCGAGGTCGATCGCGAGTACGTCCTCGTGCAGTCGGAGTTCTATCTCAAGGAGTCCGAGACTCCGGCCCACGAGGGCGACCAGACCCAGTTCACCGAGGCTGGCAGGCCCCTCTACGACATCGACTTCGACGCCGCGATGCGCAAACAGCCGCTGCTCGTCGTGTTCAACGGCCACCAGCGCGCGCTCATCGACTCGCCGCTCGCCGCGGAGGTCGGGGACCGCGTCCGGCTCTACTTGCTCAACGTCGGACCGACGGACACCTCGAGCTTCCACGTCGTCGGAGTGATCTTCGACCGGGTCTGGTACGAGGGCAATCTGCACAACGAATGGCGGGGCATGCAGACCGTCCTGCTCGGCGCCTCGAACGGCGCCGTGCTCGAGTTCGTGGTCCCCGAGCAGGGCGACTACGTCATCGTCGACCACGAGTTCGCGGACGCCCAGAAGGGCGCTGTGGGTAGAATGAAGGCGAGCCGCGGAGCGAGCGGCGGGCCGGAAGGCCACTGATCCGGACGACAACCACAAGGAGGATGCAAGATGCGAAGCAACCATCGGGGCTGGCTGGCTTGCGCGACCGCGCTCGTCGCTGGAATCGCCCTCGCCGCTGCGGCCTCGGCCGCACCGCCGCGGGTCGTGAAGCTCAAGGCGGACGACAAGATGCAGTACGACGTGAAGCTGATCGACGCCAAGGCGGGCGAGCAGATCAAGGTGCAGCTGACCACCGTGAGCAACCTGCCCAAGACCGAGATGTCGCACAATTTCGTATTGCTCGCCAAGGGCACCAACGCCGACAACTTCGCGATGATGGCGGCGATGGCGCGCGACACGAACTACATCCCGAAGGGCCAGGAGAAGTCGATTCTGGCGCAGACCTCGCTCGCCGGAGGCGGAGAGACCGTGGAGGTCACGTTCACCGTGCCCAAGGAGCCGGGCGAGTACATGTACGTCTGCACCTTCCCCGGGCACTACATCGCGGGGATGAAGGGCAAGCTGGTCGTCAAATAGGTCCGCTGTCGATGGCCCGGTCGGGCGCCGCGAGGGGCTCGGCCGGGCAGTTGGCGTCCCGCCGCCGTTCGAGATCCACCACGATCGCGCGCTTGAGACCGATCGGGCTCGCCGTGCGCAGCAGCTCCTGGCGGTAGCTGGCGATGTCGATCCGCTCGAGGTTCATGCGGATCCTGCGGAAGAGGCGCGGAAAGTGCTCGCCGGGCGCCTGGACGTGGTGCAGCCCGCCGCTGTAGGCGATCAACATCGGTCCCGCGGGGATCGCCTCGAGAATGTCGGCGATCCCACCGCGCACGGTCATCGGCTGGCCCTGCGAGTCGAGACCGTTCGGCCGCTTCATCCGGCCTTCGGGCAGGATGACGACCATCGAGTCGGGGTCGATCCGCGACAGGACTTCCCGCCAGGTGTGGTCCCTCTCCCGGGTGATCGACACCACGTGGGCGGCGAGCAGCTTGAAGAAGTAACCCACGATCGGCCGTCCGGTCGTCTTCGCGGCGGCGGGCACGACGCCATGGCAGGCGACTCGCCAGACGAAACGGAGCGGAGCGACGGAGATGAACAGCCACTCGAACAGGCTGGTGTGATTCAGGAAGCAGAGGACGCGCAACCCGCGCCAGGGATCCCCCGGTCCGGGATCTCCGACCCACGCGCACTGCGCCCGCCAGAAGGTCTTGGAGACCAGCCGGAGCGAGGCGAGGAACAAGAAGACGAGGTACTTTCGCACGCGGCGCAGCGGCGGGTCAGCTGACGGTTTCTCGGACGACCTCTTCGATCGTCGTCACGCCGTCGCGGATCTTCTGCATGCCCGAGGCACGCAGAGAGATCATGCCGGAGTCGATCGCCTTGCTCCTCAGCTCGACCGACGAGGCGCCCGAGAGAATGAGCTCGCGGATGTCGTCGCCGATCTCCATCACCTCGTAGAGGCCGACGCGCCCCTTGTAGCCGGTGTTCGAGCAGCGGTCGCAGCCGCGCCCCTTGAACAGCCGGACGGACTTGGCCTCTTTCTCGGTGAAGCCGAGACTGACCAGCGCGCCGGGCGAGACTTCGGTCGGCTCCTTGCAGGAGCTGCAGATCCGCCGTACGAGCCGTTGCGCGGCGATCATGTGCACCGAGGTCGCGACGAGGAAGGGCTCGATGCCCATGTTCATCAGGCGGTTGATCGACGACGGCGCGTCGTTGGTGTGCAGCGTCGAGAGCACGAGGTGGCCGGTCATCGCGGCCTTGATCGCGACCTCCGCGGTCTCGAAGTCGCGGATCTCGCCGACCAGGATGATGTTCGGATCCTGACGCAGGAAGGAACGGAGAGCGGCCGCGAAGTTGAGGCCGATCTGCTCCTTCATCTGGACCTGGTTGATGCCCGGCAGGTTGAACTCGACCGGATCTTCGGCGGTGATGATGTTGACCTCGGGCGTGTTGATGCGCTGGAGGGCGGAGTAGAGGGTGTTGGTCTTGCCCGATCCCGTCGGTCCGGTCACCAGGACCATGCCGTAGGGCTTGAGAATCGCGTGCTCGAAGCGGCGCAGCGAGTCGGGTTCGAATCCGAGCCGCGTCATGTCGAGCATGAGGTTGTCCTTGTCGAGCAGCCGCATCACGATCTTCTCGCCGAAGATCGTGGGCAGCACGGAGACGCGGAAGTCGAGGTCCTTGATCCGCTCCTGGATCTTGGTCTTGATCTTGATGCGGCCGTCCTG
>CAZPZW010000156.1:0-7163 GCA_964591165.1 uncultured Thermoanaerobaculia bacterium | reverse complement strand
CTTCGAGAGCGGCAACCCGAGCCGCTGGGACCTGACGTTCCCCTGAGCGGTCGGGCCTTCCCTCCGCGCCGACCGAGCGGCCCGTCCCGGCAACGGGGCGGGCCGCAGCCGTCTCCGCACGGCCAGCCCGTAGGGCGGGCGCGCGGGCTCGCCGGCGGGTCCCGGGGATCTTCCCCGGGGCGCCCCACTAGGTTAGTGTGCAGCAGATCTCACCGCCCGGCGAGCTCGCCCGCCGCGCCGGGGGGCATCCCCTCAGGAGGTGGAATGAGCTTTCGACGCTGCGTCGCTTCCCGGACCCTCGCACTCTTGTTGTTCGCTTCGCTCGCCCCGGTTCCGACGGCTCGAGCGCAGGATGGCGCGCCGGACGCGCCTCACGGCATCTACCGCGGCACGTGGACGGTGGTGAAGTTCGACGTCTCGCCGCCGCTGCGGACGATCGAGCCCTTCATCCCCTTGCCCAAGCCGGAGCGGCGCGAGATCGCCGACGATCTCGGCCGCGGAGATCTTCCTCCCGGGCCGCAGGATCTCGACGGCGCCGTTCAGGACTACACCTTCTGGGGCGGGTTCTCGGAGATCCCGAGTCCGGCGGTGTCCTTCAACGGTCCGAACAACATCGCGAACGTGTCGCCGCCGGATCCGGTGGGCGACGTCGGGCCGAATCACTACGTCGCGATGAGCAATCTCTATTTCCAGATCTACGACAAGGCGGGGAACTCGCTCTACGGCCCGGCGGCCAACAACACGCTCTGGGCGGGATTCGGCGGCGACTGTCAGACCGACAACTCCGGCGATCCGATCGTCCTCCACGATCAACTCACCGACCGCTGGATGCTCAGCCAGTTCACCGGCTCGGGCCCGACGTACTTCAATTGCGTGGCGGTCTCGACGACCTCGGATCCCACCGGGACCTACTATCGCTGGGCCTTCAGCACGGGGAACAACTTCCCCGACTACCCGAAGTACGGCTTCTGGTCGGATGCGCTCTACATCAGCACGCGCGAGTTCCTCAATGGCGCTTCGTTCGTGGGCGTGGGCGCCTACGCCATCCGACGGTCCGATCTGGTTACGGGGAACCCGGCGCCCACGGTGATCTCTTTCCTGGTGCCGCCGGGAGCGACGCCCTACAACATCGGGGACGGCCTCCTGCCGACCGACCTCGACGGAGTGATCCTGCCTCCGGCCGGATCCCCCAACTACTTCCTCGGCACCATGGACAACGGCGGGCCCTACGGCGCGCCCCAGGACGCGATCACGATCTGGGAGTTCCGTGCCGATTTCGCGGTCCCCGCGAACTCGACGTTCATCCTGGATCACACCGTGTCGATGACGGCGGTGATCGACACCATCTTCCCCTGCTCTCCGACCTCCCGGAATTGCATTCCGCAGCCCGACACCGCGAACAAGGTCGACATCCTTTCCTACCGCCAGCGCCCGCTGCATCGCGCGGCCTACCGGAACTTCGGCACCCACCAGTCGATCGTGACGAACCAGTCGGTGGAGGCCGCGGCCAGCATGGCCGGCATCCGCTGGTGGGAGATCCGCAACCCCGACAGCGCGCCCTTCATCTACCAGGAGAGCACCTTCGCGCCAGGCATCGGCGACAACATCCATCGCTGGATGGGGAGTATGGCGATGGACTACGCCGGGAACATGGCGCTCGGCTACAGCGCTTCGGCGGCCAGCGGGACCTATCCCAGCGTCTGGTACACCGGCCGGCTGGCGGGCGACCCGCTCAGCACCCTACCGCAGGGCGAGGGCTCCATCGTGACCGGAACCGGGTCGCAGACCGGCAGCGGGCGATGGGGTGACTACACCTCGATGAACGTGGATCCGGCGGACGATTGCACGTTCTGGTACGTCAACCAGTGGACCCCGGTGACGAGCTCGGTCGGCTGGCAGCTGCGGATCGGGGCCTTCAAGTTCACACAGTGCATTCCTCGGCTGCTCTTCTACGACGGCTTCGAGGTCGGCACCACCGGCCGCTGGAATCTGACCCAGCCCTGATCGGTCGAGGCCACCTCGTGCAGGATCCGAGCGGCCTGCCCCGGCAACGGGGCGGGCCGTTTCGTTTGCGCGATGCGCACCTCGGATAGGATTTCTTCGACCCGGGAGCCCAGCGATGCGCGACTTCGAGAAACTCGGCCTGTTCTACCTCGGACGACCGGTCGACCCGGACAGCGGGCAAGCGGTGGACGAGCCGCTGCTCTACGACTCGCGGGACCTGGTGACCCATGCCGTCTGCCTGGGGATGACCGGCAGCGGCAAGACCGGACTCTGCATCGACCTCCTCGAAGAGGCTGCGATCGACGGCGTGCCGGCCCTGGTGATCGACCCCAAGGGCGATCTCTGCAACCTGCTGCTGACCTTCCCTGACCTCGCCCCCGGCGACTTCCGCCCCTGGGTGCAGGAGGAGGCGGCGCGCCGCAAGGGGGTCTCGCTCGACGAGCTGGCGGTCGCGGAAGCGGAGAAGTGGCAGCGCGGCCTCGCTGCTTGGGGGCAGGACGGGGAACGGATCCGCCGGCTCCGCCGGGCGGCCGCCTTCCGCATCTTCACTCCGGGCAGCTCGGCCGGGGAGCCCATTTCGATCCTCGCGACTTTCGCCGCGCCGCCGCCGGAGCTCGCCGCTGACGCCGAGCTGCTCGCCGACCGTGTGGAGAGCACCGCGACCAGCCTGCTCGGCCTGGTCGGGATCGGCGGCGACCCGTTGCGCAGCCGGGAGCACATCCTGGTCGCGACGCTGCTCGATCGCGCCTGGAAGGCGGGCAAGAGTTACGACTTGGCGCAGCTCATCGCCGACGTGCAGCAGCCGCCGCTCGAGCGCATCGGGGTTCTGCCGGTCGACGGGTTCTTTCCCGCGGCAGCTCGCTTCGAGCTCGCCATGTCGCTCAACGCGCTGCTCGCGGCGCCGGGGTTCGAGCTCTGGCTCGAAGGCACGCCGCTCGAGGTCGATCGCCTGCTCTTCGCGGCCGACGGTCGCCCGCAGATCGCCGTGCTCGCGATCGCCCATCTCTCCGATGCGGAGCGGATGTTCTTCGTCTCCCTGCTGCTCAATCAGGTGCTCGCCTGGATGCGCGCCCGGCCGGGAGCGAGCGGTTTGCGGGCCCTGCTCTACATGGACGAGATCTTCGGCTACCTGCCGCCGACCGCCATGCCGCCGTCGAAGAAGCCGATGCTCACCCTGCTCAAGCAGGCGCGCGCCTTCGGCCTCGGCGTAGTCCTCGCCACGCAGAATCCGGTGGACCTCGACTACAAGGCGCTGTCGAACATCGGGACCTGGTTCCTCGGCCGGCTGCAGACCGAGCGCGACCTGGCGCGCGTGCTCGACGGGCTCGAGGGCGTCGGGGGAGCGGGTTTCGAACGCCAGAAGATCGCGCAGCTCCTCGCCGGGCTGGCGACGCGGCGCTTCCTGCTGCACAACGTGCACGCGACGGCGCCGGTGCTCTTCGAGAGCCGCTGGGCGATGAGCTATCTCGCCGGCCCGCTGACCCGCGACCAGATCCGGCAGCTCGGCCAGGGACGGGTCAGGAGCCCGGAGGTCGGCGCTGCGAGCTCCGCGGCGGGGCCGACCGGCGCGCCGTCGGCAGCGCCCGCCGCCGTTGCGCGGCCCGTCCTGCCACCGGACGTCCCACAGCTCTTCCTGCCGCTGCGCGCCGCGCGGCCCGGTGACCCGGTCTACCGCGCGCACCTGGTCGGGCTCGGCCGGGTGCACTTCGAGGACGGCAAGCTCGGCGTTTCGCAGCGGGTCGAGGTGGCTCGGCTGGCGGCGCTCGCTCCCGACGCGCCGGTGGACTGGCTGCAGGCGACGACGCCGACCGTGGGCGAGGCGGACTTCGAGAGCACGCCCGCCGAGGGGAGCACGTTCGAGGAGGTGCCGGCTGCGGCATTGAAGGCGAGCCAGTTCGCGCGCTGGGAGAAGGCCTTCGCCGAGGCGCTCTATCGCAGTGAGCGGTTGACGCTCTGGCGCTCGCCGGCGACCGGGGAGTTGTCGCGGGTGGGGGAGAGCGAGCGCGATTTCCGGATCCGCGTCGGCGAGGTGGCGCGCGCCGAGCGCGAGCGCGAGCTCGACAAGGTGCGCCAGCGCTTCGCGAGCAAGGTCGAAGCGCTGGCCGATCGGATCCGGCGGGCCGAGGAGCGGGTGGAACGCGAGCGCGGCCAGGCGACGCAACGCAAGCTCGAGACCGCGGTCTCGGTCGGCACGACGCTGCTCGGCGCCCTCTTCGGGCGCAAGCGCCTCTCCACAACCAGTCTGAGTCGCGCCGCCACCTCGGCGCGCTCGGCCTCGCGGGCGATGAAGGAGGGGCAGGACGTCGGCCTCGCGGAGGAGAGCCTCGAGTCACTGCGCCTGAAGCAGGCCGAGCTCGAGCGCGAGGTCGGCGACGCGCTCGCCGAGGCCGGCGCACGGCTCGAGCGGGCGGGCGCCGAGTTGGTCGAAGTCGCCGTCAAGCCACGCAAGGCGGATGTCGAGGTACGGCGAGTGGCGCTCGCCTGGGCGCCCTACCTGCCCGACGCCGGCGGGCGACTGACCCCGGCCTGGGAATAGCGCCGCCGCGGGAACCTTTCGCCCCGCCGGGCGTTGATCAGTGTGATGTCGACCTCCGAATCGGTCCTCGCCGATGCCCACGCCATGGAGCTCGTGCGCCGCGGGGACGACGTGGGGCTCGATCTGCTGATCGAACGGCATCGCGATCGGCTGGTGCGCTACCTCTCGAGGCTGGTCGGCGACGCCGGCCGGGGCGAGGAGCTCGCCCAGGAGACCTTCGTGCGGGTCTGGCTGGCGGCGGGCCGGTACCGCGAGGAGGGTCGCTTCGAGGCCTATCTGTTCCGAATCGGAACGCGACTGGCGAGGAGCGAGGAGCGGCGCCGTCGGCGGCTGGCCTGGGCCCGCGCCCGCGGTTGGCTGCGCGTCCCGCCCGATCGACTTGAGCCCGAAGCGCCGAGCCGCCTCCTCGCCGCGGAAGCCGCCGGCAAGCTCGCTGCCGCACTCGCCGAGCTGCCGATCCGATTCCGGGCACCCCTGCTGCTCTTCGTGGTGGAGGAGCGTTCGCTCGAGGAGATCGGTCGCCTGATGGGGTTGCCGGTCGCCACGGTCAAGACCCGTCTCCACCGGGCGCGACGGCGGCTGCGCGCCCGACTGACGGGTGATCCGCCGGAAGGAGTGAGCTGATGCGGGACGAGGATCTGGACCGGCGGCTGCGCGCCCTCCCGGCGGCTCGCGCCGGAGAGGGCTTCGCAAGCGAGGTGAAGCGGCGGATCGTCGCTCGCGCCGCGACTCGCTATCGCTCGCGGCGGCGAGGGCTCGCCGCCGCAATGGTGGTACTCGGCGCGTTGCTCGTCGCGGGCGGCTGGCACCGCGCCGCGGAGCGGCAGCAGGCGACGGAGCGGGCGCTGCTGCTCGTCGAACAGCAGCGCCTCGTCCGCGAGCTCGAAGCGCTGCGTGCGCTCGCCGCGGAGCGCGAGCGGATCTATCTGGCAAGCGACGCTGAACAGGTCCTCTACCTGGACTGGACCACGGTCGAAGCGGCCCGCGAACGCCGCAGGAAGATCTAGGAGACGATCATGAAATCCCAACCCTTGGCCCTCTCGTTCCTCATGCTGGCCTCGGTGGCGGCCGCCGCGCCGTCGCAGACGCCGCCTCCGGCCCGGCCGGCTGCGGCACCGCGCGCGGCGTCTCCAGCGCTCGACGTTTCCTCGCCGGCGCCTCCGGCCCGGGTCAGAGCGCCACGGCCGGTCGCCGAGGGGGGCTATCTCGGGGTCGAGCTCCTGGATCTGACGCCGGAGCTCCGGGAGCACTTCGCGGCGCCGCGCGATCAGGGGGTCTTGGTAGCGCGGGTCGTGGCAGGCAGCCCCGCCGCGAAGGCAGGCCTCGAGGTCGGCGACGTGGTCGTGGAAGCGGGGGAGCAGAAGATCCACGACAGCTGGGAGCTGTCGAGCGAGATCTGGCGGCGGAGCGACGGCGAGGCGCTGAGCCTCGGCGTGGTGCGCGACCAGCGACCCCGGAAGCTGCAGGCCACCATCGAACGGCGGGAGCGCGAAGGGGTGGACGTCGGGCGCTGGATCTTTCCGCCATCGCCCGACGCGCCGCCGGTGCCGGGCGCGCCGCCGGCGCCCGAGGCGTTCCGCCCGCGGACTCCGCTACCGACGCCCCCGGACTTCGGTCCGGCGCTCGAGCGGCTGGAGCGAATCCTCGAGGACGACGACGTGGTGCGTCGAATGGACGAAGTGCGCAGCCGGGTCGACGGGGAGCTCGAGCAGCGCCTGAAGGAGCTCGAGCAGCGTCTGCGGGAGCTCGAGGAGCGGCTGCGCCGCGAGAGCGAATCGCGCTGAGCCGGCCGCGCTAGCGCTCGACCCAGTAGTTCGGCGATTCCTTGGTGATCACCACGTCGTGCGCGTGGCTTTCCTTGAGGCCCGCCGGGGTGACGCGCAGGAACCGGCTCTTGGTGCGCAGCTCGTCGATGGTCGCGCAGCCGGCGAGCCCCATGCCCGAGCGCAGACCGCCGGTGAGCTGCGGCAGCATCTGGTGGACGCTGCCCTTGTGGGGCACCATCCCCTCGATTCCCTCGGGCACCAGCTTGGCCAGCGACGTGGCGCCCTCCTGGAAGTAGCGGTCGGCGCTGCCGCGGGCCATGGCAGACAGCGAACCCATGCCGCGATAGGCCTTGTAGGTGCGCCCCTGGTAGAGGATCGTCTCGCCCGGACTCTCCTCGGTGCCCGCGAACAGGGAGCCGATCATCACCGCGCCGGCGCCGGCGGCGATCGCCTTCGAGATGTCGCCGGAGAACTTGATTCCGCCGTCCGCGACCACCGGAATGTCCTGCTCGCGAGCCACCGCGGCGGCATCGCGGATGGCGGTGATCTGCGGCACGCCGGCTCCGGTCACGATGCGGGTGGTGCAGATCGAGCCGGGGCCGATGCCGATCTTGACCACGTCGGCGCCGGCGTCGATGGCCGCGCGGGTCCCCTCGGCGGTGGCCACGTTGCCGACCATGAGGGCAACCTCGGGATAGCGCGCGCGCAACGTGGCCGCCGCCTCGAGCACCCCGCGGCTGTGGCCGTGCGACGAGTCGAGCACGAGGAGATCCACCTTGGCGTCGATCAGAGCCGCGGCGCGCTCGAGGAAGTCGCCGCTCGCTCCGACCGCGCCGCCGACCCGCAGCCGCCCGAGG
>CAZPZW010000155.1:0-7232 GCA_964591165.1 uncultured Thermoanaerobaculia bacterium | reverse complement strand
CAATCAGGAAGTAGAGCGCGGCGTAGGCGCTGCGCGCCGCGTCGTGCTCGCTCCGTAGGCCCAGGCTGGAGGTCGCCAGGTGACGCGAGTCGTCGAAGCGCGCGAGCGCTGCGGCGGCGCCTTCGCCCACCGGATAACCGGTTTCCAGGTTGAACGTCGCGCGCACCGCCTTGTAGGGATTGGGCGCTCCGGCGAGCCCGATCGTCGCGCCGAGGACGACGACGTAGGCGAGCGCCGTCGAGGCGAGGAGGCGCGCCGCGATCCGCCAGCGGTGGGCGAGCAGCGCAGCGGCCACGGGCACCACGGCGACCAGTGCGTTGGGCTCGCGCAGGGAGACGAGCAGGCCGAGCAGCGCGCCACCGGCGAGATCGGCCTTGCGACTGGCGAGCAGACGGTCGAGGCGCGCGGCGGCCGGCGCCGCGCGTTCGAGCGACGCCAACGCGAGGACCAGTCCGGCCAGCGCGAGCGCGAGCTGCAGCGCTTCGGTCATCCGCCAGACGACGAAGGCCAGCGGCACACCGGCGGCGACGAACGTCAGGACCGCGTCGCGCGCCCTCTCGGGATCGCCCAGCCGGGCAAGCCAGCGCGTGGCGAGCCGGCCGGCGGCCGCCAGGACGAGCAGGTGGAGCGCGACCGGCCCCCACTCTCCGGCCAGCGCGACGAAAGGCGCCGCGAGCAGCGGATAGAGCACCGGCTTCGAATAGTGCACGCCGCTCGGAGCCCGCTGCAGGATGACCGCCACCGGGCCGCCGGCGTGCTGTTCCGCCCACTGGCGGTCGGCGAGCTCGAAGCGCAGGTCGAGGTCCCGGGCGAGCGAGCTCGCCATGGCCACGAACGTCCCCTCGTCGCCGCGCAGCAGGCGCGCGTCGGGACGCAGGGCGAACAGGATCGCGAGCAGCACCGCGGCAGCGCCGGCGAGCCAGGGGATCGACGAACGGGCGGGCGTACCGCCCGACGGGGGGAGCATCGGGGAAACGCTATCCCAGGGCCGTCCCAGCCGCCACGACGCGCCGGCCCGCAACCCGGTTCCGGATAGACTCCCGGCGATGTCCCCGAACGTCCGCCGCACCTTCGCCGGCCTCGCGCTCTTCTTCGTCCTCTTCCCGCTGACCCTGCAAAAGCCGGGGTTGCCGATGGACCTGAAGGCGGACGAGCCGGCCTATTACCTGATGGCGCTCTCGCTCGTCCACGACTTCGACCTGCGCTGCGAGGTGAAGGACATCCGCCGCCTGGCGCTCGAGTTTCCCTACGTCGATGCGAACAACCTCATCCTGATGAGCGACGACGGTTGGCGGACGACCTACTTCGGCAAGCCCTACCTGGTCTCGCTGCTCGCCGCCCCGGCCGCTGCCCTCTTCGGCGCCGACGGCATGATCGCCACCAACATGGCGCTGTTGATGCTGGCGATCTGGCTCGGCGCGCTCTACCTCCGCCAGTTCAACTCGGATGCGCTCGCATTGCTCTTCTCGGCCGGCTTCTTCCTGCTCTCCAACGGCTTCGCCTACGTCTTCTGGCTGCACACCGAGGTGCTGTGCATGGCGGCGGTGACCGTCTGCCTCTACCTCGCTTTCACGCCGCGTCCGCCCGAGCTGCCGCTCACCGCCGCCGGCCGCTTCGTGGCGCGCTTCTGGAACCCGGCGACCCGGCCCGCCTTCTCCGGCGCGGCGATCGTCGTGGCCGCCTACAACAAGCCGGTGCTCGCCCTGCTCGGCCTCGCGGCGCTCTATCTCGCGCAGCGCCACCGGGGTTGGCGCGGCGCGCTCGCCTGGCTCGGCGGCGCGCTGGTCGCCGGAGCTCTGGTCTGCGGCATCGCGATCGCCTTCACCGGGCAGCCGTCGGCTTACCTCGGCATGGAGCGCCAGGGGGTCAAGGTGGAGAGCTTCGACCGCATGCCGGAGCTGCCCGTCGAAGCCTCGCGCCTCTACCAGGAGCATGCCCCCAAGGAGCTCGGGCCGCGCAACTCCTGGTCGTGGATCTTCCGCCTGCCGGAAGTCGATCGGCGGCTGCCGACCCATCTCGCCTACTTCTTCGTCGGCCGCCACACCGGACTCTTGCTCTACGCCCCGTTCAGCTTGCTCTGCCTGGCGCTCTTCGCGGTCTTCGGCCGGCGGCATCGCGAGCGTTGGCTGGTCGCCGCTTCGCTCGCCGGGGTGGCGCTCTTCTTTCTCACCCTGATCCCCTTCAACTGGCACGGCGGCGGCGGATTCATCGGCAATCGCTACTTCGTCAACGCCTATCCGGCGTTCCTCTTCCTGGTCACCCGCATCGCGCCGGCCTGGCTGCCGCTGGTCGGCTACGCCCTGGGCGGGATCTTCGTCGGGCCGATCCTCTTCACGCCGTTCGGCGCCGCGGTGCCGCAACCGACGCTGCAGGCCCACGTGCGCAACGCGCCCTTCCGTTTCTTCCCGCTCGAGCAGTCGATGACGCCGCAGATCCCGGGCTACCGCGGATGGCTGGGGAACGGCGCCTGGTTCTTCGGGCGTCGCGACGTGATGCTGCCGGTCGGCGACGCGCTCTGGTTGAGCGGCGGACGGCCGGTCGAGGTCTTCGTCCGCACCGAACGGCCCCTGCGCCGTCCGGTGTTCGAGATCACGAGCTTCGTCGCGCCCAACGAGGTCACCCTCGACCTCGGCGGCGACCGCAAGAGCGTCCGCTTCGCCGGCGCCACCGCACCGCAGAACACCACCCGGATCACTTTCGCACCGCGCACGCCGCGCCCCACGCTGGTCTTCGAGGGCGGGAGCTACTTCGGCTACCGGCTCGTCGTGCAGGCGAGCGCGCAGGACTTCCGCTACGAGGCGGTGGCGAAGAAGCCGCCCACCGAGGAGGAGGCCTCGGAGCTCGCGCAGCGGAAGGGGCCGCCACCCGCCGAGTTCGACGAGGTCAACTTCCTGGTCGGCGCGAGCGTGCTCTACCTCGGTGAAGAGGACGAGCTGGACGACGAGGTCTACGCCATCGAGTGGTCGGCCGCGGCGCCGGGCGTACCCTGGCCGGCCCACCGCCTGGTCCGCCTGCCGGTCAGCGTGCGCAACCGCAGCGCGGCCGCCTGGCCGGCGCGCGGCGCGGTGCGCGTGGCGCTCGCCTACCACTGGCTCACGGCCACCGGCGAGCCGCTGGAGTGGGAGGGGTTGCGCACGCCGCTCCTGGCGGACCTCCCGCCGGGCGAGGTCGCCGCGCGCGAGCTCGAGATCGCGACGCCGCGCGCCCCCGGCAGCTATCTCCTCGAGCTCGACGCCCTGCGCGAACGGGTCGCCTGGTTCTCGCAGCGAGCCGCGGGCAACACCCTCCGCCTGCCGGTCGAGATCGTGCCGGCGAACGGCCGCTAGGTCGCCGGTGGGCGCCGCCGGGGAGACCTCGCGCGGGCTGCTCCGGTCGGGCGGCGCCGCGACCTTCTCCCAGCTCGTCCGCATCGTCGCCATCCTGGCGACGCACCTGGCGCTGCGCCGCCTCGTCCCGCCCGCCGACTGGGGACTGCGCGACTGGACCGAGGCGCTCTTCCTGGTGCTCGCGACGGTGCGCGATCTCGGCCTGCCGAGCCACGTGGTGCGGCTGCGACCGGCGCCCTTCGGCACTCTGCTGCGCGTCCAGGCGCTGTGGGGCGGCACGCTCGCCCTGCTGCTCCTCGCCGCCGCGCCGCTGGTCGCCGAGGCCTTCCGCACCCCGCGACCCGACGTCGCGCTGGTGATCCGCGTGATGGCGCTCTACCTCGTGCTCGAAGGGCTCTCGAGCGTACCGCTCACCCACTTCGAGGCGACGCTGCGCATCGGACGCGCCGTCCTGCCCGAGTTGGCGCGCACGGCGACCTACTGCCTGGGCGCGCTCGCCCTGGCGCTCGCTGGCTGGGGCGTCTGGTCCTTCGTCCTCGCCATGGTCGCCTCGCAGGCCCTCTACACGCTGCTCCTCTGGCAGCGCGCGCGGCCGACGATGGAGCTGCTGCACACCCCGGGGACGGTCGCGCCGCTGATCCAGGCGAGCGTGCCCCTGGGCTCGATCTGGCTGCTCGCCTTCGCGATCACCTACGCCGACGCGCTCATCCTCGGCAGCCGGTTCCCGGACTCCGTCGTGGGCGGCTACATGTTCGCCTACGTCTGGGCATTCTTCGCCTCGCGCATCCTGCAGCCGCCTCTCGGGCGGGCGCTCTACCCGGCTTTCGTGCAGTTCCGCGATCGCCCGCAGGAGCAGTTCGCCGCCTTTCGTCTGGCGACCAAGCTGCTGCTCGCCATCGAGGTCCCGGCGGCTCTCTTCCTCTGCCTGAACGCCGAGCTCGCCGTCCGCCTGCTGGGCGGCCCGGCCTACGCGGACCAGGTCGGGCTGCTCCGGCTCCTCGCCTTCGCGCCACTGGTCGATCCGCTCGGCCGCTTCGGGGGCGAGCTGTTGATCGCGCGGCACCGCGACCGGGCACGACTTGCATCCCTTCTCCTGCACCTGGTGGCCCTGGTCGGCGGCGGGCTGCTGCTCTCGGCTCGTTTCGGTCCGACCGGCATGGCCTGGGCGAACTTCCTGCCGCTCGGCGCCCCGGTGCTCGTCTGGGCGCTGGCGCGTGGCCACGCCCGCGAGCTGCGCGCCCTGGCGATCGACCTCGCGGAGGTCTATCTCACCCCCCTGCCGCTCTTCGCCGTCGCCTGGTGGCTCGGACGGGGCAGCGTGCCCGGAACTCTGATCGCCTCCTCGGTCGCCGGGCTGATCAGCCTCGCCTGGTTCTGGCGCCGCTTCGGTTCGCGCTTCCGGGACTTCTTCGCGGCGGGTCGACTCCCCGAGAGCGCGCTGGCGCCGGTTACCGATAGAATCCCCTGACCGCTGGGGGGCGGCAACCGCAGACCTGCAGGCCGGCTGGATCAAGGGAAGAAAACGGGGTGAGGGCGATGAACGGATTCAACTGGCGCGGCCGCCGCGTCCTGGTCACCGGCCACACCGGCTTCAAGGGGAGCTGGCTCTGCCTCTGGCTGCAGCTGATGGGCGCCCAGGTGCACGGCTACGCCCGCCTTCCCCCGACGAAGCCCAACCTCTTCGATCTCGCCGACGTCGGGCGCGAGATGGAATCCACGATCGGCGACGTACGCGACCTCGAGCTGCTGCGCACGACCCTGCTCGCCGCGCAGCCCGAGGTCGTCTTCCACCTCGCCGCGCAACCGATCGTCCAATTCGGCTACGACGATCCGGTCGAGACCTACGCGACCAACATGATGGGCACCGTGCACCTGCTCGAGGCGGCCCGGCATACCCCATCGGTGCGCGCGGTGGTGGTCGTCACCAGCGATAAGTGCTACGCCAACCACGAGTGGCACTGGTCGTACCGCGAGAAGTCGCAGCTCGGCGGCCGCGACCCCTACGCCAGCAGCAAGAGCTGCGCCGAGCTCATCGTCCACTCCTACCGCGAGTCGTTCTTCCGGCCCGCCCGCGCCGCCGGCGGCCAGGCGCTGGTCGCCTCGGCGCGCGCCGGCAACGTGATCGGCGGCGGCGACTGGGCCCCGCACCGGCTGGTACCCGACGTGATGGCGACGTTGCTCGCCGGACAGCCGCTCGTCCTGCGACATCCCGAAGCGATTCGTCCCTGGCAGCACGTGCTCGAGCCGCTGCGCGGCTACCTTCAGGTCGCCGAGCGCCTCTTCCAGGGGGAGGACCGCTTCGCGGAGGCCTGGAACTTCGGGCCGGTCGACGAGGATTGCCTGACGGTCGGCTGGCTGGCGCGCGAGCTCAGCCTCAAGTGGGGCCAAGAGGTGCACTGGCAGGCCGACCGCATCCCGCGCCCGCACGAGGACACCTTCCTCAAGCTCGACTGCAGCAAGGCGCGCGCCCTGCTCGGCTGGGTGCCGGTGCTGCGTCTCGAGGACGGCCTGCAGTGGATCGCCGACTGGTACCGCCAGCGCGAGCTCGGCCGGCCGGTGCGCGAGATCACCGAGGAGCAGATCGTGCGCTACCGGGAGCTCGCCGCCGCGCGCTCCGACGCCGGGCTCAACGCGGCGCTCGCTTCGGTCTAGTAGCGCCGGATCGGCTTGGGCAAGCGGCGCGGGAGCAGCCGGCGCAGGCGCTGCTTGAGCTGCTTGGCCGGCACCAGCAGCCGGTCGACCGCCCGCTCGAAGGCGCCCGCCGCCCGGCGAGCGTCGCCGCTCTCGGGGGCCGGCAGGCGCGCGAAACAGCTCTGCTGGGGGATGCGGTCGCCGGTCGCGCCGGCGAGCTTGGTCGCCACCACGAAGAGCGCCACCTGGCGCGCGCCGAAGCCGCCGTAGGCGACCGCGTCGAGGACGCCCGGCGTGTAGGGCCGGACAAGCCAGCGATCGGAGTGGAATCTCCCGCGATGCCAGAAGGGGAAGAACTCGAAGAAGAACTCGCTCTCGATCCGCCAGCCGTTCGCGGTGTAGAAGTCGTGGAAGAGCGTCGGCGAGAACATGTAGAAGCCGTGGTCGACGTGGTTGCTCGACGGCGCCATGCCGTGGATCACCCGCCCCCCCGGCTTGAGCAACGCCCAGACGTTGGCCAGCACCTGCGGCAGGTGGAAGACGTGCTGGATCGTCCCGGCCTCGAAGACGGCGTCGTAGCGCCCGCGCAATTCGCCGGGGACCGGCTGGTTGAGATCGAGGATCCGGTCGGCTCCCTCCCAGTCCGTGACGTCGCTGCTCTCCACCTCGTCGAATCCCAGCCGGCGGAAGAAGCTCTTGTCGTCGAGGCAACCGAGCCGGGCGAGCTCCGGCTGATGGGAACGCGCCAGGGGCTCGACAGCGCTGAGCCCCACCCCCTGTTCGCCGGCCCAGCGGACGAGCTCGTCGTCGGTCAGATAGACGGCCATCCGCCCGAGCTCCAGCAGACGCCCGCCGAAGGGGCGCTGCCGCGCCTCGTCGAGCAGAAGACGCGCCGTGCCGCGCGGAATGCCCATCAGACCTTGTGGGCGGCGAACTCGCCGCGATACCAGACGATCGTCCGGTGGAGACCCTCCTCGAGCGCGACACGCGGTCGCCAGCCGATGCGTGTCGCGGTGCGCTCGAGCCTCGCCCGGCGCGTCGGCTCGAGCGGACGGTCGGGCAGCGCGCCGATCTCCGGCGGCGGCGCGTCGAGCGCATGGGCGATCCGCTCCACCACTTCGCGCACGGTGACGAGCTCGCCGCTGCCCAGGTCGAGCGTCTCCCCCTCGATGTCCGGCGCTTCGGCGAGGCGCAACAGCCCCTCGACGACGTCGCCGACGTAGATCCAGTCGACGGGCCGGGCGCCGCTCGACAGCCGCGCCGCTTCACCGCGCA
>CAZPZW010000154.1:4614-7254 GCA_964591165.1 uncultured Thermoanaerobaculia bacterium | reverse complement strand
CTCGACGCCTTCTCGATCGCCGACCGATCGCGCGGCGGCGGCGCGACCGCGCCGGTGCCCTCCCCGGCGCTCGCGAACTCGGCGCTCGCCCGGGCATCCGGTCCGCTGCGCGGCGCGATGGTGTAGAAAGCCACCCGTGCGTCCTCGGCGGACGCGACCATGCGCTCGAAGTCGTGGGCCAGCCGGATTCCGAGCTCGTCGAGGCGCGGCACGCGAGTGATCAGGCTCGCCTCGGCGAGACCCAGTTTCTCGGAGAAGAAGTCGAGCAGGAAGGAGGCCGGCGCGAAGCTGTAGCCGGCGGTCGCCAGGACGACGGCCTTGCGTCCCTCGAGCGCGCCCAAGGCGTCGACGATCTGGCCGAGGGCGCGCACGGCGCGGCTCTGGCGGTCGAGCTCCTGCAGCGCCCAGAGCTCGATCTCGTTCTGGATGCGCACCCGCTCGCCCGACGCGCGCTGCTCCTCCCGCCAGGCGTCCTGCTCCGCCATCATCCCGGCGAGCGCGTCATCCAGCCCGCCGATTTCGAGGTCGGTGCGCACCATCGGCGCCGCCTTGCCGTAGCTGCGGATGTCGATCTCGAGGCGCGTGCGCTCGGCGTCGGTCGCGGTGGAACGCGCCGGGAGCTTCTCGAGCCCCGCCAGCGCGGACGCGATGGACTCCGGGTCGGTGGTCGGCGCGGCGAGGAGTCTCAGGTCGTCCTGAAAGGCGGCGACCATCACCCGGCGCTCGGGATCGGGGGAGCGCGAGAGGAAATCGCGCAACTCCTCGACCGTCTGCTGGCGGTGACGGCGCTCGAGCGCGCTCTGGTCGACGAAGAGGACCAAGGTCGCCCGTTCGGCTGCGGCCGGCAGGGCGCGCGGCGGGCTCGCCAGAGGCTCGACCGGCTGCGCCGCGAGCTGGGTGGCCGGTGCAGCCGGCGCCACGAAGTAGTCGATCGGCACCGGCTCGCCGTCCACCCGCAGCTCGAACTCCTGGCGCGCGAGGTCGGTCACCCGCTGTCCGGAGCGATCGGTCACCACCACGTCGACGTTCACCACCTCGACGTCGATCCGCTCGCCAAAGGTCCCCGGGACGATCTCCTGCCCGAACGCCGGGGCGAGCAGCGTGGCCGACAGGAGTACGGAGAGCGAGCTGCGGGCGCGGGGCCGCATCGTCCGGCCTAGGGGTTCGGTAGCTCGACCGCGGCGCTCGCGGTCGAGAAGTCGCCGCCCTTCTCGTCGGTGACCAGGACCGCGATGCGGTGCCGGCCGGGCTCGAGCGCGAGCTCGGCGCGGTGGACCCAGACGCCGGCCTGCGCCCGCTCGAGGTCGGCCGCCGGAATGGCGAGCGGAATCGGTGTCCCGGCATCGAAGAAGAGCTTCCCCGCTGCGTCCTGGATCGCCACCTGGAGCAGGAGCCCGCCTTCATACGCGGTGCCCCGCGGCAGCAGAGCGATCGCGCCGAGCGGGATGCGCACCGCGATCGGGAGCTTCGCGGGCTCCCCCTTCGCCGCTCCGGCAACCGCCGCGCCGAGCTCGAGCGCCAGACCGAACGGATTGCGCGCCGTGCCGAGGGTCGCCGCTGCGACCAGCGACGATTCACCACGCTCCGCGCTCTTCAGGCGGCGGAAGCTCTCGCGGTGCCGCACCTCGAGCCCGTCGCGCGCCAGGCGGACCTCGATCGCGTGGTCGCCCGTCCCGGCCGCGGCGCTGGTCGTGAAGCCGAGCGAGTAGACCGCTGCCGCGTCTTCCGTGACCTCGCCCAGCCGCTCGTCGAGATTCGCGTCGACGTAGAAGCTCCGCCCGCCGGTCGCGGTCGCGAGCCGCACCACGCTGGTGCCGGTATCGATCGCGGTCATGTCCTTGGGGGGCGGAATCGCGCCGCCCGATCCGGCGCCGGCGCTTCCGAACTCGGCGCTCCCCTGCGCGGCCGGCGCCTCGCGGGGGGAGACGGTGTAGAAAGCGACCCGCGCGTCGGCGGCGGTCGCCACGAGACGTTCGAAATCGTCCGCCAGCCGGATGCCCAGCTCGTCCAAGGTGGCCACCCGGGTGACTTGGCTCCCCTGGGCGACGCCGAGCTTCTGCGCGAAGAAGCGCAGCAGGAAGGCCGCCGGCTCCGAGGTGTAACCGGCGGTCGCCAGGACCACCGACTTCCGCCCCTCGACTGCTCCGAGCGCGCCGACGATCTGGGTGAGGGCGCGCAGCGAGCGGCTCTGGCGGTCGAGCTCCTGCTGGGCCCAGAGCTCGATCTCGCTCTGGATCCGCAGCCGCTCGTTCTGCGACCGGTCCACTTCGCGCTGGGCGTCGCCCTCCGGATCGATCTCCGAACGGGCCATCGGCGCCGCCCGGCCGAAGTTGCGGATCTCCATCTCGAGCTGGGTGCGCTCCGCCTCGATCAGGGTGGCGCGCGCCGGCAGCTTCTCGAGTGCCGCGAGGGCCGCTTCGACCGCAGTCGCGTCGCCGGTCGGCGCGGCGAGCAGCCGCAGATCGTCCTGGAAAGCGGCCACCATCACTTGGCGCGCCGGATCGGGGGAGGCCGCGAGGTAGGCGCGCAGCTCGTCGAGCGTCTCCCCGCGGACCCGCCGCTCGAGCGCGCTCTGGTCGACGAAGACGACGAGGTGGCTGGGCAGGTTCTCGGCCGGGAGCTCGCGCCCGGCGAGCTCCA
>CAZPZW010000154.1:2814-4514 GCA_964591165.1 uncultured Thermoanaerobaculia bacterium | reverse complement strand
CACCCACCCTCGCATGGCTCTACCTCATGGCTTCGGTACGTCGATCGTCGCGCTGGTGGTGGCAAAGACTCCGGCGAGCTCGTCGACCACCACCACCGCGACCCGGTTCGTACCGGGGAGCAAGCGGAGCTCGGCCCGGTAGGCCCAGTTGTGGGTCGCGATCCGCGGCTGATCGGCCGTCGCGATCGTGACGTCGATCGGGCTCGAAGAGCCGAAACGCACGTCGCCGGAGGCGTCCTGGATCGCCACCCGCGCCGCCAGCCGGCCCCGCAGGTCGGTGCCACCCGGCACCAGCGCGAGACCGCGCAGCGGAATGCGCACCAGCAGCGGCACGGCCGCCCCTTTGCCCTTCTTGCCTTCCGGAACGGGGGTACCGAGCTCGAGCCCCAGCTCGAGCGGATTGGCCACCGCGCGCAGCGAGATCGCGGCGGCGAGCGCCTCGGCGGTGCGGTCTTCGAGGGTGCGGCGGCGATAGGTCTCGCGATGCCGGGTCGAGAGCCCCGGGCGTTTGACCTCCACTTCGATCCGGTGCTCCTTGCCGCCCGCCGCTTCGCCGGTCGGGAAGCCGAGCGAGTAGGTCGCCGCCTCGTCGTCGACCACCCGGGTGAGGCGGCTGGAGAGGGCGTCGTCGACGTACAGGCTCGCGCCGCCGGTCGCCGTGGCCAGGCGCACGACGCTCGACGCCGCCTCGACCAGCGCCAGGTCGCGCGGCGCCGCCTGCGCGATCTCCCCGCCCGAGCCGGAGAACTCGGGCGAGAACTGGGCCACCGGCGGGGTGCGCGGCGAGACGGTGTAGAAGGCGACCCGCGCGTTCTGCGCGGCGGCGAGCATGGCCTCGAACTCGCTCATCAGCCGGACCTCGTCACTCTGGAGGTCGTCGACCAGACTGAATTCCGTCCGCACCGGAGCACGGCCCCCTTCGGCCGCCCGCAGTTTCTGGTCCAACAGGGACTGCAGATACCCGACCGGGTTGCTGGCGATGCCGTTGGTGGCGAGCAGCACCGACTTCCGTCCCTCGATCGCCGCGAGCGCCTCGACCCATTGACGCAGCGCCTGGACCGAGCGCCGCTGGCGGTCGATGGCGCGCTCGCCGAAGGAGCGGAGCTCGGCCTGCAGCCGGGCCTTCTCGTTCTCGAGGAAGTTGGCCCGCCGCTGGGCGTCCCCGGGCGCGTTCATCGAGCGACGGATCTCGTTCTCCAGGCGGTTGCGCTCGGTGGCGAGGATCGTCCCCCGGCCGCGCAGTTGCTTGGCTTCCCAGAGCGCCTTGTCCACCTCGACCACGTCGGTCGAGAGCGTGCCCAGGATGCGCAGCGACTCGACGTAGGCCGCGACCAGCACGGCGACCGTGCCGTCGAGCTGCGGGATGACGAACTCGCGGATCTCGTCGACGATCGACGCCGAGGTCTTGACCTCGAGCGCGCTCTGGTCGATGAAGACGATGAGATAGCTCTGCGGCGGGGCGGGCGGCGCGGTCTCCGTCGGGCCGGGCGCCGCGGGAGGACTCGGAACCGCCGGCTCGGGCTCGCGCCGCTCGCTCCAGCGCGTGGCCTTGGGTTCCGAGAAGTACTCGATCGGGACCACCTGGCCGTCGATCCGGAGCTCGAACTCCTCGCGCGCCAGGTCGGTCACCCGGTTCCCTTGGGCATCGGTCACCACGACGTCGACATTGACCACTTCGACGTCCACCCGCTCGCCGAAGG
>CAZPZW010000154.1:0-2714 GCA_964591165.1 uncultured Thermoanaerobaculia bacterium | reverse complement strand
ACCTGCTTCGGACAGCCCCTCCCCCCAAGGGGAAGGGCTCCGAACCGCCACCGCGGCCTGGCTTGCGGCCCGGCCGCGCCGGCGCTAGGGTAGCCGCCAGCAAAAACCGCAATCGCCGGAGCCGTACCGGTTCCGGCCAACGACCGTAGGAGGGGGAACCATGAATTGGACCCGTATCCTGGCCGGTGGTGTCGTCGCAGGCATCGTGGTGAATCTCGTCGACTTCGTGTTGCACGGCCAGATCATGGCGAACACCTACAAGAAGTACAGCGACGTCTTCACCCAGACGGAGCAGAACCCGGCCTACTTCTTCGCCGCCTCGATCGCGGTCGCGATCTGCATCGCGATCCTCTTCGGGAAGACGCGCGGCAGTTGGGCCGAGGGATGGATGGGCGGCGCCACGTTCGGCTTCTTCTTCGGCCTGGCCACTTTCTTCATGAACTTCTACTACCACCTGGTGATCGCGGGCTTCCCCTACTACCTGGGCTGGTGCTGGGGCGGCATCGGGATCATCGACGGCGTGATCGGCGGCGCCATCCTCGGCGCGATCATCAAGAAGTGACCTGAGGCGCTCCGCGGAGGATTTCCATGACGCATCGCACTCTCCTAACCCTCGTCGTTCTCGCGCTCCTAGTCGCCCCCGCCGCGGCGCAGGATCCGGTCACCGTCGGCCCCACGATCTACAAGACGCTGCTCGACAACCCGCACGTGCGAGTGCTCGACGTCGTCTTCGCCAAGGGCGCCGCGATCGGCCTGCACCACCACCCGGACCACATCGCTTACGTGGTCAAGGGGGGCAAGCTCGAGATCACCGGCCCCGACGGCAAGGCGACGGTCATCGAGGCGGTCGCCGGACAGACCTTCTACATGCCGGCGGGCGAGCACTCGGCGAAGAACGTCGGCAAGAGCGAGCTCCACGTCGTGGTCACCGAGCTCAAGGACTCCGACGGCGGCCCGGCGACGCTCACCGACTTCGACCGCGCCGAGCTCGTGGCGGTGCTCGAGCAGGGCCGCGCCGAGCTCGACGCGCTGGTGACCCGCGCCACCGGCGACCTCTGGTCGAAGCGCCCCGCCGAGGGACGCTGGTCGGTCGCCGAGACGGTCGAGCACATCGCCGCCACCGAAGGGATGCTGTTCGGCGCCGTCACCGGCGCGCTCTCCCAGCCGGCGAGCGCCGACTGGGCGCCGGTCGCCGCCGGCACCAGCATGAGCAAGCTCTTCGGCATGCTGCTCGACCGCTCGCAGAAGTTCCAGGCCCCGGAGCCGCTGCAGCCGCACGGCCAGATCGAGCGCGCCGAGCTCCTCGGCCGCTATGCCGGGGCGCGCGCCGCGACGCTCGACTTCGTACGCACCACGCAGGCGCCGCTCAAGGCGCATCTCCTCGACACGCCGGCCGGCAAGATGACGGCGCACCAGTTCCTCGGCTTCATCGCCGGGCACAACATGCGCCACAACGCCCAGATCGCCGAGACGCTCGCCCAGCTCGGCGCCAAGTAGCCCGGCGCGGCACACGCCGCACCCCTCGGCCCCGGCCGCGCCACGGCGCGCCGGGGCCGGGCTTCATCCGGCCGTCATCGCGCTCCAGTAGAGTGCTCGAGATGACCGGCGAATGGGTGGTCCTGGTCGACGAGGCGAATCGCGAGCTCGGCGTGGCGCGCAAAGAAGACGTGCACCACGCGGCGACCCCGCTCCACCGCGCCTTCTCGCTCTTCCTCTTCGACCGCGACGGGCGGACCCTGCTGCAGCGCCGCGCCCTCGGCAAGCGCACCTGGCCCGGCATCTGGTCGAACTCCTGCTGCGGCCACCCGGCGCCGGGCGAGTCGACCCTCGCGGCGGCAACCCGGCGCTGCCGCGAAGAGCTCGGCGTCGTCCCCGAAGCCCCCTGGGTTGCCCTGCCCGACTACCGCTACCGCGCCGAGCTCGACGGGGTGGTCGAGAACGAGCTCTGCCCGGTGGTCGTCGCGACCCTCGATCCGCGCGCGCTCGCTCCCGATCGCCGCGAGGTCGAGGCGGTGCGCTGGCTCGACTGGCGGGCCTTCGTCGACGACGTGGCGCAGCGCCCCGACGCCTGGTCGCCCTGGAGCGTCGAGGAGGCGCTGCATCTCGACGCCGCGCCGGCGATGCGCGACTTCCTCGCCGCGCTCGCCGCGCGCGCCTCCGCCTGAGCCCGGCGGGAGAGGCCGCCATGCCCGAGAAGAGCTCCGATCGCCGGCTGGTCTACTCGACCGACCGGGGCCGCACCTGCCCGACCTGCGGCTGGCCGGCGAGCGACTGCCGGTGCAGCAGCAATCTCGACGAGGCCGTGCCGGAGAAGCTGGTCGCGAAGCTCCGCATCGAGAAGTCGGGGCGCAGCGGCAAGACGGTCACCGTGATCGACGGCCTGCCCAGGAACCGCGAACTCCTGAAGCAGCTCGCGAGCGAGCTCAAGCGCGCCTGCGGCACCGGCGGCGCGGCGGGAGACACTGCGGTCGAGATCCAGGGCGACCAGCGCGACAGACTCCGCCCGCTCCTCCAGGCCAAGGGGTGGACGGTCAAGGGTTGACCAGCCGCTCGAGCGCCGCGACGATCTCCACCATCCCCTCGGTGTCCCGCCCGCAGTAGGCGAGGAGGGCGGCGCGGATCCGCGCCCGTTCCGTGGGCGCGAGCGCGGGATCGAGCGAGCGCAGGTACTCCTGCGCCGCCGCGCTTCCCTCCTGGATCTCGAGCGCGTCGTA
>CAZPZW010000153.1:0-7333 GCA_964591165.1 uncultured Thermoanaerobaculia bacterium | reverse complement strand
TGATGAAGATCAGGCAGGTCTTCGACTTGGCGACGATCGCGGTGAGCTTGCGCAGCGCCTGCGACATCAGGCGCGCCTGCAGGCCGACGTGCGAGTCGCCCATCTCCCCCTCGAGCTCGGCGCGCGGCACCAGCGCGGCAACCGAGTCGATCACCACGATGTCGACCGCGTTGGAGCGCACCAGCATCTCGGCGATCTCGAGCGCCTGCTCGCCGTGGTCGGGCTGCGAGACCAGCAGGTTGTCGATGTCGACGCCCAGCTTCTTGGCGTACTCCGCGTCGAGGGCGTGCTCGGCGTCGATGAAGGCCGCCACGCCGCCCCGCTTCTGGGCCTGGCCGACCACCGAGAGGGCGAGCGTCGTCTTGCCCGACGACTCGGGGCCGAAGACCTCGACGACCCGGCCGCGCGGGAAGCCGCCGATGCCGATCGCGGCGTCGATCGCGAGCGAGCCCGTCGGGATGAACTCCATGGTCAGCCCCTCGCGTTGGCCGAGCCGCATGATCGAGCCCTTGCCGAACTGGCGCTCGATCTGCGTCAGGGCCCCTTCGACCGCCTTCAACCGTTCCGTTTTCGCATCCGCCATGGGTCTCGCTCCTTACCGCGTTCGAGGTCGTTTTTCCGCCGCTATACTACCTTCCGCCCGGCGGCCGGGAAACCCGCCGCCGGCTCTCGATCGCCTCCTGAAAGGACGGGATCTGGTCGTGGAATCTGGCGCTTCCCGGGCGGTCGTGGCCCGTCTGGCAGGGCTTTCTGGGCTGGTGCTCCGGCCGGGCGAGCCGCTCGCCCGCCGCACCACGCTGCGCATCGGCGGCCCGGCGGAGCTCTTCGCCGAGATCGCCTCCGAGCCGGCGCTGGTGGCGCTGCTCGCAGCCAGCCGCGAGCAGGGGCTGGCCTTCCACCTGCTGGGCGTCGGCTCCAACGTCTTGGTGCCGGACGCCGGCCTCGCCGGCGTCGTCGGTCGGCTGGTCGGGGGGCTGGCGCGGATGCGGCGACGCGGCCGCTGGGTGAGCGCCGGAGGCGGCGCGGTGCTCGGGCAGGTGGCCCGCCGGACGGCCCGGGCGGGCCTCGCCGGGCTCGAGGCGCTCTCCGGTTTCCCCTCGACCGTCGGCGGGGCGGTGTGCATGAACGCGGGCAGTTACGGCACCGAGATGAAAGACGTGGTGCGCTCGGTGCGGCTGGTCGAGGCGGACGGCCGTCGCCGGCGGGCGGCGATGGCGGAGCTCGCGCCGGCCTACCGCTCGACGCGCCTCCAGGGGAGCGGCGCGGTCGTAACCCGGGTTCTGTTCGAGCTCTCGCCGGGCGACCCGGAGCAACTCGCGGCGCGCATCGAGGAGCTCAACGCCAAGCGCTGGGCGGCGCTCCCCTCGGGTCAACCCAACGCCGGATCGGTTTTCAAGAACCCGCCCGGGGAGTACGCCGGACGCCTGCTCGAGCAGTGCGGGCTCAAAGGGGCGAGGGTGGGCGGTGCCGAGGTGAGCCAGCGGCACGCCAACGTGATCGTCAACACCGGCGGCGCAACGGCGGCGGACGTCGTGGCCCTGATGCGGCGCATGCGCGCCGCGGTGGCGGAGCGCTCCGGCATCGTCCTGGAGCCGGAGCTGGTGCTCACCGGCGGGCTCGCGGCCGAGCTCGCCGCGCGCTGATCGTTCGCCCGCTCAGGGCGAGGTCGTGGACCAGTGGACGCTGGAGCCGGACTCGAATCCGTCGGAGAACCGGTGCGGCGTGGCGCCGGAGTCGGGGTCGAGGAGGAGCGGGCTCACGTCGACCGCCTCGAAGTCGGAGCCGTGGATCTGGGCGAAGCCGGTGACCAGGGCATCGTCGTCCCAGCCCGGATGGTGGATCCCCGAGACGTACCAGTCGGAGCCGTTGTCGGCGACCATCATGCCGTAGGTCTTGAGCGCCTGGAGGATCGGACGCACCGTGGGCGAGAAGCCCGAGAGATCGACCTCCTGCTTCAACCGGAAGCGCAGACCCATCGGCGGGCGATTCGGATCGGTGTCGTCCGAGGCCTCGTGGCGCGCCGGCCAGACGTAGGCGCTCTGGGTGAGATCGACGGTGAAGCGCAGGGCGTGGCGGATCTCCCCGCTCGCCACTTCGTCGAAGCTCACCAGGCCGGGCAGGATCGGCAGCCCGGCGGCATCGGCCGAGGTCCAGCCGTCCGGACGCAAGAGGTTGGAGGCGAGGTCGTAAACCGCCCCCGAGGCGCCGCACCAACCCCCTGGCTGATTGCAGTGCGGTCCGTCCTCCGGGCCCGCGCCGTCGGGCCAGGCGTAGTAGAGCTCGTAGAGCCGGCAACTGCCCTGGCGCACCACCAACACGTGGCGGTCCCCTTGGCTCGCCGGTCCTCCCTCGATCGGAGCGTCGGCCGGGACGGGATAGGGACCGGGATCGCTCTCCTCGGGCCAGCCGAAGAGGGCGAAGTCGATCGGCACCATCGCCTGCCCGTCGGGCACGCTGACGAAAGGGATTCCGATCGGCGAGTCGGGATCGGGCCAGAAGGTGCCGAAATCGGGATGGAGCGGCGTCGCCGCGCCGATCGAGGCGACGTAGTTGGCCGAGTTGGGATGGACCGGCAGCGCATCCACCGGCGTGTTCCAGACGTTGTCGAGCGGGAAGAGCTGGCAGCCGCCGATCGTCTGCTGAGCGGCGAGAGGTGAGGCGAAGAGCAGGGCGAGAGGGAGTGCGGTCGATCGGCAACGCATCGCGAAGTCGGCGTCAAACTACGCGCTCGGCGACCGGAGCGCTGTGGAATGATCGGCAGCCGTCAACTTCCGAACTGGTCTCCCTTGCGATCCTCCCGCCCCGCCGCCGTCGCCCTGTTGCTCGCGCTCGGCTTTGCCGCGTTCTACGCCGGAGTGTCCCGGGGCGTCTTCGTCTTCGGTGACGACATCCTGATGTACCAGGTGACCGAAGCGATCGTCGAACGCGGTGAGGTGAGCGTCACGTCGCCTGCCCGGCGCGGTGACGTGGCCCGGTCGGCCCCCGGTCGTAATGGCGGCAGCTACTCGAAGTATGGGATTGGCCAGTCCTTGGTGGCCATTCCGTTCTACGCCAGCGCGAGCTGGTTCGAGAGCTTCGAGCTGCCCGAGACGAGCGACCGATTCGGCAATCTGCGCCACGGTCACCAGGTGTTCGCCACCGGACTGACCAACGCGGCGACGGCCGGCGCCGCGGTCGCCCTGACCTTTCTGCTGGCGCTAGAGGTCGGCTTCTCTCCGCTCGTCGCTCTGGCCGTGGCGCTCTGCCTGGGCATTGGAACCCTGCTCCCGCACTATGCCAGCACCTTCCTCTCCGAGCCACTGTCGGCGCTCTGCTTGGCGGTCGCGGTCCTCGGCCTGCTCAAGGCAGCGGCCTGGATACCCGCGAAGGGAAGCCGGTCGGGTCACCTGTGGCTTGCGATCTCCGGCTTCGCCGCCGGTCTGGCCGTGGCGACCAAGGTGGCGCACGTCGTGATCGTGCTTCCCATCTTGGTGTGGGCGTCCGTTCTCGGCTGGAGCCGCAACCGGTTACGCGGGCTGGCCGGATCGACTCTGGGCTGGAGCTCCTGCCTACTGCTGTGGCTCGGCGTGGTCGCGATTTACAACAGGTTCCGTTTCGGGAGCATGCTCGAAACTGGGTACGGCAGCGAGGCGGGCGACTTCTCGGCGGAGCTGGCAGTCGGACTGGGCGGTCTACTGGTCTCACCGGAGAAGGGCATCCTCTGGTACTGCCCGATGTTGCTGCTGGCGGTCGCAGGTGGAATGGCGTTCTGGCGACGGAATCGAGTCTGTGCGCTGGTCATCCTGGCTGCGAGCCTCGTCTGGTTGCTGCTGATCTCGCGCTTCCATCAATGGTATGGCGGCGGCTGCTGGGGGCCGCGCTTTCTCGTTCCCTTACTGCCGCTCTGGATTCTGCCCGTGGGGGAGATCCTGGCGCGCTGGCGGCGGGGGTCGGGGTGGAAGGCGGTCGTCGTTCTGGTGGTCGCGTTCAGCTTCATCACGTCGATGACCCCGCTCCTGGTGCCGTTCGACCAGGTCGGCGACCCGCGCGAACCTGCGACCGCAGAGTCCATGGCCTCGGGATGGCGGGTTCGCGAAACCCCGCTCGCTCGATCGCTGGCGCTCCTTCCGGAAGCTATTTCCGTGACGACGGGCAAGCTCGCCGGGAAGATCCCTTACGGTGAGGTCGGTCGGCCAGCACGCGGACCCCGATACCCCGACTTTGCTTTCGAGCACTACGGCTCGCATGCCCTACTCGAGTGGTCGCGAGCCTGCTTTGCCGTCGCCGTGGCGGCGCTGGCACTCGCCCTTGGAATCGCACGCCGCTCGCAGCAAGGCATTCGAGAGGCGCCGGATGCGGGCCGGGGCCAGGAGCTAGGCTCCGGGATCGGGCGCGGACACTGAGAGCCCGAGCAGAAAGAGGCAGCCGTTCGGAGCTTCGTCGGCTCGCTCCAGCGTGATCGAGGAGATGATGCGGTTCCGACCGCTGAGCGTGAAACGCTGGAGAATCAACGCGTCGCGATCGAACTGGGATCCGGCAAAGAGGCGATGTTCCCGCACGTCCGCCTTGGCACCGGATCGACTCGTGTCGAACACTTCGCTGCCCTCCCTGAGCAACCTGGCTTCGAGGCGGTCGTTGGCGAAGCGCAGCAACAGGGACCCGACGGCCCGCCCGTGGACCGGTGGGGCGGCAGAGCGCCATGCGATCAACGTCGCGATACGACGAGTCGCCTTGGGTGGCATGGGGATCGCAGGTGAAGTCTCGCCTCGGCACACGCGAATTAGGTTGGGACGCCCGGGTGCGATCACTCGAATGAAGCTCGCATCGCGCTCCGCGGGCTCCGCTGCGGCGAGTCTCTTCAAACGCAGATCTCGCCAATCCTCCTCGTCGGGTGTCGAGATCGCGTCATAGCGGCCATTCGCCAACCCGCTCAGGTCCACTGGCTCCCATTCTTCCGAGTCGTCTTCGGCCTGTTCGGGCAGCTGGAAGTAGGGTCTCGTGGAGACGTATTCCCATCCGGGAAGCACTGCCGCCAACTGACTGTTTCGAAGGCTCCAGCGTGCCTCCGGGTTCTTGTCCACGAGAACTTCGGCATTCCAGCCCTGAGCTCTCGAGGAATGCTGAAGCGCGAGGTTCTCGGCGACTTGCAGAACCGCAAGGACCCCAAGCGAGTACCGCAACCACCGACGACGGTTGGGAATCAGGCTCGCTGTGATCAGGAAGGCCGACGGGATGGAGAGCTCGGCGAGGAGTCGGGGACCGAGCGAGTAGCCGCCCCACCATTTGGTGTAGGTGGCCGTGAGCAGGAGTATCGCGACGACTGCCATCGCAGCCGAACGCCGCAGACCGCTGACGCCCGGGAGGTCGCTGCGGCTGCCGCCCATGAGCAGCGCCAACATCGCCGCGGGGAAAAACCAGAGCGCTCCGCGGCTCGGACTTGCCAGGACACCAGCGAGATTCCACAGGATTCCAGAGACCGCCCACGCCTTGCCGGACGAGTTGAGCAGTCCGTAGCCTCCAAGAAAGTGCCCGTAGCACCAGAGATTGAACATAGTCGCCGCAGTGGCCGCCACGGCGAGTCCTGCCGCTGTCGCGACGCGCCGCGAGCGCACCCCGCCAGCGAAGCTCCAGGCCAGCGGCAAGAGGAGAAGCGCTGTGGGTCGGCAGAAGTAGGCCAGACCGAGGAGCAATCCAGCCGATGCGGCCCAGGCGAGTTGCCGACGAGTCGCCAACACCGCAAGAGCAAGAGCGAGGAAGAAGTGCTCGCCGGTGAACGACCAGAGACCCTGGCTGAGCGTGGGTAGCACCTGGGTGGCCAGCGCGTAGAGAGCCGCGCAAAGCAACTGGTACCTGGGCGTGAAACAGGCTCCGGCCGCCAGGAAGACGAAGACCACGGACGCCGAGGTCAGAAGGGCGGCAAGGTGCTTTTCCAGTCGCGCATCGTTGAGAAGCTCTCCCCGATCAGTGCCCCGCACGAGGATGGCGGCGGCATAGTAAGGAGTCGCGAGGAGCCCGGTGCCGAGAGGGAATGCGCTCACGAGCTGCCCGTTGAGCTCGAGAATCGAGTAGTGGTCGTGCAATTCCGCTGGCAGGATCGTGGAAAGGTCCAGGCCGTGGCCGGAAACGAGGGCGAGCGGAAGGGCACGGTTCGGAAGATTGTCTCCCGAGCTCAAGGTCGTTTCGTTGGCCACGAAGACGAGATAGCAGAAGAAGAAGCCCGCCGCGAGCCGAGAGCGGCGGGTCTTCTCCCACGCGTCCCGCCAGCCCGTCCGGCGAGCCTGCAGGTAGGACGTCGCAACGTAGGCGGCAAGCAGCAGGCTGCCAGTACCGAGAAACCAGGGCCTTCCGAAGGGCGGTTTCGGCCGCCCAGTTGCGACCAGGGGCCCCAGGAGCACGACGAGGCCTGCGCCCAGGGCAACGAAGGCCGCCACCCGCGCCGCCCTGCGGGCGATGTCGCTGGAGAGGAAACTGCTGTCTGGCGCTGTGGGGTTGGATTTCAGATTGGATGGTCCGGCCACCAGCAGCGAGGAAGTTATTTCACGAAGGTCGTGCCGTCAATCGCACCACAGTAGCGGCCAGCCGGGTTGTCGTAGATCCGGGACGCTCCGGTTACGGTGTCCGTGACCGTCAGGTGATACTCGAAGTCGCTGAGGGATCCGTAGATGAGGAGAAAGTAGGTGCCGAAGTCGACCGCCTTCACCAGGACTTCGAGGTTGGTCCTGTCGAGGAAGTAGAGCCCTCCCGTCACCTGCGACAGCGGGGTCACTTGGGCGACACCGGAGGTGCCGTTGTACTGGTTGCGCCAGGTGCCCGAGACCTGGATCCGGTTGGCTTGCAGGCAGAGCGTCGTGTCGCTCGCGCGACAAGTCCCGGCGACGAACGGTGCGAGCGTGGCCGGCTGAAGCCTGCCTTGGAGAGCCACGGAGAAGGCGGCGTTGTCGATCGCCCCGCAGTCTCCAGGGGTGTTCGTATAGGTCTTGCTGACCCCGGTCACCGTATCAAGGATGGACATCGTGAACCGCAGGTCCGTTAGTTGTCCGTAGAAGACCTTGAAGACGTTCCCGAAGTCCAGGATCTTCACGATGAGCTCGATGTTCGCGCCGTCGTCGAAGTACATGAAGCCGGAGACGTCGGTGTTTGCGATCGCTCCGGCCGATCCGCTCAGGCCGTTGTACTGGTTGTTCCAGACTGCGGTGACGCGGAAGCGACCGTTGACCAGGCAGAGCGTTCCTGCCGGGCAGCTGCCCGAGCCTCCGCCCCCGCCTCCCCCGCCGCCCGTGGTGTAGAGAGCGCGGATCGCCGCGAGGTCGTCGCTGCGCAGGCTCGCGCCGCGGCCGTCGCTGTGCAGGTGGTA
>CAZPZW010000152.1:0-7355 GCA_964591165.1 uncultured Thermoanaerobaculia bacterium | reverse complement strand
AGCTCATGTCGTCGCCGATGCCGTGCTCGGGCTGGCAGGAGCTGTAGAGATTGAACAGGGCCGGCCGGCGTGCCTTGAGACCGCGGATGAAGCCCTCGATCATGTGCTTGGGGAAGGCGATGGTCGACTGCAGGACGAAGGTCGTGCGATGAGCCATGCCGATCAGGCCGATCTCCTTGCGCGGCTCGGGCTTCCCCTTCCAGCTCTTGCCGTACTGCGCCATGTCCGAGATCTGGCCGATGAAGCCCGAGGTGCAGGCCTGGCCGCCGGTGTTGGAGTAGACCTGGGTGTCGACCACCAGGACCTTGATCGGCTTGCCCGAAGCCATCAGCCGCGAGAGGTTCTGAAAGCCGATGTCGTACATCGCGCCGTCGCCACCCACCGCGACCACCGGCGGACAGAGCTCGAACTCCTCGTCGGTGAACTCCCGCCAATCGAAATAGGTGAAGAACTCGTCGTGCTCCTTCGGGGTGTAGCGCCCGGCGAGCTCGAGCTCGGCCTTGCGGATCGCCTTGAAGCCCGCCGCCATGCGCGCCATGTGCCCCTCGAAGATGCCCATGGCCATGGACGGCGAATCCTGGAAGAGATGGTTCGTCCAGGGGAACGGATAGGGGTTGTAGGGATAGGTCGAGCCCCACACCGAGGTACAGCCGGTCGAGTTGATCATCCCCATGCGCGACCGTCCGCGGCCGTGCGTCCCTTCGACGTACTTCCAGCGCAGGTCCCGCAGCTCGGAGAGCAGCTGGGTGATCCAGCGCAGCCACTCCTGGTCGATCGGCTCTCCGCCGCGCGAGGCCTCGAGCCGCCCGGCGATGCCGGCGAGGGTGAGATCGCTGCCCTTGCTGTCGTTGACGATGCGCGAGATCGCCGCCGGGTCGGAGACGTCGATCTCCTCCACCAGCTTCAACTGGATGTGCTTCTCGAGCCGCGCGATCAGGTCGTCGAGCTTGGCGATGTGCTTGCGGATCCGCGGCTGCATCAGCGCCTCGACGGTGGCGGTGAAGAGATGGACGACCGTCTTCTCCGAGCAGCCGAGGCAGGCGCCGTCGCCGCTCGCGAAGGCGAGGTAGTTGGCCTTGTCGAGCAGCAAAGTCTCGAGCGCGCCGATCCCTTCCTCCAGATTGTCGATCCGCTGGTAGCGCTCCGGGGTGTTCGGCAGATCGCGCCAGAAGTCCCAGTGGTCGCGCAGCCGGGCGACCGATTCGTCGGTCTGCGGCACGGCGTGCAGGGCGTCGTCCTCGCAGACCTCGACGCATTCCATGCAGCCCTTGCAGGTGTACGGGTTGACCGTGATCGAGAGCAGTCCACCGCTGCCCTTGCTCTGCTTCTCGGGCACCGTGAAGTAGGGCCGGCTGAGCGCCAACTGGAAACCCGCCATCGCCTGGCGGAACCAGCCGAACTCCTCCTTCAGCTTCTCCTTGGCGTCGGCCTCGAGCGTGCTCTCGACGAGCGTCTTCTCGATCGCCTCCTCGAGCAGCTCGGAGACCGGGTCGGTCTCCTTGGCGAGATCGAAGATGGCGCGCAGGTTGCGCTCGACCAGTCGGGCCGCCTTGGGCAGGTGCTCGACCGTGTGGCCGTCGCGGCGCACCCGCTTGATCACCGTGTCGAACACCGCCGAGACCTCGCTGACCAGGCCGGGAATCGCGGTATCCGGACAGACCGTGTAGCACTTGCCGCAGGCCGTGCAGTTCTCGGCGATCCACTGCGGATGCTGGAAACGGATCGCCGTCATGTCGCGGAAGAGCGCCGAGGACGCCGGCATCACGCCGAGGCCGATGAACGGGTCGGTCAGGTTGTCGTTGCCCATGCCGCGGGCGTAGAAGTTCCCGGTCTGCTCCCAGAAGCGGTGCACGTCGGAGAGCGTCGAGGCGCTCTTCGGCAGCTCCTCGACCATCACCGGCACCGGCGGCTCCGCGCCGACGATGCGTCCCTGGACGGCGGTCGAGATCTCGCCCACCGGCACGGCGCGCACCTCGTGATAACCGCGCTTGACCACGCGGATGTTGTCTTCGACGACCCGCGCCCCCTTGGAGCCGAACTTGTGCTGCAGCTGCTCCTGGATCGCCTTGACCAGCGCCTCTTCGGTAAGACCCGCCTGTTCCATCAACGGCGACGCCGCGAAGAAGGCGCCCTGGAAGGCGATACCCTGCATGCGCAGCTGCAGCTCCGGATCGCTCGCCTCCTCGCGCGCGATCTTGAAGGCGTCGAACGCGAAGACCTTGATCTGCTTGTCGCGGATGATCTTCTGGAAGGGCGCCGGGATGTCCTCCCAGACCTTCTCGGGCGAGGGCTGGTCGCTCTGCAGGATGAAGACTCCGCCCTCCTTCAGGCCGGCGAGCGCGTTGGTGTGGCGGAAGACATTGGGGTCGGGCGACATCACCACGTCGACGAAGAAATACTCGCAGTTGACCCGGATCGGCTCGGGCGCCACGGCGAGGTAGTAGGTCGTGGGCTGGCCCTTCTTCTCCGAGCCGTACTTCGGGTTGGCCTTGATGTGGTAGCCGAGGAGATCGAACAGCGTCATCGCCAGGTTCTTGCCGGTGGTGATGGCGCCCCAGCCGCCGATCGAGTGGAAGCGGACGGTGATCGACCCCGGCGGCATCAGGTTCGGATTCTCCGAGCCCTTGATCGCCAGTTCGCGGACCTCGGGATAGGCGTCCTCGATCGTCTGCTGATAGGCCTCCTGTTTGGGTGTCACCGCCTTCTCACGCAGGAAGTCGATCGACAGGTAGAATTGCTTCTTGCGCTTCCCCTCGGGAAGCATGTTCTCGACCGCGCCGATCAGTCCCTCGGGCTGCAGGTCGCGGCTGCCCAGACCGAAGGAGCCCGAATAGAGCGGCGGCGCATCCGCGAGCTCGCGATAGGTGTCGAGCTCGGGGTAGGTCGCGCGCTTCGCGTCCCGTCCGTTCTCCAGGCACTTGGAGACCGTGGAGCGGATCTCGCGCATCAGGGGCAGGTCCGAGGCGAGCGGCTGGTCGGTGCGCTCCAGCACCACCACGCCCTTGCGCCCCTTGAGCAGCCGGCCGACGAGATCGGCCGGGAAGGGGCGGAACATCACCAGATCCACCACCCCGACCTTGAGCCCACGGGTGTCGCGCAGGTAGTCCGCGACCACCTCGGCCGAAGGGACGACGCTCCCCTGGCCGACGATCAGGTAGTCGGCGTCCTTCTCCCGGTAGGCCATCACCCGGTCGTAGTGCCGCCCGGTCAGCCGGCCGTACTCTGCGAAGGCGCGCTCGGCGAGCTCCTGGATGTGGTCGAAGAAGAAGGGGCGCTGGGCGGCGACGCTCTGCATGTAGGCGTCCTGGTTCTGCACCAGTCCGGCCATCACCGGGTTGTCGACGTCCCACAGCACCGGAATGCGCCGCCGCTTCTCGCCGTAGAGGATCCGCTGGGCCGGCGTCGGCGTGTCGATCAGGTCGTCGGGCCGCCCCAGGTATTCGGCGACCAGCTCGCGCTCGGGCGCCATCATCGACTCGATGAGGTGCGTCGTCAGGAAGCCGTCCTGGGCGACGATCCCCGGGTTGAGCGCCAGCTCCGCGATGCGGTGCGCGATCAGGTTGAGGTCGGCGGCGGCCTGGACGTTCTTCGCGAAGAGCTGGAAGAAGCCGGTATCGTCGATGCAGTGATAGTCGTCGTGCCCGGCGTGGACGTTGAGCGTCGACTTGGTCATCGCCCGGGCACCGATGTTGAGCACGTAGGTCAGGCGCTTGCCGACCGCCGCGTAGAGCGACTCGTGCATGTAGGCGATGCCTTGGCCGGACGAGAAGTTGGCGGCCCGCAGGCCGGTCATCGAGAGTCCCGCGGTGACCGCCGCGGCGGCGTGCTCGCCTTCCGGCTCGATGAAGATCAGGGGCCGGCCGGAGACGTTGAGGTGCCCGGCCGCCGCCGCCTCGGCCCAGTACTCGCCCATCTGGGTCGACGGTGTGATCGGGTAGGCGCCGGCGCCGTCGCTCGCTTCGCGCTCACAGAGAATGACCGCGGTGTTGCCGTCCATCGCCTCGCGCACGCCCGGGTACTTCGGCTGCTCCGCCGGCTTGTCGCGGAAGCGGTCGAGGGTCTTGCGAGCCAGTTCTAGCACCGACATTACGGCCTCCCATCGAATTCGAACGGAACGGGCGAGCGGTGGCTGCCGGAGCAGCTCGCACCCGCAGCCCGTCTCACGTTGGAGCGTCGGGCAACGCGCCGACGCGGAGAATCTTCTTGGCGGCCGGTCCCTTGACCGGTCCCAGCTTCTGATCGAGCCAGACGATCGCCCCGGTCGGGCAGCGATCCGCGGCCTGTCTGGCGTCGCGATAGTTGACGTAGTCGATCACCGGCAGATTCGACCGCATGACGATCAGGCCGGGGGCGTCCATGGCACAGCGACCGCATGCCGTGCAGGCCACCGCGCAGTCGGCGAGCTGCTCGTCGCCCGCCTCGAGCGACTTGCAGGCCACCCAGAGCCGGTGGCTCGCCAGCTGCAGCGAGAAGAGGTCCTTGGGGCACGCGACCACGCAGTCGCCGCAGGCGGTGCACTTCGCCTCGTCGACGACCGGCAGCCCTTGCGCGTTCATGTGCAGGGCATCGAAGGCGCAGGCTACTGCGCAGTCGCCGACTCCCAGGCATCCCCAGAAGCAGCCCTTGCCGCCACCCGCCACTTGGGCGGCGGCGACACAGGACTCGAACCCGTGGTAGCGCGCACGATTGCGCGCCACGTTCCGGCCTCCGGCGCAGGCGAGACGCGCCACTCGCTTCGCCTCTCCTCCGACGTCGACGCCGAGGAAGGCGGCGATCCGCTCGTGGCTCGCGGCGTTGCTCACCGTGCACTTGCCGGGCGACGCCGCACCCGCGACCAGGGCCTCGGCGAAGGGCCGGCAGCCGGTGAATCCGCAGGCGCCACAGTTGGCGTGCGGCAGCATCTCCTCGACCTCGTCGATGCGGGGGTCCTCCTCCACCCGGAGCTTCCGGTTGGCGAGCACGAGCAGGGTCGTGAGTAGGAGCGTCAGGCCGCCAATGGCACCGACGGCGGTAATGACCAGCATGGCGTCGCGAGTTCCCCCTTGGTCTCCCGGCCTCGCCTCCGGGCCCAAGCAGAGTACACCCCGCCCCCCGGCGGGACCCCGCGTCGATGGGTGGGGCGCGCGCCCCCCGAACGTCCGACCGGGGTTCCGGGTCGGGGGGCAGGGAGCCTCGCGGGCCGTTCGCCTCCGGTCGGGATCGGCGCTACGGCTGTTGCGGCGGGACGACCGGCGAGAGCGGCATGGACTCCTGGGTGGAGACGGTGAACAGGCGCAGATTCGAGTACTTCGCCAGGCATTCGACCGCGGGGGGCTTGAGCGTGAGGCTGTGCCCCAGAACGGGGTCGAGCAGCGTGTTGCCCGCGTACCACTCCCACATCCAGTCGGGGACCAGCACGGGGACGCGATCGTCCGCGCGAAAACGGACCCGCATCAGCCGTCCGGCGTCCGCCATCCGGCCGACGCGGACCTCGACCTGGCGAATCCGCCCGGATTCGGGCTCGATCCAGAGCCGTCCTCTGGCGGGCATGTCGTCCCCGTCCGGGGTCGCGACGAGGGTCGGCTTGACGACCTCGCGGAACTCGAGCACGGCACAGCTCACGCCGTCCAGCGCTTCGTCGGGCTCGCGCTTGAACTTCAGGGCGCGCCGGCGGTCGGCGTGCAGATAGAGGAAGGGCATGGTCGGAAAGTTGATCGTCCGACGGAGGGTCCCCAGGTTGTAGCGCGAGCTCTCGAGGGTGATGGCGGCGAGCGCCGAGCGGCTCTCCGCGGAATCGGTGAGCAGCAGCTGATGCAGGCGCTCCTGGCGATCCCGGACCCGCTGGCCGTCGACCTCGAACACGTCGCGGTAGCCGATGGTCAACCCCTCGGGAATCTGCACCAAGAGGACGTCGGAGACCAGACGGCGGGTCGCGACGATGGCGCTCGCGCTCTTCGCCGCCGCTCTGGGGTCCCAGGCGAGCGCCGGCTCGGCTCCCGGCGAGGTCGGCTCCCGGCAGCACTCCCGCTTGCCCACCTGGACGTAGTGCTCCTCCATCACCACCGACTCGAAAGCCTTCTCGAAGCGTTCGACGTAGGCGCCGGCCCGGCTCGCCAGCAGCTCGGCGGTATCCGCCTGAGGCGCCGCGGCGACCGCAGCCGGCAGGGCGAGCAACAGCGCTCCGATCCACATGGCGGGTCTCCGACCGATCCGGAGGTGCAAGTCTCCTGCCGGCAGGTTATCAGCGGATCGGGAACTCGGCGACGCGGCGACGCGGGCGGAGCCGCGCGGGTTCAGACGAGGCTGGGGGCGACGAAGCGCAGCGGCGCTGCGGCCGGGACCAGTCCGTGGGCGGCGGCGCGACGGAGGAATTCAGCGAGGCCGGCCTGCTCGGCCGGCCCCATGGTGAACCGGAGGTTGCGGGTGTAGTAATCGAGCAGCACGGCGCTGGAGAAGCCGCTTTCCGCCGCGGTCTCGGCGACGATCTGGTGGAGCTCCGCCAGGCCCATCTCGAGACTCGCCGCGAAAGTCTCGATCAGCCCGCGGTCGACCGCCTCGGCGCGCGCCGCCCAGACCGCGAAGACGAAGGGTAGGCCGGTCATCTCCAGCCACTCGCCGGCGAGATCCAGCACGACGTAGCGGTCCCGCGCCACGAGCAGTGCCGGATCGCCGATCAGCAGCGCGGCGTCCGCCTCGGCGAGCATCCGGTCGAGGTCGGCCGCCGACGCGCGGTACTCCGGCTCGAGGCCGTAACGCTCGGCGAGCAGGATACGGACCAGTGCGGCCGAGGTGCGGCTGTTCACGTCGAGGGCCACCGACTCGATCTCCCCGACCGGAACGCGCGACACCAGCAGGACGCTGCGCACCTCGTGGGTCGCCGCGATCGCGATCCCGGGCACGATCAGCAGCTCCGGATTGCGCGCCAGCTCGATCGACGGCACCAGCCCCACGTCGAGCGTCCCGTCGCGCAGCCGGTCGGCGATCACCGCCGGCGGCAGCAGCTCGCAGGTGTGCGCCCCGCGCGCTGCCTCGCGGAGCAGTCCGCGGGAGAGCGGGCGACTGTTGACGTAGTGGACGATGCCGACGCGCAGCGGGCTCATCACCGGCCCATGGAGCGGAATCGAAGAGCCGTGCCGCGCTCGTGGCGACGGCGGCCGGCGGCCGCGGTCACTTGCTCATCGCGTTGAGGAAGTCCTGGTTGGTCTTCGCCTTGCCCAGCTTGTCGAGCAGGAGCTCCATCGACTCGACCACCGAGAGCGGGTTGAGCACCTTGCGCAGCACCCAGACCCGGCGCAGCTCGTCCTCCGGCATGAGCAGCTCCTCCTTGCGGGTGCCCGACTTGTTGATGTCGATCGCCGGGAAGGTCCGCTTGTCGA
>CAZPZW010000151.1:0-7384 GCA_964591165.1 uncultured Thermoanaerobaculia bacterium | reverse complement strand
GGCGGCGAGATAGAGCGCGATTCCCAGCACGGCGGTCCGGTGACGCATCGGCGTTTCCCCCTCGTTGTCGATTGACGGCCGACTCTATCCCCGGTCCGGTCGACCAGCAACCCGACCGGTCGGCCACCGGGGGGCCGGCGAATAAACGCTGCCCCGGCAGCGCGGCAGTTGCGCGTCAGGCCGCTGAGGCGCCGGCCTCTCCGGCCTCGCCGGCGCGCTGTTTCGCGGCGGCGACGAGATCGAAGGCGTCGCGCCGCATCTGCGAGCGCTTGGCGTCCTCCTCCGGAAAGTAGGGGCGGTAGCCCAGCCGGGCGGGATCGACGGTGAACGGCTTCATCAGGTCCGCCTTGCCCACCACCGACTGGGCCCGGCTGTAGAACGCCATGTCGTAGTTGTTCGACATGATGATCGCCTCTTCCGGACAGGCGTCGACGCAGTAGCCGCAGAAGACGCAGCGCAGCAGGTCGATCTCGTAGACCGCCGGGTACTTCTCGATGTTGACGTCCGGCTGCTCCGCCGCCTCGATGTGGATGCAGTCGGCCGGACAGTTGGTGGCGCAGAGGAAACAGGCGACGCAGCGCACCGAGCCGTCGGGACGGGTGGTCAGGATGTGGTGACCTCGATAGCGGTGCGAGTACTGGCGGCGGACCTCGGGATACTCGATGGTCGCCACGCGCCGGAAGCGCAGGAGATTGCCCAGGAAGTGCTTGATGGTGACCAGCAGACCGGGCACCAGCGGCAGGTAGAGCCGTTCGGGCCAGGTCATCCGCCGCGGCTGGATCTCGGCCGGGTGCCGCTGTACGCCGCGCATCTCGAGAGCCTTCGGATTCAGCTTCATCGCTCGAGCTCCCCGGCGATCACGTTGAGGCCGCCCAGGGTGGCGATCGCGTCCGACACCGTGTGCCCCTGCATCAGTTGGGAGAAGGTCGAGAAGATCGGGAAGCAGGGCGGCCGGACCTTCAGGCGATAGGGCTTTCCGGAGCCGTCCGAGACGATGTAGAAGCCGAGCTCGCCGTTGGCCCCTTCGATCATCGAGTAGCGCTCGCCCGGCGGCACCTGGATGCCGTCCATGATCAGCTTGAAGTGATAGATCATCGACTCCATCTGGTTGTAGCAGGCGTCCTTCGGCGGCAGCGCGATGTGCGGATCGTCGATCACGTGCGGACCTTCCGGCACGCCACGCTCGAGCAGCTGCCGGATGATCTTGAGCGATTGCCAGATCTCCAGCATGCGCACCCGGTACCGGTCGTAGACGTCTCCGCCCGCGAGCACCGGGACCTCCCAGTCGACGGTGTCGTAGAGGTCGTAGGGATGCGCCCGCCGGACGTCGTAACCCACTCCGGCCGCGCGCAGACAGGGTCCGGTCCAGCCCCAGTTGACCGCGTCCTCGCCCGAGATCGCGGCGATCCCGACCGCCCGGTCGAGGAAAATCCGGTTCTTGTCCACCAGGACCTCGACGTCGTGCACCAGGGGCGGAATGAACTCGAGCAGGCGATTGCAGCGCTCGACGAAGTCCGGCGGCAGATCGTGCAACAGGCCGCCGATGCGACAGGCCGAGACCGTCAGGCGCGCGCCGCACAGCGACTCGAGCAACCCGTAGATCTCCTCGCGCACCTGGAAGAAGTACCAGAAGCTGGTGAGGCCGCCGCAGTCGACCAGCGTCGAGCCATTGGCGACGCAGTGGTCCATGACGCGCGAGAACTCGGAGAGTATGGTGCGCGCCCAGACCGCTTTCGGCGGCGCCTCGATGCCCAGCAGGTCCTCGACCGTCTTGCAGTAGGCGACGTTGTTGATGAACGACGAGCAGTAGTTGAGCCGGTCGGTGTAGGGGATCACCTGCTGCCAGGTGTGGGTCTCCGACATCTTCTCCATGCAGCGGTGGAGATAGCCGATCTCGACCTCGGAGGCCACGATCTTCTCGCCGTCCACCATCGCCACGAAGCGGAACGTGCCGTGCATCGCGGGGTGAGAGGGACCGATGTTCATGGTCATCCGCTCGAACATCGCGTCGCCCGTCTCCGGCGCCTCGAGCTTCGGGGTGTAGATCTTGTCCTCGGTGAGGATCCAGCGGCGCGCCGGGTCGTAGTCCTTGCGCAGCGCGTGCCCCTGGAAGGCGTCGTGGGTGAGGATGCGCCGCAGGTTCGGATGGCCGGTGAACTGGAGGCCGAACATGTCGTAGGCCTCGCGCTCGAACCAGTCGGCCGCCTTCCAGACCGGAACCAGCGACGGCAGCACCGGATCGGCTTCGGTGACCGGCACCTTGAGGCGCAGGCGCTCGCCGCGCGGCATCGAATAGAGGTGGTAGACGGCCTCGAAGCGCTCCTCACGCTGCGGATAGTCGACCCCGCAGAGATCGAGCAACATGTCGAAACGGGTCTCGGGATTGTCGCGCAGATCGCGCGCCAGGTCGGCGAGGACCTCGCGGCGGACGATCCAAGTCGGCTGATCGAGGCCGTCCTGGGGAATCACGCTTCCCTCGGGAAACTTCCTAAGCAGCGGCGGAGCTTCCACCAGCACCCTGGGCTCTCCCCTTCCGGTTCTTGGCCTTGCGTTCGCGCTCTACCTTCTCCTTGAGCTGCAGGATGCCGTAGAGCAGTCCTTCGGGGGATGGCGGACAACCCGGCACGTAGACGTCGACCGGGATGATCTCGTCGATCCCCTGCATCACGTGGTAAGCGCGGTAGAAGCCCCCCGAGCAGGCGCAGGCGCCCATCGAGACGACCCATTTCGGGTCGGGCATCTGGTCGTAGATCCGCTTCAGCACCGGCGCCATCTTGTCGGTGATCGTCCCGGCCACCAGCAACAGGTCGGCCTGACGGGGCGAGAACCGCACGACTTCGTAGCCGAACCGGGCCATGTCGTAATGGCTCGAAACGACGCTCATGAACTCGATGGCGCAGCAGGCGGTGCCGAACGGCAGCGGCCAGAACGAGTGGCGTTGAGCCCACTCGGCCACGGTGTCGAGACGGGTCGTCAGCCAGGATTCGCCTTGGACTTCCATGCCACCTCCGCGGGCTCCCGGCGAGGCCGCGGGAGCCACTGCATCCTACTTGAAGGGGTAAGAGGCAACAAGCGAGAGCGGACGCGCCGGGCGTCCGCTCGACTCACCCGGAGAGGTCGCCGGGCGAGCGCGTGAGCGCGTCGAGCAGCGATTCGAGCCGCGCCAGATGCTCCTGCTGCTTGGCGACCACCTCGGCGAAGACCTTCGCGGTCTCGCCGTCCACCTCGCGCATCATCCGCGGGTAGAGCGAGTCGTTCTCGTAGCGCTCCTCGGCCAGGGCGGCCGAGAGCTCCTGGGTGTCGGCGCGCAGTTGGCCCGAGGCCTCGAGCTGCACGCGAGCGAGTTCGTCCTTGGCGGTCGCCAGCTCCCGCCAGGCGCGCGCGAGATTGGGCTGGCCGTCCCGCTCGGCGCGGGTGGCGGAGGCTCGGAAGCGGGCCGCGGCGGCGGCCTCGGCAGTGAATCCGGTCTTCAGGTACTCGTGGGCGCGGGGCAGTCGGGACACGGGGATTTCCCTCCAAGTTCTTGCCGCCGCATCTTACACTCTTCGCGGGCGCCGCCCGCCATCGCGAGCGCGGCGAAACCCTCCCCGGCTCCCGGCGTAGACTTGCCAGGGGCCCCACCCCGTCATCGTGAACCGCGGCGCGCGCACACTCACCAAGACCATCCTGCTGGCGACGGCCCTTCTCTTCGTCGTCCTCAAGGTCGTGGCCCGGCTCGTCGACTCCGAGATCCTCTCCTACCTCGGATCGCTCGCTCTCGCCTGCTGCGTGCTGGTCGCCCTCATCTGGGCGTTCCGGTTGGCCTGGCGGCGCTTCCTCTGGCGCGTCGGACGGCGCCTCGCCTTCTCCTATTTCCTGGTCGGCGTGCTGCCGATCGCGCTGCTGGCGCTCATCTTCCTGCTCACCGCCTATCTGCTCGGCGGCTTCCTGCTCGGCCATCTCTACCGCGACGCGCTCGACGACCTCGGCGACGAGCTGATCACTGCCGCCGAGACCCGACTGACCGACCTCGACGCGCGGCGCGGCGACCTGCCGGAGACGGCGGGCGCGCTCCGCTTCGCCGAGTACCGGGACGGCCGGCGCGTGCAAGGGGCCGCGGAGGCTCCGGCGGCCTGGCCGGCCTGGCTCGAGGCGCTGCAGGAAGGACCCGCAGCCCACGGAAGGGGGCTCGAACGCCGTCCCTTCGTCGCCCTCGCGGACGGCCGGGTCACCGCCGCCGCGGTGGCGCGCGCCGGGCGCCGGGGCGTGGTGGTCTGGTTCGACGGCGACCTCGACCGGGCGCTGCGCGAGCGGACGCGGGTCTGGCTGCAGCTCCTGCGCTCCGACGACCCGCGCCGGAAGACCAGCACGCGACTGCAGGTCTTCAACCAGGAGATTCGCCTGCGCGGGCTCTGGTTCGATCGCAGCAGCGAGCAGAGCGCCGAGTACTACCGGCTGAGTCCGCCGAAGAGCGCCGAGCCCGCTTTCTGGGAGCGCCCGACCATCGTCTGGATGGAATCCACCGGCGAGCTGCCGCGCCTGGCCGACGGAGCGAGCGCCGCCGAGAGCGTCGGCGCCTCGATGGCGGCGAGCCCCGGCGGGCTCTTCCGCGCGCTCCTCTCGACCTCCGCCGAGGTCGACTCCTCCTCCTGGGTCGCCCTGGTGGGCGTCTGCGTGCTGTTCGCCGAGATCTACCTGGTCGCCGCCGCCATCGCCCTGTTCATGATCTTCGGCCTGTCGCGCGCCGTGAACCGGCTCTCCCGGGCGACCGAGGCGATCGGCCGGGGCGACTTCTCGACCCGCATTCCGGTGCGCCGCAGAGACCAGCTGGGCGACCTGCAGCGCTCCTTCAACGACATGTCCGAGCACCTCGGGGAGCTCGTCCAGACCGCGGCGCAGAAGGAAGTCCTCGACAAGGAGCTCGCCATGGCGCGGCAGGTGCAGCAGAACCTGCTCCCGGCGGCGATCGACGCCCGGCCCGGCGTCGACTTCTCGACCTACTTCGAGCCGAGCGCGGCGATCGGCGGCGACTACTTCGACCTGCTCGACGCCGGCGGCGGCAAGGTCGCCGTGGTGATCGCCGACGTGGCCGGCCACGGCCTGCCGGCCGGACTGCGCATGGCGTTGGTCAAGTCGGCGCTCACCCTCCTGGTCGAGGACCTGGTGCCGCCGCCCCAGGCCTTCGCCCGCCTCCACCGCCTGCTCAAGAACCGCACCGGCGACCGTGGCTTCGTGACCGCGAGCCTCTCGCTCTTCGACCCGGCGACCGGCCTGCTCGCGCTGACCAACGCCGCCCACCCGCCGGCCTATCTGGTGCGCGGCGACGGCAGCGTGGAGGAAGTCCAGGCGCCCGGAGTTCCCTTGGGCGCGATGGCCGGCGCGCCGGGCGAGGCGCGCCGCGAGCTCTCCCCCGGAGACGCCGTGGTCTGGCTCTCCGACGGCTTGATCGAGAGTCGCAGCGAGGCGGGCGAGCTCTTCGGGTACGAAGCCATCCGCCGGGCGCTGGCCGGCCCACCACGCAGTGCCGAGGCGGTGCGCAACCAGCTGCTCGCGGCGATCCGCGCGCACGCCGGAGAACGTCCGCCGGAGGACGATCGCACCCTGGTGGTGATGCTCTACCGCGAAGTGGTCGTCGGCTCGAGGCCGAGGTAGCCCATCACCCGCCGCACGTAGCCCTGCGTCTCGCGATACGGCGGCACCCCTCCGTAGCGGTCGACCGAGCCCTCGCCGGCGTTGTAGCCGGCGAGCACCTTGGGCAGGTCGTCGGCGAAGCGGTCGGCGAGGAAACGCAGGTAGCGGACGCCGGCCTCGACGTTGCGCTCCGGCTCGAAGAGCTCCGACGGCCGGACGCCATAGCGCTTCGCGGTCGCCGGCATGAGCTGCATCAGCCCGCGAGCGCCTTTGTGCGAGCGCGCGTTCGGGTCGAAGGCCGACTCGGCGCGCACCACCGCCGCGACCAGGTCGGGATTCATCTCGTGGCGCTTGGCGGCGGCGAAGATGAGCTCGCCGTAGCGCGTCGCCGGGGGTTTGTGGTCGGCGCTGAAGCGCAGCCGGAAATCCGCCGCGCCCTCCTCCATCTGCTCGACCGCCGCCTCCGGCTCGGGCACGACTTCGTCGTCCAGCACCCGCTCGACGCGCAGCATCGGGAGGGTCATCCGACCGCCCTTGGTGAAGGTCAGCACGGCATCGCCGTTGCGCGCCTCGAACTCGGCCACCTTGAGCACCGAGCCGTCGGTCAGGATGACCAGCTCGGCCTCGAGCGACGCCGGCAGGAGTCCGGCGAGGGCGAGGGCGAGGAGGAGTCGGCGGCGGGCGCGCATCGGGTTCCTATTCTCCTACGCGCGCGGATGGAAACGGTCATAGAGACCGCGCAGCCGCTCCTGGTGGATGTGGGTGTAAATCTCGGTGGTCGAGATGTCGGCGTGACCGAGCATCGCCTGCACCGCCCTGAGGTCGGCGCCGTGCTCGAGCAGATGGGTGGCGAAGCTGTGGCGCAGGACGTGCGGCGAGAGGCGCGATTGGATCCCCGCGGCCCGGCCATGCGCCTTGAGCAGCTTCCAGAAACCCTGCCGGGTCATCGGCGCGCCGCGCAGGTTGACGAACACCACGTCGTGGCGCCCCTTGGCGAGCTGCGGCCGCACGCTCTCGAGGTAGTCGCGGAGCCGCCGCTCGGCGGCCTCGCCGACCGGCACGACGCGCTCCTTCGCTCCCTTGCCGAAGGCCAGGACGAAACCGCCGAAGAGGTCGAGTTGCGGCAGACGGAGCCCCACCAGCTCCGAGACGCGCAGGCCCGAGGCGTAGAGCAGCTCGAGCATCGCGCGATCGCGCACGCCGGCGGGCGTCGCCGGATCGGGCGCCGCGAGCAGGCGCTCGACCTCCTCCTCGGCGAGCACGTGGGGCAGCCGCTTCCAGAGTCGCGGGGCCTCGAGGTGCTGCACAGGGTTGTCGGGCCGCTCGCCCGCGTCGACCAGATCGTCGTAGAAGCCGTGCATCGCGGCCAGCGCGCGCCGCACCGAGCGCGGCGAGATCTCGCGCCGGGCGAGCCAGCGCAGGTGCTCGGCGAGCGCCGCCTGGCTGGCCCGCTCGAGGTCCTCGCCCCCCCGCCCGTCGAGCCAGGCGCCCAGGCGGCCGAGGTCGCGCCGATAGGCCGCCACGGTGTGCGGCGAGAGGCCGCGCTCGACCGCCAGCCGGTCGAGCCAGAGCTCGAGCCGGCGCTGCCAGGGGCGTTCCGCGCCCGGCATGCTCACCCGGGGGCGAACCGTGCGTCGGCGCCGACGAAGGGGTTCTCCCGCCGCTCCTCCTCGAGCGTCGTCGCGTCGCCATGGCCGGGATAGAGCCGCCAGTCGCCCTCGAGGGCGAAGAGCTTCTCGCGGATCGAGCGCTGGAGCGCCGGCCAGTCGCCCCC
>CAZPZW010000150.1:0-7451 GCA_964591165.1 uncultured Thermoanaerobaculia bacterium | reverse complement strand
CTCGTCTGATCACGACTTCCTGCGCTTTCCGGGCATCCGCCTGATCAACCCGCTCGCCGCCTGAGCGCCGGGACCTGCCGCTCGAAAAACGAAGAGCCCGGCCGTGAGGCCGGGCTCTCGCAATCAGCGTCTTCGAACCCGCGGCTACTCGACCGGCGGCAGGCTCATCGCCGGATCGCCCAGCAGCGTCATGCCGAGAATCGCGTCGGCAGCTCCGCCCTGCGCGGCGAGCGCTTGCTTCGCCGCATGGAAGGCATCACCCACCGTCGCCGCGCCGGCGTTGACCTGGGCGAAGAAGAGGCTGCCCAGCGCCTGGTGGGAGGCCTCGGAGGTGAGCGTCGTCGCACCGATGGCCCCGGCGGCGCCGGCATCCGGCTGGCGGAGCAACCGGGCCGCCAGCGACTCGATCGTCGGCTCGACGTAATAGCTGTTCCAGCAGCCCCAGGCGGTCACCAGGTTCGGCGCGCCGTTGTTGACCAGCGTTGCGGCGTCGTTCCAGCGCAGCAGCGGGGTCCAGTCCCACTGCCCCATCGACGAGTGTCCGACGTAGCTCACCAGCTTCACGCCGCCGTTGAGCGCATCGAGCACCGCCGTCCGGGCCGCATCCGTGCCGATCTCGTCGACTGCGGCGAGCCCCACGCTCCAGGCGGGGAGCGAAGCCGCGTAGGCGGCGTTGAGCAAGGCGAGCGTCGCCGCTTCGGTGTCGGAGATGCCCGCCGAGAGGAGCGCGGTCCGGCCGCTGCCGACCGCCGCCTCCCAGGCCACGAGCTTGGCCACCATGGCGTCGAGCTCGGTCGGAGTGCGCGCCGGCAGGCGTCCGATCGGCGCGTCGCCCAGGCCGTCGCCGTCCGCGTCGACCAGGGACTCGTCGGTCGGCGAGTAGTGGACGTATTCGCTCAACGGGAGGTAGTCGGTCGGCACGAAGGAGACCGACCCCAGGCCGAGGTGGTCGTACGGATCGCTCGAGTCGGCGCCGACGATCAGCGCGTAGCGCAGATGCTCCGCGAGCGACGCGGCGAAGAACTGCTTCACCGCCTGGGCCGACGGCGCATGGTCGCTGTAGGCGGCGTAGATCCTGTCCACCGTCACGACCTCGGTCGAGAGGCCCTTCGCCTCCTGCAGCGCGACGAGCGCGCTGAGCGAGCCGGCGAACGCCGGGTGCGTGACGATGACGTACTCGGCACTCGAGGAGACCTGCGTTCCCGGCACGTTGCGCTCGATGCCCGGCGTGTGCACCGCACCGCTGGAGGCGGCGTAGAGCTCGGCGCCGCCCAGCGCAGAGACCTCTCCGCCCACCGCGACCTGCTCGCCGCGCCAGACCTTGGCACCCGCCCGGCGCCAGATCGCCACCGCCTCGCCCTCGGCGAAACCACCGATCGCCACCCCTCCCGGAGTCGCGACGCGGCCGGCGAAGCGCCCGCCTACCGCCAGCGTGGCGCGCGGGTAGCGCACGGTGAAGCCGTCGTAGGCAAAGTAGTCGAACTGGTATCCGGTGTCCCCGGGCAGCTCGACCTCGAGCTGGTTGCCGGCGGCCTGCGCTTGGCTCGTGACGTCGAGCGTCAGATCGAGGGCGACCGGCCCGTCGAAGAGCTCGTCCGCGATCTGGCTGCCGTTGAGCTTCACCACGACGTGATGGTCCGGCGGGTTCGTCCCCGGCCAGGCACCCCAGCCCCAGCCGCGGAAGTCGAGCTCGACGGTCCCGGCGGCGAGGTCGGGCAGGTCGAAGTTGCGCGTCACCGAACCGGGCCCGCCCCAGGCAAGCACCGCGGCGTCGTACCAGGGATCCCCGTTGGGCGAGGAGTATGAGTAGCCCACTTCGTTCTCGAAGGTCGTCTCGGTCTGAGCGATCCCGAGGGCGCCGCCGGCCGGCGCGAGCGCCTGCGGCGTCACGGTCTTGCGCTGGTCCACGCGGAGCACGTAGGCATCGACCGGGCTCGCCAGGGTGAGCTCGGGATCGGCGAAGAACTCGATGTAGCCGCCCGGCCCGAAGGTCGCGCCCGGCCCATGGACGTAGCGCGGGATCGCCACGCCGTCGTCCAGCAGGGCGAGACGCCCGACCGGAACGCCGAGTAGGTTCACCCCTGCCGCGACGAGCTGCTCGTAGGTCGCGCGGTGGATCCCCTTCTCGCGAGCGTAGAGCAGCGCGCCGCCGGCCGGGCGACCGGGACGCCCAGGCGCGGCGAGCTCGCCGAGCTGCGGGACGCCGCCGCGCGCCGCCGCCATGCGATCGAGCTCGGTCACCACACCGCTCTCGGCGCGGATCGATGCCCAGTCGATCTCCGGCCCGCGCGGATCGACGCCGTAGGCTTCGCCCGCCTCGAAGGGTCCGTGCAAACGATTGCGCCCGAAGACCGAGAGGTCCTCGATCTCGAACGAACGGATCCCCCGGCCGTCGACCACGCTCTCGTAGCCCAGCGGCACGAAGCTGTCGGAGTTCTGCGAACGGACGCTGGCGAGCAGGCGACGCTGGCCCTTGCCGTCACCTCCCCAGAGGCGGAAGCCGGCGTTGCCCGACTCGGAGGCGGTCGCCCAACGGATGGCGAGCGCATCGCCTTCGAAGCTGCTCTCGACCCAGGCGAGTGTCACCGGCAGAGTGCCGGCGGGAATCCGATAGTCCTCGACCTCGCCCGGGCTGATGTTCGGCGTGCCCGGGTCGTTGAAGCTCGAGGTCGTAAGCGCGCCGGTCGAGACGCGGAAGCGCGCGTAGGTGTCGCTCGAGGTGTTGATCACGAAGTCGGCCGGCACCGTCCAGGACATGGAGCAGGTGAAGGTCCCCACCGGACCCTCGGTGCACGCCGAGTTGCTGCCCGAAGCCGGCACGGTGATGCACGAGCCCTCGTCGGCCGCGAAAGCGCCGTCCCCCGCCTGACCGTTGATGTCGAAGTCGATCCAGCCGCAGAGGGTCACCGCCCCACCCGTGGTGTTCTGCACCACGATGCCGGGCACGGTGTAGGTCGCCCCCGGCGTCAGGCCCGCTCCCGGGAAGCTCGGCACGCCGTCCTCGTCGTCCGGCACGGCGCCACCGGGCGCCGCGTTGTCGTCGACGTTGGCGAGCGTCCCCGGCGCTCCCGGGGTCGCCGCCTCGCCGTCCGGCGGAATCGCGCCCAGGTAGACCGTGCGCGCCCCGAGCACGTGCCCCGCCGAGCCGTAGCCCGTCGGCGCGTCGCCGAAGTCGTAGGCGCACATCACCGGGTTGCCGATCCCGATGCGCTGCGAGTTCGGATTGGTGTTGTCGTCCCCCTGCCAGTACTCGAGGTTGACCGAGGCCACCTGGCCGATGAACCGATAGGTCACGTTGCCGTCGGGGCTGGTGTCGGCGATGTTGCCGTCGTCCGCCTCGGAGAGATCGCCGGCCGGCTGGTTGGCCGGGCCGTTGGTCATCGTGTAGGGGACGGGCGAACCGCCCGGATCGAGCGCGGTGAGCCGGACGTAGTCCTCCCAGGCCCCCGTGTCGACGTCGAGCAGGGTGATCGCGGCGTCGCGCACCGGCGGTGAGAAGCTGAACTCGACGTCGAAGTCGACCGTCTCGACGTTCGCCGCCGTGGTATCGAAGCGGATCAGGTAGTGCCCGGGGTCCGCGCCGAACGTCGACGTCTGGGTCGTGAACGCGTCCGCCGCCCCTTCCCCGGTGAGGTCGTTGGTCGAGACCTGGGTGATCGTGATGCCGTTGAAGGTGGCGCTCGTGAACGGGTTGCCGGCGCCGTTGTCGCCGAACTCGTAACTCGCGGTCGAGGTGCAAATCTGAGGTGCTGCTACGGCGTCGGTGAGCACCAGCCGCGCGCGGTCGAGCGTTCCGGAGACGCCGTTCCCAGAGTCGCGGTCGCAGACCCGCAACCGCCAGGTGCCGGTCGCCGAAAGGCCATCGAAGGTGGTGCCCATTTCCGCCAGAGTGACGAGCCGATGGTAAAAGGGCTCGGTCTGCGGATCCGTGTCGTTGTCGTTGAGTGCCCGCGTCGCCGGCGCACCCGTCGCGTCGGTGTTGCTGGTGATCAGGATGGAGTAGTGATCGTTGTTGTCCGCGGTGTTCTGCGCCATCACCAGCTGATTCGCCGTGCCGTTCGGATGGACCAGATAGGCCCGGATGTCGCCGCGCTCGAGGTGCGAGACTTCCATACCGAGCGCGACATCCGTCGGCGTCACGTTGTCCGTGACGCTGAACGTGCGCTCGACGTAGTTGGCCGCATTCGTACGGCAAGAGTCGTCGACCGGGCTCACGCCAAGGTTCAGGGTCCAGTTGCCCAGGGTCCCGTTTTCTCCTCCGCCGCTACTGCCACCAGTACCGCTCTGCGCATCCCCGATGCACAGTGTCCAGTCCCCGACCTTGCTGTCCCCATTCAACTGCGTCAGGTCGTCGCTCAGCGCCGTCGCGCCGACATTCGGGTTGTAGCTGCAGACACCGTCGTCCTGACAGGCGAACTCAGTTCCATCAAGCGTGTTTCCCGCATCCATGTCCTCGGCGTCGTCTGTCGCCGCCATAGCGAAGGTGATCGGGCTGGTTAGTACCAAGTTCGAAGTATCGCCGCCGCCCGTATCCCCTCCGGTGTCGTCCGCCTCGGACTCTCCGGGGCGCGACATCAGGGTGAAATCGTCCGTTGGGGTGAATAGTTTGATGACCAGGTTGCCAAGTCGATTGTGCGAGATCGGCACGGTCACTGTGACCGGGCCGACGATCGTGTCCCAGCCCGACTCCGACGCGACGGTGATTGTCTTGCACGCCATACCCGTGATCGAAGGCGGGGAGCCGGAAGGCGGTCCACCCCCGACGTAGGCGTCGTTGGTGATCGTTGCGTTGGCACCTGTGCTGGTATAGACCGTCGTCGCGATAGCACCCACCTGAGGCACTGCCCCGCTCGTCGTGTTGTTGTACACGTAGACGATCGCCAGGACGGGAGACAGGGCGGCGAAAAGGAGAGTCAGGGCGACGAGGGTCGCGCGGACAGCTGTGTTCGCTCGCCGCGAGCCGCAGGATCCGTTGGGGGTGTGGCGCGTGCTGGTCATCCTCGATCTCCTTGGCGCCCTGATCGGGCTCCGTCATTGCGGCCAAGCGGCGAATAGACTGCTTCCCGAGGTACCCCGGGCGAAGTCTGCTGTCGGCCGGGAGGCGTCGGGCGGTTGACGGCTCATTCTACTCCGCAACCCACCCCATCGGATAGCTCGCCTTCCGTACCGGGGAGTCTACACGACCGGCCCTTCCGTCGCGCCGCCGCTACCCCGAGGGACGGCGCTTCCCCAGCTCCCCCTTGGTAACCGGCGTCGCACTCTGCTAGGCTGTGCCGACAGCAAGCACCGGAGAGCGACTATGCAGCGTAGGCCTCACCCCGTATTCGACGATCGAGCCGCGACCGAGGATCGGGCGCCGGAGCAGCTTCTCCCGCGTTGGGAGCGCCCTTGCCTGGTCGCCTTCGGCGACGTGCGTCAGCTGACGATGGGCGTGACTCTGCCGGCCGGCGAGAGTGGTCCCGGCGACGGAACCCGACGCCCCTAGCAACTCTGAACTCCACGAGCTCCCGGCGACCCCTGGTCGCCCTCGATCGGACCGGTGACCTTCGCGGCGCCGGTCCGATCCGCGTCTGGGCCCGGCTCTCCCCGACGGCGGCAGGGGCTCTCGTCCGGAGCACCGGCCCCGAGGACGGGGCCGAATCTCCCGAACAGCGACTGACCGCCGCCTACCTCCGTTCCGGCGAGGGTTTTCTCGATCATCTCGAGGGCGGCTTCGCCGTCGTCCTCCACGACCCGCAGGCCGGCCGACTGCTGCTCGCCCGCGACGGAATGGGCGAGCGGTCGGTGAGCTACGCGCTCTCCCCGCAGCGCATCGCCACGAGTTGGGACGACGACGAGCTGCTCTCGGCGCCCGGGGTCACCGCGGCGCTCGATCCGTTGCGTTGGGCCGAGTACTACGCCAACGTCGAGCTCGCCTCCGATCGTTCGTTCTTCGCCGACATCCGGATCGTTCCCCCGGGCGAGCTCCTGCTCGTCGGTCCGGAATCCGTCGAGCGGCGGGCCCTGCGCCGGCCGCGCCTCGACCTGCGGGTCGAGCTCTCCGGCTGGGAGGCCTACGTCGAGCGCTTCTCCGAGCTCCTGCGCCAGGCGGTCCGCCGCCAGCTCGCCGACATCGACACCGTGGCGGTGATGATGAGCGGCGGCCTCGACTCGGCACCGATCGCGGCGACCGCGGCCCACGAGCTCGCGGCCGGCGGGGCCCGGCGGGTGCTCGCCCTCTCCTGGCGGGTCGACGACGCCGAGGCCGACGAACAGCGCCTCGTCGAGGCGACCGTGGACGAGGCAGGTCTCGACCTCGCCTGGGTCGACTGTCGCGACGCCGAGCCCTGGTCCGACCTCGCCCGCTGGCCGGTCCATCCGGCGGCGCCAGGCCAGACCCCGTACCGCTGGTTCCATCAGCGGACCTACGAGGCGGCAGCAGCGCGGGGCCACTCGGTGCTGCTCACCGGCTTTAGCGGCGACTCGCTCTATCTCGGCGCCCGCCGTTGGGCCTGGGACCTCTTCGCCGATCGCGGACCGGGCGCCGCGATCGACCGGCTGCGCTCGCTCGCCCGCACGATCGGCTGGCGACAGACGCTGCGCTCCCATGTCTTCTCGCCGCTCCTGCCGCGCGGAGGGAGCCTGCTCGGCGAGGCGTTGCCGCCCTACCTCACGGCAGCGGCGCGCGAGCGGCTGGCGACCCGTCGCCGGTATCCCGAGGACGTCCTCCGGGCCCGCCGTCCGCAACAGGCCCGGCGAGTCCTCGCGCTGCTCGACGCGCAAGCGGGGCATCGCGAGCGGCACTACACCTCGGCCTTCGGCCTCGACACTCGCACGCCGCTGCGCGACCTCGATCTCGTCGAGTTCCTGCTCGCTGCGCCGAGCCATCTGCTCCTGCAAGGGGAGGAAACCCGCCCGGTGATGCGCGCCGCGATGCGCGGCGTGCTTCCCGAGAGCGTGCGCACGCGGCGCGGCAAGTCCTCCTTCTACGCGATCGCCGAGCGCGGCTACGAGGCCGCCCAGCGGACCTGGGCCGGGCCGCTGCTGCGCTCGCCCCGGGCCCTCTGGCGCGGCGTCGTCGAGGAAGCCGAAATCGAGCGCTGGCTGAACGAGCCGCTCGATCGCGCTTGGGCGCAGACCGGCTTTCTGCAATGCGTGAACGGCGAGCTCTGGCGCTTCAAGCGCTCCGGAGGGGACCTCGCGTCACTCGCTGCGGAGCACTAGGCGTTCGCGTTCGAGGCGGGTCACCAGGTCGAGCAGGTCGGCTGCGAGCTCGGACCTCGGCGCCTCGAACTCCGCCTCCAGCCGATCGAGCACACTCTCGAGCGACTTGCCTGGGGCCAGCAATTCCCAGATCCGCCGCCCGGTCGGATTCAGCCCGAAGTAGCGCCCGCTCGCGAGGTCCAGCAGCACCGCTTCGCCGTCGAGCTCGCGCGACATCACGCGCGGCGCGGGGACGAAGCAGTCGCTAA
>CAZPZW010000149.1:0-7460 GCA_964591165.1 uncultured Thermoanaerobaculia bacterium | reverse complement strand
GTGGTGGCTTACGACAGGCGCCCGCCGGTCGCGGCGCAGGGAGATCCGACCGGCCGGGGGGAGCGTTGGCGACCGATGAACCGAAGCGCCCGCCGGTCGCGGCGCGGGGAGATCCGACCGGCCAGGGGGAGCGCCGGCCACCGCGACGGGAACGGCTCGGCGGCTAGTTGTTCTTCTTGCGTGGCTGCTTCGTCGGCGCCTGCTGCGCCATCGGATCGAAGGTCTTCTCCTCGTAGTCCGCGGGCGGCGCGTAGAACCCGGCGGGCGGCGTGCGGTTGTCGATCGACTGGAGCTCGGAGTAGCTCTTGTAGGACTTGCCCATCATGGTGGTCACCGTGTCGGTGCGGATGGGGAAGCCCTTCACCTTCTCCGCCAGGTCCTTCATCCAGTCGGCGTTCGGGGCGAGCTCGGCCTGCATCTCCTTCAGCGAGCGGTAGCGGCCGAGATCGATCGGCAGGTCTTCGCTGGCGCACATGTCCATCGACATCTGCATCATGCCCATGGTGATGTCCACTTTGGAGTACTTGCAGGCGACGCCGGCGAACCTGCCGGTCCGGTCGCTCGGCGTCACCGTGGTGGAGGCCGCCATCATCTTCATCATCTGCTCCATCATCGGCGCCATCTCGGGCGAGACGAGGCTCTTGAAGTCGAAGGGCAACGAGATCGTCGAGTAGGTCTTGGACGGGTGGTTGAGGAAGAAGAGCTTCTTGTCGTCGGGCCGGGTGATGATCGAAGTCTCGCCCATGTCGTAGCGCAGCGCCTCGGCGCCGAACCAGTACTCGTGCTGGACGTCCTGGGCGGGGGTCTTCTGGCCCATCATCGACATCTCGTCGTTGTGATTGAGCATGGTGACGACCTGGTCGGCGCCAGCGGTGCCTGCGAGAGCGAACGTCAGGGCGAGAATCGGAAGGGTGCGTCGCATGCGGTTTCTCCTAGGACGAGGGTTCGATGGCCGAGGGCGCGGCCGAATCGGCGCGGCAGCGCCGCGAGTCCGGTCCGCGGACCCGCCGATTCTAGACAAAACGGTTGCCGGCCGCTCGCGAGCGGGGTCTAAGATGACACCATGCGCCGCTCCGCCCGCGCCCTCGCCGCTCTCGTACCCCTGCTCTCGCTGGTCGCTCCGGCCTGTCGCCCGGCGGGCGCGGGCCCGTCCGAAGGGCCCCCGGTGAGTTTCGCCGAGGCCTGGAAGGCCGTCGATCGGTCGATCGACGACCAGCAGCTCGAGGCGGCCGCCGGCGCGACCGAGCAGTTGGTCGTCCGTGCGCAGGCTTCGCACGACGACGCGAACTGGGCGAAGGCGCTGGTCCGCGGCACGCAGCTGAGGATCGCACTCGGCGGCTACGAGACCGCCGTCGAGCAGCTGATGGCCCGTCCCTGGCCGACAGGAGCGCTCGAGCACGCGGCGGTCGAGCTCTACGGCGCGCACGCCCTGCTCGACTATCTGGAGGCCTACGACTGGGAGATCCGGCAGCGCGAGCAGGTGGCGAGCGACGAGCGGCTCGATCTGAAGCTGTGGACCGCCGAGCAGATCGCCACCGAGGCGGAGCGCCGATTCGACTCGGTCTGGCAGCAACGCGAGGCGCTCGGTCGCGTCGCGATTGGCGACTTCCCCTACCTCGCGGCGAACGACTACCCGCCGGGGATTCGCGACACCCTGCGCGACGCCGTCGCCTATCTCTTCGTCGATCGCCTGCTGGGCAACACCGCCTTCTGGTCGGCGCGCGAGGAGAACGAGGTCTGGCGGCTCGACCTCGCCACGCTCCTGGCGGACCGGCCCGAATCCCCGCCGGGGCCGGTGCACCCGCTGCTCCGCGCCGCGGCGGTGCTGGCCGACCTCGAGCGCTGGCACGCCGCTCGGAAGGAGCGCGCTGCCGAGATCGAAGCGCGGTTGGCCCGGGTCCGCCTGCTCGCCCCGCATTTCGATGCGGCGTCCGACCGCGAGGCGCTGCGCCGCGATCTGGAGACGCGGCTGCCGCGCTTCCGCGACGTCCCCTGGTGGTCCGAGGGGATGGCCGAGCTCGCCGGGCTGGTCGACGGCGGCGAGGCGCCCGACCGGCGGATCGCCGCCCGCGAGCTGGCGCTCGCCGGCGAGCGGGCCTATCCGGGGAGCCACGGCGGTAAGCGCTGCCGCCGCCTGCGCGAAGAGATCGAGGCCCCGGACGTCCAGGTCCAGGGGATGAACGTCGACGGTCCCGGTCGCCGCTCGCTCGAGATCACCCACCGCAATCTCGCGGCGCTCCACATCCGCGCCTACCCGGTCGACCTCGACGCGCGGCTGCGCAGCGCCGAGTTCCGCGGCTTCTTCCCCAACGATCCGCGCGAGATCGACCGCCTGCTCGCCGGCGATCCGGTCGCCGCCTGGAGCGTCGAGTTGCCGCCGACCCGCGACTTCCTGCCGCATCGCACCTTCGCGACGCCGCCACTCACCCGGCCCGGGCTCTACCTGCTGGTCGCTTCGGCCGACCGCTCGTTCCGCGAGAAGGGCAACCGGCGCCTCGCCGTCCCCTTTGCACTCTCCGATCTGGTGCTCCTCGAGGAGGGCTTCGGCGTCCCCTGGCAGATTCGCCTGCTCTCCGGCCGCACCGGCGAGCCGGCTGCCGGAGTCGAGGTCGAGCTCTACCGCAACAATTGGCGGCGGGCACCGGAGCGGACCGGCTCGGTCGAAAGCGATGCCTCGGGCCACGCGGAGATTCCGCCGAGTTTCGGCGGCACGTCGGGGCAACTCCTGCTGGTCGCCCGACGGGGGGACGACCTCGCGTTCGCGCAGCGCTACGGCGGCGCGACGCGACCCGAACCCCGCGCCGCGACCGGCGCCCTCTTCTTCACCGACCGCGCGATCTACCGACCCGAGCAGAAGCTCCTCTGGAAAGTGCTCGCCTACCACTCGGGTCCCGAGCGCGGCCGGTTGCGCGCCGCCCCGCAGACGCCGGTCACCGTCTGGCTCGCCGATCCCAACGGCGAGCGAGTCGCCGAGGCGACGGTGACGACCAACCGCTTCGGCACCGCCGCCGGGGAGCTGACGATTCCGGCCGGGCGGCTGCTCGGCGCCTGGAGCCTGCAGGCCTCCCTCGGCGGCGCCACGCCGGTTCGCGTCGAGGAGTACAAGCGCCCCACGTTCGAAGCCGAGATCGCCGCACCCACGGAGGACCTCCGGCTGAATCGCCCGGCCCGCCTCGCCGGCGAGGCGAGGTACTACTTCGGGCTCCCCGTGGCGAGCGGCCGGGTCGCCTGGCGGGTGACGCGCGAGCCGCAGCTTCCTATCTGGTGGCGCTTCTGGGGGCCGCCGATCGGCGCCCAGCCGCAGCAGATCGCGAGCGGTACGAGCGTTCTGGACGGGGAGGGAAAGTTCACGGTCGAGTTCACGCCCGAAGCCGACGAGAAGGAGAAGGGGCTCGGCCTGACCTATCTCTATCGCTTGGCGGCCGAGGTCACCGACGCAGGAGGCGAGACGCGAGGCGCCGAGCGCACGCTCCGGCTGGGCTGGACAGCGATCGCGGCCGAGCTCGAGCGCCCGCGCGAACTTCCGGTGGAAGGCGAGCCGGTCACCGTGGTCGCCCGGCGGCGTGATCTCGACGGCGTGGCGCGGCCGGGCGCCGGGAGCTGGCGGCTGGTCGCGCTGCAGATTCCCGACGCGACGCCGCTGCCCGCCGACCTTCCGCGACGCCCGGCAGCGGCGCCCCCGGAGGCGGGGGCCGAGTTCGCCACCCCCGGGGACCGGCAGCTGCCGCGCTGGGAACGCGGCGGCGACGTCGAGCGGACGCTCGCCCACCTTGCCGACGGTCGGGAAGTCGCGCAGGGCGTCGCGGAGCACGGCGGGGACGGCAGCGCCGCGCTGGTGCTCGGCGCGCTCCCTTCGGGCGCCTACCGGCTGCGCTACGCGACCCGCGACCGCTTCGGCGAGAGCTGCGAAACCGCGCTCGACTTCCTGGTGGCGGGCGCGGCGAAGCGGCTCGCGCTGCCGGCGGCGCTGGCCTTCGAGCGCGCCCAGGCGCAGCCGGGCGACCGCGTGCGGCTCTGGCTCCACTCGAGCCTCGCGCGGGCGCCGGTCGAGCTCGAGCTCTTCCGCGGCGCCGAGCGCTTCTCGCGGAGGAACCTCGAGCTCGCGGGCTCGCAGTGGCTCGAGATTCCCGTCGGCGAGGCCGATCGCGGCGGGCTCTCGGCCCGCCTGACCTTGGTCGCCGACCATCAGCTCGTCACCGCGACCGCGGCGCTCGAGGTGCCGTGGAAGAATCGCGAGCTCTCCGTCGAGGTCGCGACTTTCCGCGACCGGCTGACGCCGGGGGCGAGGGAGCGCTTCCGGGTGACGGTGAAGGACGCCGCGGGGCGTGCGGTCGAAGCCGGGGCGGCGGAGCTCCTCGCTTCGATGTACGACCGCAGCCTCGACCTCTTCGCGCCCTTCGCGCCGCCGCGGCCACTGACTCTCTTCCCGAGCGGTGGCGCACCGGCGCCGCTCACCACCACGCTCGGCACGAGCGGGCCCATCTGGTGGCGCGAGGAGTCGTGGATCGACTGGACCGAGGTCGAGAGCTTCCGCGCCGACGCCTTCGTCGAGATCTCGCCTTACGGCATCGGCGGGCCCGGCGGGAGGCGATTCCGCGGTGGAGCGCAGCGCATGATGGCGAAAGGGACCCTGGTCGCGGAGAGCGCGATGGCCGATGGGGCGCCGCCACCCGCGCCCGCGGCGGCGCCGGGACCGCGCGGCGAGCCGGTCGACCAGGCGGCGGTCCTCGAGGCTCGAGCCGAGGCCCCGCCCCCCGTCCCGCTGCGCTCCAACTTCGCCGAGACCGCCTTCTGGCAGCCGCAGCTGCTCACCGGCGCGGACGGCTCGGCGACGATCGAGTTCACCGTTCCGGATTCGGTCACCTCCTGGCGCTTCTGGGTCTCGGCGCTCAGCGACACCCTCGCCTCCGGCTTCGCCGAGCGCCAGGCGGAGAGCGTCAAGGAGCTGATGGTCCGTCCCTACCTGCCCCGCTTCCTTCGCGAAGGGGACCGCGCGGAGCTCCAGGTGGTGGTGAACAACGCCTCGGAACAGCCGCTCGCCGGCGAGGTGCGGCTCGAGATTCTCGATCCGGAGACCAACGCGAGCCTGCTCGGCGAGTTCGGCCTGACGGCGGAGAGCGCGCGACGCGCCTTCGAGGTCGCGCCGGGGAAGGGGAGCGATCTCACCTTCCCGATCGCCGCGCCGCGACGGGTCGGCGCCACAGCCTTCCAGGTCACCGCGGTCTCGGGAGCGATCTCCGACGGCGAGCTCCGACCGCTTCCGCTCCTGCCCTCGCGCCTCCACTTGGCCCAGTCGCGCTTCGTCGCCCTGAAGGACCGCGAGCGCCGCGAGATGACCTTCGAGGAGATGCGCCAGGAGGATCCGACGCGGATCGACGAGCAGCTGGTGGTGACGGTCGACGGGCAGCTCTTCTACTCGATGCTCGACGCGCTGCCCTACCTCGTCGAGTACCCCTACGAGTGCACCGAGCAGACGATGAACCGCTTCGTCTCGACCGGGATGCTCGCCAGCCTCTTCGCGCAGTATCCGGCGGTTGGCCGCATGGCCGAAGAGATGGCGAAGCGTGAGACCCCTTACGAGCGCTTCGACGCCGCCGAGCCCAACCGGCGGATGGCGCTCGAGGAGACCCCTTGGTTGCGCGAGTCGCGCGGCGGCGAGGCTGACCCCGAGCGCCTGCTCAGGGTGCTCGATCCGCAGATCGCCCGCGCGCAACGCGACGAGGCGCTCGCCAAGCTCGGCAAAGCGCAGCTGCCTTCGGGCGGCTTCCCCTGGTTCGCGGGTGGCCCGCCGTCGCCCTACATCACCCTCTACCTGATGGCAGGGCTCGCGCGCGCCGCGGAGTTCGGAGTCGACGTCCCCAAGGAGATGGTGCAGCGCGGCTGGGGCTATCTCGCCCGCGAGGCGACCAGCGACTGGCTGCCGCGGGCGGTGAAGGACGACTGCTGCTGGGAGCTGCTGACCTTCCTCAACTACGTGGCGTCCTCCTATCCCGACCCCACTTGGACGGCGGACCTGCTCTCCGCGGCCGACCGGCGGCGGATCCTCGACTTCTCCTTCGCGCACTGGAAGCGGCACACGCCGCTCTCCAAGCTCCAGCTCGCCATGACCCTGGCGCGGATGGAGCGGCCGAAGGACGCCCAGCTCGTGCTCGCGAGCGTCATGGATTCGGCCAGGGCGACGCGCGACGAGGGGACCTTCTGGCAGTCCGAGGACCGCGCCTGGCTCTGGTACGCCGATCGCATCGAGACGCACGCCTGGGCGTTGCGTGCGCTGCTCGAGATCGCCCCCGGCGATCCGCGCGCCGAGGGGCTGGTGCAATGGCTCTTCCTCAACAAGAAGCTCAATCACTGGAAATCGACCCGCGCCACCGCCGAGGTGCTCTACTCGCTCGCCTGGTACCTGAAGCGCGAGCAGCTCCTCGGCGCGCGCGAGGAGATCGCGGTAACCGCCGGCAACGCGCGCACCACGCTGCTCTTCGAGCCCGACCGCTTCACCGGCAAGAAGAACCAGATCGTGGTCCCGGGCGCGAAGCTCGACGCCGTGCATCGTCCGGCCGACGCGACGGTGGTGGTCGAGAAGGCGACCCGCGGCCTCGCCTTCGCGTCGGCCACCTGGCACTTCTCGACCGAGCTGCTGCCGGCCGAGGCGCGCGGCGACCTCTTCCGGGTCGAGCGGCGCTACTTCAAGCGGACGACGCAGGGGGAGGAGGCGACGCTGCAGCCGCTCGCCGCCGGGGCCCGCCTGGCGGTGGGCGACGAGGTGGAGGTCCAGCTCTCGCTCTCCGCCAAGGCGCCGGCGGAGTACGTCCACCTGCGCGATCCGCGGCCGGCCGGGCTCGAGCCGGACCGTGCCGAGTCGGGGTGGCGCTGGGACCTCGGTCTGGCGCGCTACGAGGAGACGCGCGACAGCGGAGCCAACTTCTTCTTCGAGCGGTTGCCGGCCGGGGAGTACACCATGAAGTACCGCCTGCGCGCCAACCTCGCCGGCGAGTTCCGCGCCGCGCCGGCCGAGCTGCAGTCCTTGTACGCCCCCGAATTCGTGGCCTACTCCGCCGGCGAGCGCTTGGCGATCGCGCCGGCGGAGTAGATCTCGCCGCCTACATGTGGGCGATCAGCGCGTCGCCGAACTCGCTGCACTTGACCTCTTTCGCGCCCTGCATCTGGCGGGCGAAGTCGTAGGTCACCGTGCCGGCGTGGATCGCGCCGTCCATCCCCCGGATGATCTTGTCGGCCGCCTCGGTCCAGCCCATGAAGCGGAACATCATCTCGCCCGAGAGCACGACCGAACCCGGATTCACCTTGTCGAGGTCGGCGTACTTGGGCGCCGTCCCGTGGGTGGCCTCGAAGACGGCATGACCGGTGGTGTAGTTGATGTTGCCGCCCGGCGCGATGCCGATGCCGCCGACCTGCGCGGCCAGCGCGTCCGAGAGGTAGTCGCCGTTCAAGTTGAGCGTCGCGAT
>CAZPZW010000148.1:0-7492 GCA_964591165.1 uncultured Thermoanaerobaculia bacterium | reverse complement strand
TTCTTCGCCTGGGTCCACCTCTACGACCCGCACACGCCGTACGAACCGCCGGAGCCCTTCCGGAGCCGGTACCCCGGCGAGCCCTACGCCGGCGAAATCGCCTGGACCGACTCGCTGGTCGGGCGCCTGCTCGACCATCTTGCCGCGCGCGGGCTGCGCGACAAGACCATCGTCGCCGTCATCGGCGACCATGGCGAGGCCCTCGGGGACCATGGCGAGGCCGACCACGGCTTCTTCGTCTACGAAGCGACGACCTGGGTGCCGTTCCTCCTCGACGCTCCCTACGCCCGGCTGCGCGGCCGCAAGGTCGCGACCGCGGTCGGCCAGGCGGACCTTGCGCCGACGCTCCTCGAACTCGCCGGCGTCGAGGGCGGGCTCGAGTCGGGCCAGGGGCGGAGCCTCGTGCCGCTGCTCGCCGGACAGGAGGATCCCGCGGAGGCGCCACCGCGCGGCTACAGCGAGGCGTTCCTGCCGCGTCTGCACTACGGGTGGGCCGAGCTGCGCGCCATCCGCAAGGATCGCTGGCACTTCATCGAGGCGCCGCGCGCCGAGCTCTACGACGTCGAGGCCGATCCCGGCGAGCAGCGCAACCTCGCCGACGCGGAGCGCCGGGTGCTGCGCGAGCTGCGCTCCGGGCTCGCGGCGCTGGATGCGACGGTGGCGCCGGCGAGCTCCGCCTCGGCCCCGGTCGAGGAGGACGAGGAGACCCTGCGCGCCCTGGCGGCGCTCGGCTACGTGGGCGGTCAGACGATCGACACCGGCAAGTCGTTCCGCGAGCTGCCGGATCCGAAGGACCGCCTCGAGGTCTACGGCAAGATGGGCAAGGCGCGCGGCCTCGCCAAGGGGGAGGAGCCGGGGAAGGCGATCGGGCTGCTCGAGGAGGTTCTCGCCGCCGACCCGGAGGTGGTCGACGCCTGGTTCACGCTCGGTAACGTCCATTTCCGCAAGCGGGACTGGGAGCGCGCCGCGGCGGCCTATCGCGAAACGCTCCGGCGCCGTGCCGACCACGACTGGGCGCAGATCGGACTGGCCGACACCTTCGTCGCCCGGGGCGACATCGACGCCGCCGTGCTCGGGTATCGCAACTACCTGCAGAACGACCCGAAGAACGCGCAGATCCAGTATCGGCTGGCGCAGGTGCTGACCGACGCCGGGCGCGACGGCGAGGCCGAGGTCGCCTTCCGGAAGACCCTCGAGGTCGAGCCGAAGACCGCGCGCGCGGAGGTCGGCCTGGCGGTGATCGCCTTCCGGCGGAAGGACTTCACCGCCGCGCACGCGGCGCTCGACCGGGCGCTCGCGATCGACGCCAAGGCCAAGCACGCCCACTACAACCGGGCGCTGCTGCTGGAGACCGAGGGGCGCGCGGGCGAGGCGATCGCGGCCTATCGCCGCGAGCTCGCCGACGATCCCGATGCGTTCAAGGCCCTGTTCAACCTGGGCCGGCTGCTGGAACGCTCGGGAGACGCCGCGGGGGGGCTCCAGGCGCTGCGCCAGGCGGTCGCGGTCAATCCGGAGTTCGGGGTCGGCCGCCTCTACCTCGCGCGAGCGCTGCTCGCCGCGGGCGACCTCCCGGCCGCCGCGGCGGAGGCGCGGCGCGGCATCGAGCTCGAACCGCGCTCGGCGCTGGCAGCGCTCGGGCATTACGTGCTCGCCGACGTCTACAGTCGACAGGGGCGGGCGGAGGATGCCGCGCGCGAGGCGCGCCTCGGGCGGGAGGCGGAAGCGCGCGGGGCGAGCGAGCGGCCCGTGACCTGAGGTGGTGGAGGGCCGGGTGCGGAGCGGGCTCCAGGGTCAACCGGCGCGTCCGGCTCGCAAGGCGAGCGGCCAGCTCACCCGCCGCGTGCGCTCGGCTCCGCCCCAGAGCCCCACGAGCTCGGCCGCCAAAGGTCCGACCGGATCCTCGCCGGTCGCCGCGCGGCAGCGTTCCACGGCGGACCAGGTCCTCAGGTAGCCGATCAGCTCGCCGAGGGTCCAGTCGGCGACCATGGCGAACTCGGGGGTGGGCTCCTCGACGAACGGAAAGGGCAGGGTCCGATAACCCGCCTCGAGGAGCCTGCGCTCCGGCGGCCAGAAGGGTCCGACCACCTCGCGATAGAAGCGATCGAGCCGGCGGTCGATCTCGCGGTCGACGCGCAGCAGGTCGTAGCACCAGGCGGCGATCAGCGCGCCCCGGCGGGCCACCCGGCGAAGCTCGGCGTAGAAGCGCGCGAGGTCGAACCAGTGCAGCGCCTGCGCGACCACCACGAGGTCGAGCGAGGCGTCGCGCAGCGGGGCCGCTTCGGCCAGGGCGGCGACCCGGTGGACCCCGGCGAGCGCCGGAGCCTCGCCGAGCTGCGCCAGACTGAGGTCGCTCGCCACGACACGCCGGAAGCGCGCCGCCAGGGCGCCGGTCGCCTGGCCGCTGCCGGCGGCGCAGTCCCAGGCGAGACCGCGCGACGGCGCGCGCCGGGCCAGCCAGTCGAAGAGATCGTCGGGGTAGCGGGGGCGAAATCGGCGATAGGCCCCGGCGAGACGCGAGAAGTGATCGCTGCCGCTCAAGGCGCGGGCGCGGCGCCGGGTGCTGCCCCGAGATGCCGGCCGTACCAGACCAGCAGCCGTCCCAGCCGGTCGACCAGGTGGGCCGGCGACTCCATGCTGTGCGACTCGCCGGGGTAGACCACCAACTCGGTCTTCTGGCCCAGCAATCGCAGCCGCTGATAGGCCTGCAGCACCTGAGGCAGCGGGCAGTTGTAGTCGTTCTCGTTGGCGATGAGGTAGAGCGGCGTCGTCACCCGGGGCAGATAGGTGCCCGGCGAGAGGCGCCGGTAGAGCTCCTGGTTCTCCAACGGGCTGCCGAGCTCGGTGAGCAGCCAGACGTACCACTGGTCCTCGCCGAAGGTCGAGAGGTAGTCGAAGCTGAAGCGCTCGGGAACTCCCACCTTGAAGCGGTCGGTGTGGCCGACCGTCCACAGAGTCATGATCCCGCCGTACGACCACCCGCCGATGCCGAGCCGCTCCGGGTCGAGCCAGTCGTGGGTGGCGAGCGCCTGGTCGAGCGCGAGCATGAGGTCTTCGTACTCGCGGCGGTGCCAATCGGCCCAGATGGCGCGCGAGAAGGCCTCGCCGTAGGAGGTCGAGCCGCGGTAGTTCACGCGTAGCACCGCCCAGCCCGCGGCGGGGAAGAGCTGGTTCTCGAGATCGAAATCGAAGAAGTCGCCGTCGAAGCCCTGCGGACCGCCGTGGATGTAGACGATGAGCGGCGCCCGTGCGCCGGGCTTGCGGTCGAGCGGCGGATAGAGCCAGGCCTCGACCTGGTCGCCCGCCGAGTTGGTCGCCGAGAGCTTCTCCGGCTCGACGAGCCGGCGGCGCGCCAGCCAGTCGTCGTAGAGCTGGGTCAGGCGGCGTTCGCCGTCGCCCCCGGCGAGGAAGAGCTCGGGCGGATGCGTCGCATCACTGCGGGTGAACAGCAGTCTGCCGCCCGACAGAGGGCGCGCCAGTCCGTAGACCGCCCGTCCCCCGAACAGCTCGCGCTCCGCACCGGAGCGCGCATCGACTTCGCCGATCCAGGTCGCGCCGCGGCGCTCGAAGACCACCGTCAGCGTGGAGTCGTCCGAGGACCAGATCGGGGGGTGCGGCTCTCCCCAGGCGTGCGCGTCGGCGGCCACCCAGGCGTCGAGCCGGCCCGTCAGGTCGGTCGCGGCGCCGCCGTCGGCGGCGATCGTCATCACTCGCTGCGGCTGGTAGTAGTCGTTCGCGCGGCGCAACGAGTGGAACGCGACCCGGTCGCCACGCCGCGACCAGGCGGGCGCCGACTCGGCGCCGGGACCATCGTAGAGGCGTCGCGGCTCACCCCCCTCGGGCGAGATCAGGAAGAGATCGGTGTTGTCGGTCGCGTCCGGGTCGGGGGACCGATTCGAGACGAAGACGATCGAGCGGCCGTCGGGTGACCAGGCGGGCGAGGCATCGTCCCAAGGGCCGCCGGTCAGACGGCGTGGCGTGCCTCCGGAGCGTTCGACCACCCAGAGGTGCGATCGCCGCTCGCCGAGGAAGCCCTCGCCGTCGCTGCGTGCCTGGCTGCGCGTCACCACCCAGGGCCGATGCTCGGTGGCGCCCGCCGGCTCCGGATCCTGGCGGACGAGGACCAGCCGCTCGCCGTCCGGCGACCAGTCGAAGCCAGCGATCTCCTCCTTGAGCTCGACCACGGTGCGGGCCCGGCCGCCGCGGGAGGGCGCCACGCGCAGCGTGTTCTTGGCCTCGCCGCGCTCGATCCAGGCGAGGTACCTCCCGTCGGGGGAGAAGCGCGGGTGCGCGGCGTCGCGGTCCGCTGCGCTGAGCGGGCGCGGAGCGCCCTGCGCCGCAACCAGGTCGACGGCGACGAGCCGGCCGCGGTAAGTGTCGTGCTCGCGGCCGGCGCGCTGCTCGACCAGGACCGCCCGAGCGGCGTCCGGGCTGACGGCGAGATCGGTGAGCACCGGCAGCGCGTAGACGTCCTGCGCGACGACGGGCGAGGGCGCGAGGGCGTCCGGCGGCGAGGCGGAAGGCGGGGTCGCGGCGCGGAGCGATGCTGCGACCGCGCAGGCTGCGAGGAAGATCGCGAAGGGACTTTTCGTCATGTGAGCTCGAGTTCGGCGGCGCGCCAAAGATACCAGCTTGCCGCCGTGCGATAGGGGCGCCAGCGGTCCCCTTGTCGCTCGAGCTCCTTGGGTTTGGGCAGGACGTCCCGCGCGAAGACGCGGGCGAATCCCTTGCGCACGCCGTAGTCGTCGAGCGGCAGGATGTCGGGACGACCGAGGGTGAAGATGAGGAACATCTCGACCGTCCACCGCCCCACGCCGCGCACCGCGGTGAGCCGCTCGATCAATGCGTCGTCGGCGAGCGACTCGGCGGCGCGGCGAGTCGGGATCTCGCCCGCCAGGACGCGCGACGCCAGGTCTTGCAGCGCCGCTGCCTTGCTGCGCGACAGCCCGGCCGAGCGCAGGAGCTCGGGCGACGCCGCGACGACCTTCTCGGCGCGGGGACAGCGTCGCGAGCCGAGCGCCGAGCAGAAGCGCGCGTAGATCGTCGCGGCGGCCTTGCCGTTGAGCTGCTGATAGACGATCGACTCGGCGAGCGCCTCGTAGGGACTCTGCCGCGCGGCGATCTCCAATCGGCAAGGCCCGATGTCACGGATCGTCCGGGCGAGCGTGCGGTCCCGGCGCGCGAGGTGCGTGGTGGCCGCGACGAGATCGAAGGGCGGTTGAGCCATGGTGGTCGGCAAGGAGCGCGGAGTCTACCGGATCAGGTCGAGAAGTCCGAATCGTGCCGGACGATGGAAGTCGGCGGGAGAAGTGAAGGTGGGCCGCCAGCAGGAGAGCTCGGCGTCGCCGCCGCGCGGGCGCTCGATGCGAAAGAAGTTGGCGCGCAGGGCGCTGGGCGGTCCGGCGAGGTCGAGGCTCCGGAACGGAATCGCCAGTCGCGCCCACCAATCGGCGCCGCGTCCGCCCGACCCCACCCGCCAGCGGATCCCGGAGCAGTTCCATCCCGGGTCGACTCGCCAGCCCCGGCGGTCCCCGTGCGGGCTCGTGACCCGCGCATCGAAGAGCGCTCCGCCCGGGTTCACTTCGAACTCGAAGTACTCCCGCGGATCCTCCTCGCCTGCGGCCAGGAAGACCTCCACCGCCTCCTCCTGCCAGAGCGGGGCGTCCCGAGTGGCATGGCTGGACCAGGCATCTTCGTCGCGGCAGTCGAAGCGGATCTGCAGCGCCTCGGCGTCCCAGGCGAGCCCGACGCGCGTCGTCCAGAGCGCCTCGGCGCTGTCGTCGGCGAGGCGAAAGGGTGCGAGCTCGACCCGTGGTGCGATTTCGTCGACCAGCCCGTCGACCTGCGGGCGGCTCTGTGGAACCGCGATCCGCAGGGCACTACTCCCAGGGACCCGGCGGCATGCGCAGGCGGACGACCTCGCGCCCGGCGAGCGCCTCGGCCGAGAGCAGCTCCTCGACGTCGCCGGGACCGACCCCGCCGTACCAGTGGTTGTGCGGCCAGACGGCGACGGTCACCCCCCGGCTGCAGTGTTTGAGACAGCCCGTCCGGGTGACCAGGACGCGATCGCGCAGTCCGAGCTCCTTCACCCGGTCCTTGAGCGCTCGATAGACGGCGAGGCCGCCGCGGGCGGCGCAGCACGGTTTGGCCGCCTCCGGCGGACGCTCGTTGACGCAGACGAGAACGTGTACCTCGGGCGCCGGCATGGGTGGAGTCTAGCGAACGACGGGTCGTGCGGCGCTACCCGAGGGATGTGTCGGCGATTCTCCATCCCACGAATTGCACAATTCTTTGTACGGCTGACAGGTCGTTTGCGCTTCGGTAGGATTTCGCACGAGACGTCACCCGGTTGTTCGCAAGCCGTTACCGGTCGGGGCGATCCGATCGCTAGCATGCATCCCAGGTAGTCCGGAGTTCGGACATGTCGCTCGTTTCCAACAAGGAGGACTCATGAGCAGGTTGCGGATCACGGCGGCCATCGCGGTCGCGCTTCTCGCCCTGGCGGGCATCGCCGGGGCCCAGACCGACGTCACGACCACCCGGATCTCCGGTGTCGTCCGGGGGGCGGACGGGAGCCCGTTGCCGGGCGCCAGGATCGAAGTCACCAACCAGGAGACCGGCCTCGTGGTGACCGCCACCGCCGACGCCCAGGGCGCCTTCCGCGCGCTCAACCTGCCTTCCGGCAGCTACACCGTGTCGGCCGCGCTCGACGGCTTCACGACCGCGACGCAGACCGACGTCCGCCTGCTCCTCGGCTCGACGCCGACGATCAACTTCACGTTGAACGCAGAGACCGTCACCGAGACCATCACGGTCACCTCGGAGATCGCGATGGTCGAGGTGACCAACACCTCGGCGTCGACGACCATCCAGACCGAGCAGATCGTCAATCTGCCGATCGCCCAGCGCGACTTCCGCAATCTCGTGCTGCTGACCCCCGAGACCCGCTTCGACAGCGAGCGCGGCAACCTCGCGATCTCCGGTCAGCGCGGCATCAACACCAACGTCACGATCGACGGGGTGGACTTCAACAACGCCTTCTTCGGCGGCACGGTCGGCGGGGCCGAGGGCCGCTCGCCGCTCTCGGTCTCCCAGGAGTCGATCAAGGAGTTCTCGGTGATCACCAATGGCGCCTCGGTCGAGTTCGGTCGCTCCGCCGGCGGCTTCGTCAACGTGATCACCAAGAGCGGCACCAACAATCTCCACGGCTCGGTCTTCTACTACAACCAGCCGCAGAGCCTGATCGAGGACTTCGCCAACGGCGTGGAGCCGGCCGACCAGGAGAAGGACCAGTATGGCGGCTCGATCGGCGGCCGGATCATCGAGGACAAGCTCTTCTACTTCGTCTCCTACGACGAGCAGAACAAGAGCGAAACCGTGCCGATCGACTCGCGGGTGCTCGACGCGGACGTCTTCGCCCGCTACCCCGAGCTCGCCTCGCCCTCGACCTACACGCAGACCCAGGACGGCGACGTGATGTTCGGCCGGCTCGACT
>CAZPZW010000147.1:0-7494 GCA_964591165.1 uncultured Thermoanaerobaculia bacterium | reverse complement strand
CTCGACGAGATCGGCGAGCTGCCGCTGCCACTGCAGCCGAAGCTGCTGCGGGCGCTCCAGGAGGGGCGGATCCAGCGGGTCGGCGCGAGCACCGAGGTCGCGGTCGACGCGCGCATCGTCGCGGCGACCAACCGGGACCTCGCCGCCGAAGTCGCCGCCGGCCGTTTCCGCGAGGATCTCTTCTACCGCTTGAACGTCGTGCCGCTCGAGGTGCCGCCGCTGCGCGAGCGGCGCGAGGACATCCCACTGCTCGCCGCTCACTTCGTCGCCCGCGCGGCGCGGCGCCACGGTCTGCCCGAAGTCCGTCTGGGTCCCGCCGTGACCAAGCTGTTCCTCGAGCACGCCTGGCCGGGCAACGTGCGCGAGCTCGCCAACGTGGTCGAGCGCCTCGTGCTGCTCGCCGAAGGGGGCGAGGCGAGCCCCGCCGACCTGCCGGAGAGCTTCTCGCGCAGGGCGCAGGGCGAGGGCGGATTCCGGTTGCCGCCGCAGGGGCTCTCCTTCGAGGCGCACGAGCGCGAGCTGCTGCGCCAAGCGCTCGAGCACACCGGCGGCAACCGAGCGCGGGCCGCCCGCCTGCTCGACCTACCCTACAAGGCGTTCCTCTACCGGCTGGAGAAGCACGGTCTCGTCGAGGGGGCGGGCGGCGAGACCGCTGCCGGCGAGAGCTGAGAGCGCCTCCCGAAATGGGGAGCGGTCTCCCCAATTGCGCAGCGCCGCGGGCGGCGAAGCGCGTCCATGGGGCTCCGGCGATTGGCATCGTCCTTGCCTTTTCCTCCGTTGCGCGGCGCCAGCCGCCCGACCAACAAGGAGACGCGAACATGCATGGCAATCGCAAGCTCACCGGCAGGAGCCGACTCACCCTGGCTGCGTTGCTGCTCGCCTTCGGCGCGGCGGCAGCTTGGGGCATGGCGATGGGCGAGGACGACGCCGCCGCCGCGGCGAGCGAGATGAAGTCGAAGATCAAGTTGGTACTCGACCGCGATGGCAGCCACGAAGCGATGGTGCTCGACGATCTGCACTCCCTCGCGGTGGGCGAGAGCCGCAGCTTCACCAGCGAGTCGGGCAAGCCGGTCACCGTGACGCGCGACGAAGAGGGCTTCACGGTCGAGGTCGACGGCAAAACGCTGCGCCTCGAGGATCACTTCTCCGCGGCGCCGGGCGAGGGAGAGGTGGTGGTGCGCCAGCACAAGATCGAGCTCAGCGACGCCGATGGCGAGGGCAACACCATGGTCTTCCACTCGGGCGAGGGCGGAGAGGAGGGGCACGTGAAGATCGTCCGCCGCCTCGGCGGCGACGGCTCGGGCTTCGCCTGGACGAGCGGCGATGGGGCGGCGGTCGCCCTGCCGCTGTCGATCGACGCGACGATCGAGCGCCTGCGCGGCACGGCGAAGTTCCAGGCGCTCGACGCCGCGACCCAGGAGCAGGTGATCCAGGCGTTGCGAGAGTCCGCGCCCAAGCCGATGGTGGTGGTCGGCGAAGGGGAGCCGGGCAGGAAGGTGATCGTGCTCGAGGTGGAGAAGCAGGCCGCGGACGACGGGCAGCCGTAACCCGCTGCGGTCGCGCGGGCGGCAGGCTGGACGCCGCCCACTCCCAGGGCCGCCTCCGGACGGGGGGCGGCCCCTCACTTTCGGCAGTTCCCCGGGGGCGCACGGACTGTCTAACCTGGGGCCCGCGGCACGCCATCGGGAGAACCGACATGCGCCCTCGCCCCATCCTGCTCTGCCTCGTCGCCGTCGGGCTCGCCGCGCCGCTCGCGGCGGAGCGCTTCACGGTGGATCCGGCGCGCTCGGTCGTCGCGGTGCTGACCCACAAGGCGGGGTTCGCCGGGGGCTTCGCGCACAATCACCTGATCACCGTGCCGGTGCCGGTGGCGGAGTTCGCGTTCGATCCGGCGGCGCCCGAAGCCACGCGCTGGCAGGGGCGGCTCGCGGTCGAACGGCTCGAGTTCGATCCGCCGGCGGCGCGCGCCGCCTGGCAAGGACGGCTGCGCGAGCTCGGAGCGCTCGCCGGCGGGCTCGGTCCGGTGGACGACGACGAGCGGCGGAAGATCCGCAGCGCGGGGCTCGACGCCGGTCAGCTCGACGCCGCGCGCTTTCCCGAGCTCGCCGCCGAAGTGCTCGGCGTCGAGCGGCGGCAAGGCGCAGCGGGCTCGCCCTTCCTCTGGGCGGTCAGGTTCCGCTTGACGCTCCATGGCCGGACGGTGGAGCGCCAGCTGCCGGCGACCTGGCGACTCGATGGGGACGCGCTCGCCGTCGAGATCCTCGGCGAGTACCGCTTCAGCGAGTTCGGCATCGAGCCCTACTCGGCCTTCCTCGGCGCGGTCAAGAACGAAGACCGCTTCCACCTCTACGTCGCGCTCGCCGCGGCGGCGCCGCCGCCCGAGACGAGTGGCGACCGCCCGCCGCCGGACTAACCGCGCGAGCGGAAGGCCCAGATCGACAGGAAGGCGGCGCCGGCTGTACCGGCCCAGGACAACGCCAGAGGGACGTTCCAGCTCCCGGCGACGACGGGCAATCCCTGCACCGAGCGGACGAGATGGAGCAGCGCAACCAGCGCGAAGACCAGGCCGGAGACGAGGTGGTAGGCACGGCAGCTCATGGCCACCCTCCTTGGGGGATCGGCGCCAGTCTAGCGCCGGGCGGCGCGCTCAGATCCAGCGGTCGTTGGCCGCGGTCAGGTCGCCGCCGGCGTCGCCGGTGTTGACCACGCCGCGCGGCTCGACGAGCAGGACGTGGCACTCCCGGGCGGCCCGGGGCTGGTGCTCGACCCCCTTCGGCACCACGCAGAGGTCGCCCGCGGAGAGCCTCCGTATCCCATCGCGAAAGGCGATCTCCAACTCGCCGGCGAGCACCAGGAAGGCCTCGTCGGTCTCCGCATGGCGGTGCCAGACGAACTCGCCGTGGAGCTTGGCCAGCTTGAACTGGTAATCGTTGAGCTCGGCGACGACGCGCGGCGACCAGGGCTCGGAGACGAGGGCGAGCTTGGCGGCGAGCGAGATGACTGCGGGGGGCATCGGTCTCCTCCAGGCGCCGCGAGCCGGGCGCGCCGGCGAGTCTAGCCGGAGAAGGGCGGGGGGCCACCGCCGGCCGGCCGAGATGCCGCCACGAAGCTGGCGATTTCCGCCGCGTAACGCTCCGGGCGATCCCACCAGAGGATGTGACCGGCCCCTTCGACGAAGACGTAGCTCGCGTTGGGAAAGAGGTCGACGTACTCGTAGGTCGAGGCGTAGGGGAGGTAGTCGCACGCCCCGTGGAGCACGAGCACCGGCAGGGTGCGCTGGGCGAGGAGCGGGCGCGGATCCTCGAGGTCGCCGAACCAGTTGCTCCAGCCGTGCGCGTAGAAGCCGCCGCCCCCCTCCTCGGGAAGGACGTTCGCCGGGTCGCAGACCATGCCCGCGGTGAAGCGGGAGGCGAGGGTATTGAGCACCCCGTCGGCTTCGGCGTCCCCCATCAACTTGACGTCGAAAGCCGTCGCGAGCGCCATGGCGGCGAGCGCCCGTGGCGGCCAGAAGCGCAGACCGTCCATCGCCACCGCCATGGGCTCGACGAAGTGGAGCTCGGGGGGCGCCGGGTACTTGGCTTCGTTGATCCACCGTCCCTCGCCGTCGAAGAGCGCCGGCGGCAGCCCGCCCGGCGACGAGAGCACCAGCCGCTCGACCCGCTCGGGGTGGAGCGCGACGTACTCGGCGGCGAGCATCCCGCCGTAGGAATGGCCGATCAGAATCACCTGCGGAGCAGCGAGCTCTTCACGCAGGATCTCGTCGAGGTCGGCGACGTGCTTCTGGAAGGAGTAGTCCTTGGGCTTGGGGAGGCGATCGGAGAGTCCGGAGCCCACCTGGTCGTAGAAGTAGAGATCGTGCCCCGCCGCGGCGAGCGGCGCCAGCGTCGCGACGATCGAGGAGTGGACGTAGCCCCCCGGCCCGCCGTGCAGGAAGACGATCGGCGGCGCAGTCGCCCCGCCCGGCGCCGGCACCCGGAGGTAGGCGATGCGGTACCCCGCAGCCATCGTCCAGTAGGCCGTCTCGGGCCGCGGACGGAGCGGCGCGAGCGTGGGACGGATCGGGATCAGGCAGTAGAGGACGACCGCCGCCAGGAGCGCGGCGAGCGTCCGCCAAGTGAAGCTCCAGAGTCGTCGCACGTCGGGCCTCCGCGCAGCAACGGGCTGCCGACGACTCTACGCCGCAGAGCGGCCGTTCTTACAGCGGGTGGCTCGGCGGATCGACGCGCAGCAGCAGGAATTCCGCCGGACGCAGCGGAGCGATGCCGAGGGTGAGCCGAAGGGCCGCGGGGTCCTCGGGCGTGGTCTCGACTTGGACGAAGTAGGCCTCGCTCGGCCGCCGGCCGGCGAGCGCGCCGGCGCGCCAGAGCTCGTCGAGGAACCTCCCGCAGCTCTCCCGCAGCGCCTCGCGCAGGGCTTCGCGGTTCGGCTCGGCGCCGGCCCAGCGGATGCCGCGCGCCACCGACGCCTCGATGAAGAGCGCCAGGCGGCGGATGCTGACGTACTTCCACTCCGAGCCCGCGGCGTCGCCGCCGGCCAGGGTGCGTGCGCCCCAGAGCTGGACCTCACCGGTGGGAAACCGGCGGATGCAGTTGATTCCGCGACCGTTGAGGGCGCGGGCCGGCGCATCGGAGAGCTCCGCCGTCAGGCCGGTCGCGCCGAGCAGTCGAGCCACTTCACCCGCCGGAGACTTCCAGACGCCCTGGGCCACGTCGCTGCGGGCGTAGATGGCGGCGACGAAGCCGCAGGGTGGCACGGCGAGGCTGGCGGGTGCGCCGGCCGGGACGGCGGTCTCGATCCAAGGGAAGTAGAGCGCGGAGTTCGCCGCCGCCGGGCCGGTGATCGCGGGGTCGGGCCCGAAGCGCAGCTGTTCGACGGTCGCTGAGGGTGCGGCATCGATCAGCAGGAAGGCACGCCGGGCCGCGACGTAGGCTTGGAGGCGCGCGACCACCGTCGGGGTCGACTCGCCGGGCACCGCCAGCAGGTCGAAGTCGTCGATCGTGTCGAGCGCCGCGAGGCCCTGCTCGAGCAGCCGGGCCTCGAAAGCGGGCGTGTCGGGCGCGAGCGGTGGCGGGCTCGCGAGGCGCACGATCGTCGCTGGCCCGCCGCCGTTGGCGAAGTAGTGGTACAGGGTCGTGGTCAACGGACTGCGCGCATCGAAGCCGCCGAAGCGCGCCGCGAAATCCGTCCAGCTCCCGACCGGCGGACTGGCGCCGTCGGGTCCGTCGGCGGTCCAGCCGACGAACGCCGGCCGCGCGGTCGGCTGTCCGACGATGGCGTGCGCCAAGTCGGCCGCAGGCAGCGACGCGGGCTCGTCGAAGGTGCCGAGCGCACGCTCGCTCAGCGTCAGCTCCTCGCCGCGCCGGTCGAGGGTCGCGTAGTCCGCTGCGAACTGGACACGGAACTCCTGCCAGGCCTCGGCGCTGCGCCACTGATCGACGGTGACGAATCGTCCGGGCCGGTCGCGGTCGGCGAGCAGGCGGGTGGCGAGAAAACCCGGGTGGCGCGCAAAGAGCCCAGCCCAGTCGCCGTCAGGGCCGTAGAGGGCGCGGAACTCCTCCTCCCGTCCAGGATGGACCAGGAACTCCCAGACCAGCGTGAAGCAGGGCGGGCTCATCGCGGCCCGCGCGCGCCGGTCATGCGGCGCTCCGATGGCGATCGACCCACCATCCCCAGGCGACCAGGAGCCAGGTGGCCTGCCCCGCCCAGCCGATCGCCGCGACGCTCGGCGGCGGCGGGCCGAAGAGCGCCAACAGGTAGACGGCGAGCAGGAAGGCGACCAGGCCCCAGAATCCCCAGCGCCCCGCGGCATCGCGCGGCCGCGTCGTACGGAGATAGAGCGCGACGCCGAGCGCGAAGAGCGCGAGCTCGACCGCGAGCGTGCCCGGGAGCGATCGCCAGAGCTCGAGCCCGACCCGGGCGGGATTCCCGCCCCAGAGCTGGAGGTCGGGGCGGTGGGTCGCGAAGTCGAGCAGCCAGTGGCTGAAGACGACGCCGGCGAGCAGCAGCGCGATTCGTCCGTCGCGGCGGAGGAGCCAGTGGACCGCAGCGAAGAGCAGTCCCCAGCCGAGCGCCGCCGCGGCACTGTGGCTGTACGGGTAGGAGGTGAAGTCGAGCGGCGTGACGACCGTGATCCCGGGCACGATGCGCACCGTTTCGAGGCCACCGAGGATCAACCAGGGCCAGAGCAGGTCGAGGAACTGCGCGGCCAAGCAGAGCGTCCCCAGGGAGACCCGCGGCGCCGGCCGCTTGGCGGCGAGCGCGACCGCGAAATGACCGATGAACATCGGCCGGGTCGTTCCCCTCAGACCGCCGGCCGCGCCGTCACGTCGGCGAGCGTCGACCAGAAGCTGATCTCCGGCGGCCCGGCGAGAAACTCGCCGGCGCGGGCCCGGAAAGCGCCGAGATGCGGCGTTTCGAGGTGCGGGCCGAGGTAGGCCGCGCGGCTCGTCCAGGCTTCCACCAGCAGCAGGCGCTCCGGATCCTCCTCGTCGCGCAGGATCCGGATCCCGAGACAGTCGGGCTCCAGGGCGACGACCGTGGCGACGAGCTCGCCGAGCTCGCGCACGGCGCGCGCGGCCTCGCCTGGCAGGACGCGGTAGGCGATGAGCACGGTGACCGGAGCTGGCGGCATGGCGGATCCTCCCGGAACGCGAGTCGATTGCGGCGGAGGCTACCAGGAGACGGGAGCCGCGGGGAGCCGCCCGCGACCGCAGCGCGCTGCTAAGCTCTCAGCGAGGCTTCCGCCCGTAGACCGCATTCCACGAGGAGAACGAACATGGACATCCGCAGAATGAACGACGGCCCGGCGCGGCGCACCGCGCGCCTCGCGACGATGCTCGCCACGCTGGCGCTCGCCGGCGCCACGCTCGCCGGGGCTCAGACCCAGGTCACCGCACCGCAGCCCACCGTGCCCGAAGTCTTCACGCTCGAAGGGCAGTTCGTGCGCGTCGCCTACAACAACGAAGGCTACGCGACGCTCGGCTATCGCATGGCTCAGGACGAGCTGGGCAAGGAGTGGATGCTGCTCCAGATGGGCGTTACGCTGCGCAAGCCGGCGCCCAATTACAAGCTGAAGCGCGAGCACATCTGGGTCTCGACGCCGGACGGCAAAAAGATCCCGCTCGCCACCCAGCAGGAGTACCAGGCCACCGTGGGGAACCTCGCCGGCCTCAACAAGCGGGCGCGGATGATGGCCGACTCGATCGGCTACTTCCCGATGGATGCCACCCAGACCTGCGCCCTGCGCTTCTTCGCCGACAACACGTCGCCGGGTCCGGCCTGGGACGAGACCGAGCTCAGCTGGCAGCGCGCCTGCCTCGGCCGGCTCTACTTCAGGGTCCCCGGTGGCATCCAGCTCGGCCAGCACTGGCTGCACGTCCAGTTCGCCGGCAGCGAGGTCCAGGTGCCCTTCCGCATCCTCACCAAGGAAGAGGAGAAGGAGCTCAAGAAGCGCTGGGAGGACCTGAAGAAGCAGCACGAGGCCTCGTTCCAGTA
>CAZPZW010000146.1:4760-7637 GCA_964591165.1 uncultured Thermoanaerobaculia bacterium | reverse complement strand
GACTCGCGCAGCGGCACCCTGCAGAGCTGCGACGCCGAGCGGTGTCAGCTCAATGGCAAACCCGTGCCGCGCAGCGGGATCGCCTGGATCGGCCTCGCTCAGAGTGCCGGCGCGCCGCCCAAGCTGCCATCCTCCGCGACCGACCAGGTCGTGCTCCGCTCCGGCGCCGTCGAGCGCGGCGTGCTGACCGGCATCAGCCTCGGGGTGGTGCTCTTGGGCGAGGTCGAGCTCGAGCGCGCCGCGGTCGCCTGGATCCGCCTCGCCGATCCGGGCGCCATCGCTGCCGACTTGCCACCCGCCCCCGGGGAGACGGGACTCGACGTCGTCCTGCGCCGCGACGGCGCGGCGCTCGCCGGCGAGCTCGAGGGGTGCGCGGGCGGCGCCTGCTGGCTCGCCGGCGCATCGCCGATCGCGCGCGCCGACGTCGCGGGGATCGCCTTCGCCGGCCACGCCGACGTCGCTTCGCCCGCCGGGGGCCTCGAGCAGGACCGCCTGCTGCTCGCCGGCGGCGGCAGCCGCGACGGCGCGGTCTACGGCGTCTCGAGCGAAGACGTGGTCACCGTCTCCGGCACCCTCGATCGCGCGACGGTGGCGATGATCCTCTTCGCCGACCCCTCGTCGGGGGGCGCCGGGGCGGTCGTCGTTCCTCCCGCGCCACCGGGCGGCGACGCCCTCCCGCCGCCGGGCGCGGCGCCCCCCGCGCTCCCGCCCCCCAGCGTCCCTCAACCGGCGCCGCCGCCCACTCCCGGCCCGACGCCCTCGGCTCCCGGGCCCGAACGAGGCGCTCTCTGGACCGGCGCCTGCCAGGCCGTCTATCGCATGCAAGTGAACGACTGCCTGCACACCACCGAAGTCGTGGAGACGCTGCGCTTGCGCGAGTACTCGTACCCGCTCTCCCGGCCGGTGACGCAGAACGGGGTGACCACCTCGGAGCGGGTCGGCACGATCATCCACCTCGAGCCCGAGGGGACGGTGCGGACCAACCTCTACACCCTCACCTGCTCCGAAGGGGGCGCCTCGGGCCAGGGCACGATCACCCTCGACGTGGCGCCCGGCCAGCCGGGCTACGGCCACCCGTCGACCCTCTGGCTGAAATCGCGCGACGTCGACCTGACGTCGCACCTGGGTTACGACGTCCCGCGCGTCGGTGGTCTCTACACCGTCGCGGTCGCGACGTCGACCGACGACACCTATCCGGTGACCTATCACTTTCCGGGCAACGAAGGCGCGACCGAGCGCTTCGGCTACCAACCGTGCTGGGCCGGGCGCCCACCGCTGCTCGACGACCCAGTCGACCCGGTCTTCCGCTCGCTCGAAGGCGGCCGGATGGTCGGCCAGTACACCACGCAGTGGCACGACGCGACCGTCTCCGCCTCTTGGACCGTCTGCCGCGAGGGAGACGCCTGCCCGCCGCCCCCGGAGCTCCCGGAGAGCGCGCCCGATCCGTGCGCCCGCGCCGGCCAGCAGCAAGCGCTCGCCGACACCTGCCGCTCGCAGCTCGACGCCCTGGTCGAGTCGCTCGCGCCGCGGTTCGACGCCTACAACGAACGCATGGCTGCCGCCGAGGCGAACCGCGCTTCGTTCGCCGACGCCCAGGAATGGTGCGAGTTCTACGACCGCGCCAAGCGGATCCTCGAGGCGATCCTGACCGGCGGCGCCGGCGCCGAAGCCCAGCTCGCCAAGTCGCTGCTCTATCTCCGCGACGTGATCGACAAGACCGCCAAGGGGGACCTCGCCTCCCTGCTCTATCCGGCGCAGGTCAAGGCGGTGCTCTCGGCCTACAAGGACGCCAAGAACGCCTGGTTCGACCTCACCGCGGACGACTTCGCGAAGATGAACGCAACGCTCGGCGGCTGCTCGGGCAAGGTGCCGATCGACACTTACATGAAGGCCCAGCAGTTCCTCGAGGACTTGGGCGCTGCGCGGACCCTCTGGCACGACACCGTGGCGCCGCGGATCAACGACCTGCGCACCAAGGGTCTCGAGTGCGCCTACCTCGACCACGCCGCCTGGCGGGCCTGCCTCGCCGATGCCGAGTGCGAAGGCGTCCCGCCCGACTGCGGCCCCGAGCCGAGCCTCGAAGGGGCCTACGACGGGCCGTGAAGGCCGAGGCGCTGGCGCCTACTTGGCCTTCTCGACCACCACCCGGCCCGCTTCGTTGACGAAGACGTGGTACTTGTTGCCGTCCTTGCAGGTCGCGGCGTAGTCGTTCTCGGCCAGCACCTTGACCGCGACCACCTCGCCGCACGGCTGGCCGTGCAGGGCGATCACCGCTGTCAGGTCTTTCTTGAGCTCTTCCTCGTCGTCGGCGGCGATCGCCGGCCCGGCGAGGAACGCCGCCAGGGCGAGCGCTCGGGCCACAGCCTGAGTGAGTCGGTTCATGGTCTCTCCCGCCTTCAGCCTTGCAGGGTCTGGAACTTCTCTTGGTCCGCGAGCAGCCCCCAGATCGCCTCGCGCGACGAGACGATGGCGGAGGCGAGCTTCTGGTCCGCGTCCTGAAGAAGCGTCAGCACCTTCATCATCAGCAGGTCGTAGGACCGGCGAAGCTCCTTGAGCGTCACCTTCGCCTTGCCCGCGTAGTAGTCGCGGAACTTCTCCAGCAGATCGTCGACCTGGTTCTTGAGCGTGAGCTTGGTCATCAGGCCGATGGCCTTGGTCTCCTTGAGCTGGTCCTTCAACGCGTTCAAGTCCAGCTCCTGGGCGGCAGTGGAGGTCTCCCCTGCGGGCTCCGCCGCGACCGGTGGGGCGACCGGGCTCGCGGCCGGCGCCACCGGGGCCGGTGCGCTCGGCGCCGGTGCCTGGGCCGGTTCGGGTTTCGCCGCCGCCGGCGCCACGGGCTGAGGAGCAGGCGCCACCGCGGCGGGCTGCGTCACCACG
>CAZPZW010000146.1:0-4660 GCA_964591165.1 uncultured Thermoanaerobaculia bacterium | reverse complement strand
AACCTGACCGAGTGGGACAGCGCCACAGGGGAACCTCCGGGAACCTCGTTGCCACCGGACCCGTCGACGATCGCGCCGCCGCTCGACCCGACAATCGCCTTCGACCCCTACGCCGCCAACACCTTCCTCTGGACGGCCAGCGAGCCGGTTCAGACCGGCGTGTCTCCCGGCGCGATCGAACCGATCCGAGTCTCCCTCTTGCGCGGACGGGTGCTCCAGGTCGACGGTTCGCCGCTGCGGGGGGTTCGCGTCACGGTACATGGCGACCCCGACCTTGGCTTCACCTTCTCGCGAGCCGACGGTGTCTTCGATCTCGCGGTGAACGGCGGGGGGATCGTGACCCTCCATTACGAGAAAACAGGTTACCTCCCGATCGTCCGCACCATCCAGGCCCCGACGCGGGATTACGGTGCGCTCGACGACGCGGTGATGATCCAGGCCGACGAGCAGGTCACGGAGATCACGTCGGGGGCGACCGAGATGCAGGTCGCCCGCGGCTCGGTGGAGTCCGACGCCGATGGCTCGCGACAAGCGACACTCCTCTTCCCTGCCGGCGTCACCGCCGAGATGACGTTGCCGGACGGGAGCAGCGTTCCGCTCGCCACGCTGAACGTCCGAGCCACCGAATACACGGTCGGTGAAACTGGTCCGGCAGCGATGCCTGCTCCGTTGCCCGAGTACTCCGGCTACACCTACGCGGTCGAGCTCTCCGCGGACGAGGCCATTGCCGCCGACGCCCTGTCCGTTCAGTTCAGCGAACCGGTCGCCTTCTACCTCGAGAACTTCATCGGATTCCCGGTGGGCGCGGTAGTCCCCGTCGGATACTTCGACCGCGCTCGCGCCAAGTGGATTCCGGAGCCGAACGGTCGTGTCGTCAAGATCCTCTCGGTCACTGCGGGTCTCGCCGACCTCGACGTCGACGGCTCAGGCATCCCCGCTGACCCCACCGCCCTAGAGCAGCTCGGCATCTCCGACGATGAACGGCATCGATTGGCGCTCCTGTATCCGGTGGGCCAGGAACTCTGGCGCGTCGCGTCGACCCATTTCTCCCCGCGCGACTGCAACTGGCCCTACGGCCCACCGCTCGATGCCGAACCCCCGCCGGATCCGGACGTGGAACAAGACCCACCGGACGAGCCGCCCGATCCCGAAGACCCCAGTGAGGACGATGATGCACGAGATGAGGATGATCCCTGTTCAGAGACCGGATCGATCATCGAATGCGAGAACCAGACGCTCGGGGAGGAGATCGCTCTGGTCGGAACCCCCCTTCGACTCCATTACCAGAGTGACACCAACACTGGTCGCGCTGCCGCGAGCCGAGTGCGGATCCGGCTGACCGATGCGAATCCTCCCGCGAGCCTCGCTAGCGTCGTGCTTCAAGTCCTCGGCTCGGGGGTCCGATACGAGGTCAACTTCCCACCACAACCCAATCTGGTTCACAGCATCGAGTGGGACGACCTCGATCGATTCGGTCGCGACTATCACTCCCTCGCTCCGCTCAGGATCCGTGTTGGCTACGTCTTCCCGCAGGTCTACTACGCTGCTCCCCAGGACTTCGATGCATCTTTCGATCGGCTGCCGGCTGGAGGACCGTTCTCTGTCGAGAGGCTCGCTGGGAAGTTCACGCTCTGGCGAACGCATTCGATCGCGTCAGGCCGAGCCAACTACCCGGTCACGCTTCCTTGGACGCTTCGCGGCGAAGGGCTCGGTGGTTGGACGCTGGACGTACACCATCGTTACGACCCGCGGACTCGAACGCTGAGACTCGGGAACGGGCGCCGCCGCCGTGTCGAAGATCTCGCCGTCGCGGCGCCCCGCGTTCTCGGCACTGGACTAGCGGGCTCGGAGGGCGACGGAGGACCTGGACGACTGGCTCGCATCGACGAACCCAGCGGACTCGCTCTGGCCCCGGATGGGGCGCTCTTCGTCTCGGACCGCACCAGCTATCGAGTCCGTCGCCTCGCTCCCGACGGAATCGTCTCGACTGTGGCCGGGGACGGTAACCCCTGCGATGCAGATCCCTGCGGAGATGGCGGACCCGCGGTCGCGGCACGCCTCGTCTCTCCCGGCGGGCTCTCGATCGCCGACGACGGCAGCCTGCTGATCGCCGACGGGAGATGCGTCCGACGGGTCGATCCGACCGGGATCATCAACTCCGTCGCTGGCCTCTGCTACGACGGCATTCCACCGCGGGCGCCAGAAGGAAGTGACTGCAACGACTGCCCTGCGCTCGACGCAAGATTCCAATCTCTCGGGGACGTTCTGGCCCTCCCGGGCGGCGGCTTCGTACTCTCGGATTCCGGCGACAACAAGGTGCGCCAGGTGGGCGCGGACGGCATCATCACGGACGTTGCGGGAAATGGAACCTACGGATTCGGAGGCGATAACGGACTGGCGCTCGACGCCGTGTTGGCTTTCCCGGTGGGGCTCGCGCTCGGGCCCGATGCCGAGATCCTCATCGCCGACCAGGGCAACCACCGTGTTCGGAGAATCGGACGCGATGGCATCATTACGACCGTCGCCGGAGACGGGGTCCTCGGCTTCGCCGGTGATGGAGGACCTGCAAACCAAGCTCAGCTCGCCCTCCCGACCGACGTGGCTGCCGATGCAGATGGGAGTTTCCTGATCGCCGACGCGGCCAATGGCCGGATCCGTCGAGTCTCGATTGCTGAGCTGATCTCGACGGTCGCGGGATCCAACCTGCCCGAAGCGTTCGTCGAAGGACACTTCTCGCTCAGGCTCCCGCTCTCGTACCCCAGCAATGTCGAGCTCGGCCCACAAGGCGACTACTTCCTTTCGGATCCCAGCGATCATCACGTGCTCCATGTCGCCGACGCCCGGCCCCCGGAACGCAACGGCGAGATCTTGATCCCGAGTCGTTCCGGCGATCAGGTCTGGGTATTCGACGCCTTCGGTCGCCACCTCCGGACCCTCAACCCATTGACCGGCGAGGCGCTGCTCCACTTCTCCTACACCGCAGCCGGCAAGCTCCAGAGCGTCACGGACGTCGATGGCAATGTGACCGAGATTCAGCGGGACTCGGATGGGAATCCGGCCGCCATCATCGGCCCGTACGGGCACGTCACGACGCTGTCGATCGACTCCAACGGGTACATCCACCAGATCGTCAATCCCGCAGGGGACACCTGGGCCTTCACCTACACGCCGCAAGGGCTCATGACCTCGGCCGAGAACCCAAGGCAGCATGCGGCGATCTTCGGCTGGTACGAGGACGGCCGCCTGGCGTCCGAGACGAACTCGATCGATGGCACGAAGACACTCGATCGCTGGAACTACGGTCCCAACTGGTTACGCGGCAGCTACGGCGCTCGCTTTACCTCCGCGGCGGGTCGACAGACGATCCACTCCGTCGCCGAGTCGTTCCGAACCAAGCACCGTTGGCATCAGCTCGTCACCGGACCGAACCAGTCGCTCGTGACCCGCAGCCGTGAAGGCCTCGACGGGTCCCAGGACATTACTCTCCCCGACGGTCTTACGGTCGCCAGCGACAAGGGTCCCGACGCGACCTGGGGCTTGCTCGCGCCGCGAGCAGTGGGAGGAATCACGACCACGCCTGGCGGCCTTTCGCGGATCATGAGCTCGACGAGCGCCGCCCAACTCGCGGATCCTCTCGACCCGCTCTCCCTCGAGACTCGCCTCGAGACCTTCACCGTCAACGGCCGGACGGCGTCCCTTGCGTATGAAGCCGCTGTGCGTCACTGGCTCTTGGAGAGTCCGCTCGGCCGCCAGAGCCAAGCATCCACCGACCTCGCAGGCCGACCCACGATGATCCAAGTTGCGACACTGATCCCCACCGACTTTAGCTACGACGCTCGCGGACGCATGGAGTCGATCGTCCGCGGGAGCGGAGCCAACGAGCGACGGGTGGATTTCATTTACGACGAGCTCGGCCGCCTGGAGTCGATCACCGATCCCCTCCTCAGGCAGGTGACATTCACCTACGACAGTGCCGACCGCGTGCTCTCACAGACGCTACCGGGGGGTCGAACCATCAGCTTCGCTTGGGACGCGAACGGAAACCTGACTTCACTCACTCCTCCGGGTAGGCCAGCGCACACCTTCAGCTACACGCCGCTCAATCTGGCCGAGCAGTACACCCCCCCGGATGTGGGTCAGGGACCTTCCGAAACGGTCTATGAGTACAACCTCGATGGCAATCCAACGTCCATCGCGCGACCCGACGGTCAGACGATCTCTCTTGGCTACGACATCGCGCAGCGGCTGACGGCTATCACCAGCCCCCGCGGAACGGCGTCAGTCACCTACGACCCGCTGACTGGCCACGTCGGCTCGCTCACGACCCCCGAAGGAAACGGGCTCGCGTACTCCATGGACGGGCCACTGGTGACGTCGGCCACTTGGACGGGTGAGGTGTCGGGCTCGGTCGAGTGGACGTACGACGACAACTTCCGGGTTACCTCGATCTCGGTGAATGGCGCGAACCCGGTCGCCTATGCTTACGACGACGATGGCCTGCTGATCCAAGCCGGCGCCATGACTTTGACGCCCGATCCGGCAACCGGTTTGCTCACGGACACCGTCCTCGGGGTGGTGACGACACACTATTCGTACAGCGCCTTCGGAGAGCTTGCCGCGATGACCGCGTCTGTCTCCGGAGCACCGGTCTTCGAGACAA
>CAZPZW010000145.1:0-7758 GCA_964591165.1 uncultured Thermoanaerobaculia bacterium | reverse complement strand
TCTCCGCCCCGCCTCCTCCTACTGAATAGAGTCGACAGCTCAGGAAACTACGAAAGGAAGGACGGAGACGACATGAAAAGACTCCTTCAGGGGCTTCTGGTGGTCGCGCTCGGGTTGGCCGTCGCGCCGCTCCTGGCGTACACCGGCACCTACGTCCCGGGTGCGGGCATCAACTTGACGCCGCACGACATCCCGATCACCACGACGGGCATGAGCTATCCCCCGGTGCCGCCGGTGGGCACCGACACCATGCAGCGCATCTGCATCTACTGCCACGCGCCGCACAACGCCTACAAGCTGTCGCCCGCCAACGGCGGTCCGGCGGTCAACATCGGCGGCGGCCCGATGGCTCCCGACGCGTTCGACTACCTGCCGCTGTGGAACCACACGCTGGACATTCCGTTGGCGTACACCATGTACCAGAACGGCCCTGGCGCTCCGCAGGTCGGCCCGCACGCCTCGCAGGCGATCCAGAACGGCATGGTGCCGGGCAGCTCGTCGCTGCTCTGCCTCTCCTGCCACGACGGGTCGATCGCGGTGAACTCGTACGGCAACACCTGGCAGCCGTTGAGCTCGCAGAGCGTCGGCACCAACACCATCTTCGACGGCTACATCGTGGGCAAGGACGCCTACCTGGGCAATCACCATCCGATCGGCTTCAGCTACGACCTGGCCCAGGCCGACGACACCGAGCTGCGCCCGGCGGACGATGCGATCATGGGCGGCGCCGGCCTGGTGCGCGATCACCTGTACGGCGTGGGCTCCGAGCTCGTCGAGTGCGGCACCTGCCACTCGGTGCACAACAAGGGCAACACCGGCGAGTACCTGCTGTGGCGCAGCGACGCGCGCAGCCGCATGTGCCTGACCTGTCACGATAAGGGCTGGGATCCGGGAGCCGAGGTTCCGTAAGAAAGCCCGCTTGCAGCACATCGTTCCAAGGGGGATCGGTGTAAGCCGGTCCCCCTTTTTTCATGCCGGCGCACCGCCCGCAGAGGGCTACACCACGGGGCGGTTCCCGGGTCTGGACGATGGGCTACAGTCGGGCGACGCCGGCGCTCGGAGGGGGAGCCGGCGTGACGGGGGGGACATGAACGCAAGGTCGATCCAGGGTTCCAGGAACCGGCGAATTCAGACTTGGCTCGCGCTGCTGGCGACCGTCGCCGTCGTTGCCGTCGGGCTGCTCGCCACCGGTTGCGCGTCGCGACCGGCGCCGGCGCCCGCCGCGCCGAAGGTCTTCTATCCGCCGCCGCCCGGCCTGCCGCGCATCCAGTACCTGACCTCGTTCAACGGGCTCAAGGACGTCGAGGTGCAGTCGCGCTTCAACCGCTTCGTGGTCGGCGACACGCCGGACGTGCGGCTCGACAAGCCCTACGGCATCGCGATGCACGACGGGAAGATCTACGTCTGCGACACCAACGCCACGGTGATGGTGATCGACCTCGCGCAGCTGCGGTACGGCCCGCTCACCGGAGCGCTCGAGGGCGCCGGCCGCTTGATGCAACCGACCAACATCGCGATCGAATCCGACGGCACCAAGTACGTCACCGACCCCGCGCGCGGCCAGGTCGTGGTCTACGACCGCGCCGACCAGTACGTGCGGGCCTACGGATTCCCGGGGAAGTGGCGCCCGGTCGACGCGGTGCCCCTCGGCGACCGCCTCTACGTCGCCGACTTCGACGGCGGCGTGGTGCAGGTGTTCGACAAGGCGAGCGGCGAGCGGGTCAAGACGATCGGCGACCGCGGCGCCCCCGAGGAACGGCTGGTGCGGCCGACCAACCTGGCCTTCGACCGCGACGGCGAGCTCTACGTCACCGACTTCTTCCGCTTCCAGGTGCTCAAGTTCGATCGCGACGGCCACTTCAAGCTGGCGATCGGCGCGCCGGGGGACAACCTCGGCCACTTCGCGCGCCCCAAGGGTTTGGCGGTCGACCGCGAGCGGCGCCTCTTCGCGGTCGACGCCTCCTTCGCCAACGTCCAGATCTTCAACCGGGAGGGGCGCATCCTGAGCTTCTTCTCGGAAGGGGGGGAGCGTCCGGGGGACATGCTGCTCCCCGCCAAGGTGGCGATCGACTACGACAACCTGAAGTACTTCGAGAAGTACATCGATCCCAACTTCGAGGCCGAGTATCTCGTCCTGGTCACCGCGCAGTTCGGCCAGCGGCTGGTCAACGTCTACGCCTTCGGCAAGGAGCGCGGCAAGCGCTATCCGACCGACGAGGAGCTCCGCAAGGAGTTGGAACAGAAGCGCCAGCAGGCGTTCGAGAAGGCGCCGAACCCCTAGGATCCGAGGAGACCGAGCCATTCCCCTCCGCCCGCGTGCGCGACGACCGCAGATCCTGGCCGCGGCGCTCTGCTGCACGGCGGCGGTCTGGGCGGGCTGCAACGCGACCGCGAACTACCGCGTGTTGAGCTTCTTCTTCGACGGGGTGCCGGTCCCGGTGGAGGAGCCGGTGGCGGACACCGAGTCGGCGTCGGGCGGGGCCGCCTCGGGCGTGCCGCAGCGCGTCGGCCGGGTGGTTCACGAGCCCTACGCCAACAAGGAGTGCGCCGCCTGCCACGATCCGGGCGCCGGCAACTCGCTCACCGCGCCCAACGGCGAGCTCTGCCTGCAGTGCCACGATCTCGACCTCGGCAAGCGCTACGTGCACGGCCCGCTCGCCTCGACCGGCGGCTGCCTGGTCTGTCACGACCCGCACAGCTCGCCCTACCGGGCGCTCCTGGTCTCCGAGTCGGACGGTTTCTGCCTCGACTGCCACGACCGCTCGGCGCTCGGCCAGGCCGAGGGGCACGCCGGCGAGCGCACCGACTGCACCGCGTGCCACGAAGCCCACATGTCGGATCGCAGGTACCTGCTGCGCTGACGCCATGCGATCGCTCCGCCGGCTCCTCGCGCTCCTGACTCTCGCCCTCGCCGCCACGGCGCCCGCGGCCGCGCAGGACTGGCGGCTCTTCCTGCCGCGCGCGCTCGAGAACGGCGGCTCGTTCGAGCTCTTCGGCTCCTCCGAGGAGGACGAGAACATCTACGGCGAGCGCTCGAACGTCTGGAACGACGACTTCCTGAAGGGCAAGATCACCCTCTTCTCGCGCGGGTTCTTCTACCATCCCCGCTTCCTGCAGTACTACCTCGAGGTCGGTGGAGCGGTGAAACAGGAGCGCTTCGAGTCGACCTTCCAGGAGCCCACCGGCTGGCGGTCGGGCACCGGCCTGGACTACAAGGCGCTGCTCTACTTCCTGCCCGAGCACCCCTACCACCTCGAGCTCTTCGCGCTGCGCTGGGAGCCGGTGTACAAGGACCACGCGGCGCTCGAGCGCGACAGCGTGTCGACGACCTACGGCGCCGATCTGCGTTACGCCAACAAGCCGTGGTTCGCGGGCGCGCGCTACACCGACGACACCCTCGAGTCGTCGCTCAGCTCCTCGAACGTCAAGCGGCTCGGTCTCGACGGCGAGTACTTCAGGCGCTGGGCAAACGGCAACCAGCTCTCCTTCAACGGGTCCTACAGTCCGAAGCACTACACCAGCTCGAGCGGCCTCGAAGGGGACACCACCGAGGCGCTGCTCGCGAACACCCTGACCCTGGGACCGGTATCGCTCTACTCGAGCCTGACCCGCGACGAGATCGACCAGTCGACCGGTCAGTTCAGCAGCTTCGCGAGCGAGCAGCTGGTCTGGTACGAGCGCATGACGGCGCTGCTGCCGTGGAACTTCCGGACCGACCTGCTCTGGCGCTGGCAGGACGGCGAGACGTCGATCACCGATCCGTTCTCGGACGAGGTGCGCAGGCTCGCGACGGAGGATCGGGAGGCCGAGTTCGACCTCGTGCACCAGCTCTACGAGAGCTTGCAGAGCACCCTGGTCTACCGCCGCAACTGGCGGGACTCCGACGTCGGGGAATCCGACTCGGTCCTGAGCTCGCTCGGGTTCAACTACAGCAAGAAGATCCCGCGCGGCCGGATCCTCGCCGGACTGAGCCTTGGCCGCTCGGAGACCGAGAGCGCGGGGAGGACCGACGTGACCGACGAACGGCATCCGGCGACCGGCGTCCCGGGCACTTTCACCCTCGGGCAGGCCAACGTCGAACCGGGGAGCCTGACGGTCTATCTGAACTCGCCGGTGGCGCCGTACGAGGCGGTCCGGCTGATCGAGAACCAGCACTACGTCGTCGCCCCGTTGGGCGAGACGCTCGAGGTCACGATCTACGCCCTGCCGCCGCCGTTCGTGGTGCCGGGCACCTTCGACATCTTCGTCTCCTACCGCCTGCTCGGCGGCGCCTTCCGATTGCGTAGCGACTTCTGGGGCCACAGCGCGAGCGTCGAGCTGTTCGACAACCTGCTCACCCCCTACTACAGCTATTTCCAATCCGAGTCGGAGCTGCTCGAAGGCATCTATCCGGGAGCGAGCCCCGATGCCACCTCGCTGATCGCCGGGCTGCGCTTCGTCCGCGGACCCTGGCGGGCCCGCGCCGAGTGGCAGGACGTCGAGTGGCAGGTGAGCCCCTACGAGGGGTGGCGCGGCGAGCTGCAGTACGTCGGCCCGGTGAGCTCCACCGCGACGCTCTACGCGACCGCCGCCTACTGGCAGCGCGACTATCCGCGCGGCAAGGGCTCGGCCGAGGGGGACCCGCTCGAGGAGGAGAACGAGACCCTCTCGGCGACCTTCGACCAGCGCTTCTTCGATCGCACGCTGACCCTTTCGCTCGGCGCTTCCTACTCGCGCACCACGAGCGTGGTCGACACGGAGGGCACCTCCTTCAACGCCTCCCTGAACTGGCAGATCGGCAAGCTCGACCTGAGCGCCGGGGCCAGCGTGTACGGTTCGGCCAGCGAGAGCCCCGGCCTGCCCGACGCGGAGCGCAACCACTCCTATTACTACCTGAAGCTCCGCCGCGAGCTCTTCTAGGCGTCGGCCGTGCGCGATCTCCAGCCCACGCTCCGGCGTCTTCCGCTCTCGGCCGCGATCCTGCTGGCCGCCGGCTGCAGCGCGCACTGGACGCCGCGCAGCGCGGCGCCGGAGGAGGCGTTGCAGTGGCCGTTCCGTCCGGCCGAACCCAAGCTCACCCTGGCGAGGACCCTCACCGGGTTCTCGGCGCAGGGGGGCGCGGGAGCCGCCTGGCGGACCTTCGTCTACGGCCGGGAGCCCGAGGGCGGCAACGACTTCGTGTTGCCGGTCGCGGTGGCGGTCGCGGGCGACGGGCGGATCGCGGTGGCCGACCTCGGCCGCTCGGCGGTGCACCTCTACCTGCCGGCGGAGCGGCGCTATCTCCGGCTCAAGGGGACTCGAGAGAGGCCGATCTCCTCGCCGGTCGGGCTCGCTTTCGACGAGGCGGCGCGCCTCTACGTGAGCGATTCGAGCGGCGCCCTGTTCGCCTACGACGCGGCCGGCGAGCCGCGCTTCGTGCTCACCACGGCAGGCGAGGAGACACTCCAGAGGCCGACCGGCCTCGCCTACTCTCCGGAGCGCCGGCGGCTCTACGTCGTCGACACCCTGGCCCACCGGATCCACGCGTTCTCGACCGACGGCCGGCTCGAGCTCTCGTTCGGACGGCGCGGCGAGGGAGAAGGGGAGCTCAACTTCCCGACCCATCTCTTCCGCACCTCCTCCGGCAGGCTGTTCGTGGCCGACTCGCTCAACTTCCGGATCGCCATCTTCGACGAGGAGGGGAGACCGGCGGGCGGTTTCGGCCACCACGGCGACGGCTCGGGCGATCTCGCGATGCCCAAGGGGGTGGCGGTGGACCGCGACGGCGTCGTCTACGTTGCGGACAGCGTCTTCGACAACGTGCAGCTCTTCGACGAACGGGGCGCGTTCCTGCTCACTCTCGGGCGCCGCGGGACCGGATTCGGGGAGTTCTGGCTTCCGGCGGGACTGTTCGTCGGTGCGGGCGAGGAGCTCTATGTCTGCGACACGTACAATCACCGCGTGCAGGTATTCCGGATCACCCCGAGCTATGTCCCCCCGGCGAACTGACCTCGTCAGGCTCGTCGCCCGGCTGGCTCGGATCGCCGGCCTCGCTCTCGTTCTGCCGGCGGTCGCGACGGCGCAGCTGCCGGCCGACATGACCGACACCAAGCACAATCTCTCGATCACCGGTCCCGGGCCGATCCGCGCCTTCTCCGAGGACCGCATCTGCGTCTTCTGCCACACGCCGCACAATGCGACGCCGCTCTCGCCGCTCTGGAACCGCGAGATTCAGGAGCAGAACTACATCGTCTACGCCAGCCCGACGATGCTCGCCTCGCCGCAACCCCCCTACGGCCCGACCAAGCTCTGCCTCACCTGCCACGACGGCACCATCGCCATGGGCGCGGTGGTGAACCCCGAAGAGGGAATCCGAATGCGGGGCCCGGCCACCATTCCTCCCGGTCATCCCGCCAACTTCGGGCTCGATCTCTCGGCGCACCATCCGGTCGTCTTCTCCTACGACAGCTCGACCGCCAACCCGGAGATCGTCTCGCCGCCGCCCGCCGAGCTCACCTACGGTGACATCGACGAGGTGCACTGCATCACCTGCCACGATCCGCACAACGATCAGTACGGCCGCTTCCTGGTCAAGGACAACCGGAACTCGGAGCTCTGCACCACCTGTCATCAGATCGCGGGCTGGGCGGGCTCGGCGCATGCCACCTCGAGCGCCTCGGTGGAGGGGCTGCTGCCCCGGCCGCCCAAGAACTGGCCCAACTACACCGAGCTCGGCGAGTGGGGCTGCGGGGCCTGTCACACGCCGCACGATGCGCCCACCGCGGTGCACCTGCTCAACTTCACCGCCCTGCCTCCCGATCCCTTCGACTGCATGACCTCCGGGTGTCATGGCGGCGGCCCGCCGCCCCCTCCGCCCCACCTGACCGGCGGCGGGAGCGGCACCTGGCCGGCGCTGCCGGCGCACTCGGGGAGCGGCGGCGCCGACATCGAGCGCCAGGTCGCCAAGTCCTCGGCCCATCGCCAGCCGCCGCGCACCGACCGCACCGGCTGGACGCAGGCGAGCTTCCGCGCCGCGGGCGGCGCGGGCGCCGCCGACTGCGCGCAGTGCCACAACCCGCACGAGGTCGTGCGTCGGGAGGCCGAGGCACCCTACGCCTCGGGTCTCGTCGCCGGCGTGAGCGGGCTCGACCGCAACGGCGCCGAGGTCGAGCGCGTGACCTATCAGTACGAGATCTGCCTGAAGTGCCACAGCGACGACTCGCCGGACGACGAGTTCGTGCCGCGGGTGCTGCCGACGGTCAACGCGCGCGCCGATTTCGATCCGTCGAACCCCTCCTTCCACCCGGTCATGGGGCAGGGGAGGAATCGCGACGTGCCGAGCCTGCCCTCGTCGCTCGCCCCCACCGGCAGCGTCGCCGACGTCATCTACTGCACCGACTGCCACGCCGACGACGAAGGGGGGAGCGCCGGGCCGCACGGCTCGATCTTCGCTCCGATCCTGCGCGAGCGTTACGACACCGCGGACGGCACGCCGGAGAGCTACGACAGCTACGCCCTCTGCTATCGCTGCCACGAGCGCACCAGCCTGCTCGCCGACGAGAGCTTCCGGCGCCGGACGGGGTCGCGCCAGACCGCCTCCGGCGGCGGCCACAGCGGCCATCTCGCGGCCGGCGTCCCCTGCTCGGCCTGTCACGACGCGCACGGCGTGCCCGCGATCGGCGGCGGCGCCGAGTCGGGCGATCACACCCACCTGATCAACTTCGACCGGCGCCTGGCCACGCCCCTCGTCGCCGGCTCGCTGCCCACCTTCCGCGACACCGGCGTCTTCTCCGGCAGCTG
>CAZPZW010000144.1:0-7760 GCA_964591165.1 uncultured Thermoanaerobaculia bacterium | reverse complement strand
GCGCGCGCGGAGGGGATCCAGGACCGCACCTACCGCATGCGCGATCAGGCGATGAACGCGCTGGTGGCGCTGATCGGCGAGCTCGGAGCGGCGCGCGCGGCAGGGCGTCCCGATGGCGAGCTGGAGCTGGCGCGCAAGCTCCAGCGCCAGGCGCAGTTCCGGCTCGACTTCATCGAGGCCGAGAACTCGATGGGCTTCCACGCCCCGCAGGAGGCGCTGCGCATCCTGGGCGAATCGATCAACCTGTCGCGCGAGGGGCAGCTGGCCCTGCGCGACGCGAGCTATCGCCCGCAATTCGAGAACAGCACCGCACCGCCGCCTCCCCCTGGATCGCCGGCCGCGGGCGCGGCAGGCGGGCGCTGAGCGACGGCTGCGGGGCTCAGCCCCGGGCGAGCCAGGCGCGGGCGTCGCTCATGGCCCCCGCGAAGGCCTCGCCGGCGTCGCGCTCGACCCAGCCGGTCCACTCCGCCGCGGCGCGCCGCAGCTCGTCGTAGATGCGCGCCGTGAAACGGTTCCGCCGCTGGATCGCGAAGTAGAGATCGGGGCTCTCTCCCACCACGCTCGCGGTGGTCGCCAGCTGGTTCTGGAAGGTGGTCGAGCCGACCGCCTGCAGCTCGTGGAGCTCGAGCCCCGAACGTTCCAGCACGCGCGCGAAGAGCAGATTGAGCAGGTGCGAGAGCCCCAGCACGTAGGCCGCGATCTCGTCGTGCCGTTCCAGGGAGAGCGGCACCAGGGTGACCGCGGTCTCGCGGAACAGCGCCACCACGCGCGCGGTGGCAGACGGCACGCCGCAGTCGCAGACCACGATCACCCGGTCCGAGAGGGTGCGCACGCCGGGACCGAACATCGGATGGATGCTGGTCACCTCGACCCCCGCCCGGCACGCCGCCTCGAGCGCCGGGTGGAGGTGCTCCTTGAGGCTGGCGAGGTCGCAGAGGACGCCGCGGTAGCCGTGCGCCGCGACCTCCTCGATCGTCTCGCCCACCTGCTCGAGCGGCACGGCGACGAAGACCATCGACGCCCAGGCGAGCCCCTCGGCGAGCGACGGCACGACCGGCCAGCCGCACCCTTCGGCGCGCGGATCGTGGACTGCGACCCGGTGCCCCTGGCTCTCCAGGAAGTGGGCCAGCCAGCGCCCCATCTTGCCGGCCCCGCCGATCAGCAGGACCGATTCGGCACCGCCCGAAGTGGCCGACGAGCGCTCGAGCTCCTGCAGCCGGCAGGCCTCTTCGATCAGGTGGTGCATCACCGCGCGCGCCAGCTCGGGCGCGAGGCCGAGCTCGCTCGCCTGCCCTTGGGCGCGCTCGAGGACCCGCTTCTCCACTTCGAAATCGCGCAACGGCACGCCGGTCGAGCGCTTCTCGCGTCCCACTTCCCGAGCCAGCTCCATGCGCTCGGCGACCAAGCCGAGCAGCGCCGCGTCGAGGTTGCGGATGCGGCGGCGCAGCTGCTCCAATCGTTGCTCGCTCATCGAGCGCCTCCAAAAAAAGAACGAGGGGGCCGGACCCGGCCCCCTCGTCGCTCTGCCGGACCGCCCCGAGTTACAGGCTCGGCTTGTAGGTCGCCACCTGGGCCTGCATGCGGGCCGCCTGACCGCTCGAGAAGCGGTCCATGCACGCGTCGTCGGTGTAGTCCATGAAGTTCTCGATCGGATCCAGGCCGGCCGAGCTGCAGGTGTCGCGGCCGCCTGGGCAGCCGAACGCCGCGCTCGCCTCGTAGGGCGTGTCGGCCACGCTGTCCCCCGGCGCGCTGCAACCGTTGGCGAAGGTGTGGTCGAGGCCGAGATAGTGGCCCACCTCGTGGGTCGCGGTGTCCCCCAGGTTGTAGGGCACGGCGGAGCCGCCGGGCAGCGAGGAATGGAGGACGACGACTCCGTGGTGCTTGTCCGCCTCCGGGAAAGTCGCCGGCAAGTAGGAGTAACCCAGGATGCCGTTGCGCGGGCTGCACGAGTAGATGTTGAGCGTGTTGGGAACGTCGTAGGCCAGGGCGTTCTTCATCTTCATCTCGCCGCCGCCGTAGCAGCCGGTGAACCAGGAACGGTTGCTGGTCCGCGTCGTGCGCACCAGCCGGAACTGGAAGCCCTTGCCCTGGTAGGCCGCGTTGAGCACGGCGATCTGGTCGGCGATCCGCGCGTCGCTCACCGCGCCGGTCGAGCCGTTGGTGACCACGTGGAAGGCGACGTCGACCAGCTTGTCCGCCTCCGGAGCGAGCGGCTGCGCCAGGAAGGACTCGACCAGCGGCGCGATCGCCTCGTTGACCTCGGCCGCCAGCGCCGCATCGAGCATGGGCGCTGCGCAGCGGTTGCCGCGCTGCAGCAGCCCGTCTTCGCCGATGAAGTGAATGTCGCCGGGCGACTTCGATCCCATCTCCGCTGCGGCCAACGGCGCCGCCAGGCAGAATCCCACCACCGCCATCCATCGCTGAGCCATCAGCAGAACCTCCCCTTGGTTGGATTCGACGGCGGGAAGCTAGCAGACCCGGTCAGCGATTTCCAGGGCCTCTCCCGGGGCTCCCGGGCTCCCCCCGGGGCGCTCCCGCGTCCGGCCGCCAGGCTCCGCCGAACGCCCGCTGCGCCTCCTCCAGGTCCACTTCGCGCCAGCGCCCCGGCGCCAGCGCGCCGAGGGTCAACCCGCCGAAGGCGACCCGCTTGAGGCGGGTCACTTCGTGCCCCGTCGCGGCGAGCAGCCGGCGGACTTCGCGGTTCCTGCCCTCGGTGAGGATCAACGTCAGGTGGGTCTCGCGGCCGGAGGCCTTGCGCACCGTCACGGCGGCAGCCGCGAGCGGCTCGCCGTCCACGCTGATGCCCGCCTCCAGCCGCGCGGCCGTCGCCGCGTCGAGGCGGCCGCGCACGGTCGCGACATAGACCCGCGGCACGGCATGGGAAGGATCAGTCAGCCAATCTGCCAGGCGCGTGTCGTTGGTCAGCAGCAGGAGCCCCGAGGTGGCCCAGTCGAGGCGGCCGACCGCGATCAGGTGGGTCTCTTCCGGCACCAGGTCGAAAACCGTCCGTCGCCCTTCCGGGTCGGCGCGCGTGGTGACGACGCCGCGCGGCTTGTGGAGCATCAGGCAGCGGAAAGCGGGAGGGACCAGCGGCGCACCGTCGAGCGCCAGCGCCAGCCCCTCCGGCACGACCGGAGCGAACGGATCGGTGACCTTGCGGCCGGCCACCGCGATCCGGCCGGCGACGATGGCCCGGCGGGCCTCGGCGCGGGACATCAGCCCGAGCTTCGAAAGGGCCCGTTCGAGCGCCACCTGCCCGGATCGTCGACGCCTCACGTTGCCGCCATCCTAGCCATTCGCGGTAGGATCCTCCCGCAGCGCCATCCTGCCTTGGAGCCCCCGAAATGACCGCAACCCTGCCCGTGACTTCGCCGCTCCGCGCCGCGGACCTGATCGCCCTCGAGGACCGCTACGGCGCCCACAACTACCACCCGCTCGACGTCGTGATCACCCGCGGCGAAGGCCCCTGGGTCTGGGACGTCGAAGGCAAGCGCTACCTGGACTTCCTCGCCGCCTACTCGGCGGTCAACCAGGGGCACTGCCATCCCAAGCTCATCCAGGTCGTCGTCGAACAGGCCGCGCGTCTCACCCTCTGCTCGCGCGCCTTCCGCAACGACCAGTTGGGCCGTCTCTGCGAGGAGATCTGCCGCCTCTCCGGCTACGACCGTTTCCTGCCGATGAACAGCGGCGCCGAGGGAGTCGAGACGGCCATCAAGATGACCCGCAAGTGGGGGCAGACGGTGCGCGGCGTGGCCGACCGGGAGAGCGAGATCCTGGTCTTCGCCAACAACTTCCACGGCCGCACGACCACCATCGTCGGCTTCTCGTCGGAAGATCAGTACCGCGCCGGCTTCGGTCCCTTCGCCGGCGGGTTCCGCATGCTGCCCTACGGCGACGCCGACGCGGTCGCCGAAGCGATGAGCGAGCGCACCATCGCCGTGCTCGTCGAGCCGATCCAGGGCGAGGGCGGGATCATCATCCCGCCGGCCGACTACCTGCCGCGGCTGCGCGAAATCACCTCGCGGCACGGGGCGCTGCTGGTGGTGGACGAAATCCAGTCCGGGCTGGGGCGCACCGGAAAGTTGTTCGCCTACCAGCACTCGGGGATCCGTCCCGACGCGGTGATCGTCGGCAAGGCCCTCTCGGGGGGCTTCTATCCGGTCTCGGGCGTGCTCGCCGACGACGCCGTGATGGGCGTCTTCCATCCCGGCGACCACGGCTCCACGTTCGGCGGCAACCCGCTGGGCGCGGCCGTTGCCCGCCGGGCGCTGGCGGTGCTGGTCGAGGAGGGGATGATCGAGAACTCGGCGAAGCTGGGCGCCTACGCCCTCGAGCGGCTGCGGGCGGTCGACTCGCCGCACGTCAAGGAGGTGCGAGGGCGCGGACTCTGGATCGGCATCGAGCTCAAGCCCGAGGCGGGCGGCGCCCGGCGCTTCTGCGAGGCCCTCGCCGAGCAAGGGATCCTCTGCAAGGAAACCCACACCCACGTGATCCGGGTGTCGCCGCCGCTGGTCATCGCGCAGCCGGAGCTCGACTGGGCCCTCGACCGTTTCGAAAGGGTCTTGCAGCTTCCATGAGACGCTCGAAAGCTTCCGGCTCGAGCGGCCGGCTGAACAGGAAGCCCTGCATCTTGTCGCAGTAGAGCATCTCGAGAATCACCATCTGCTCCTCTTCCTCCACGCCCTCGGCGACGACTTCCATGCCGAGGCCGTGGGCGAGCTGGATCACCGCGCCGACGATCTTCGAATCCTCGCGGCGCCTTCCGAGCTCGCGGATGAACGAGGAGTCCAGCTTCACCGTGTCGATCGGCAGCTCGCGCAGATAGGAGAGCGACGAGTAGCCGATCCCGAAGTCGTCCACCGCCACGCGTGCGCCCCGGCGACGCAGCTCGCCGAGCAGCGAGACCGGACCGCCAGCATGGAGCAGCGCCATGGTCTCGGTGATCTCGAGCTCGAGCGCGCTGGCGGGCAGCTTCGACTCGGCCAGCACGTCGTCGATCCGCCGCACCAGCCGCGGGTTCTCGAAAGCCCGCGCCGTGAGGTTGACCGACACCCGTAGATCGAGGCCGAAGCGCTCTCGCCAAGCTTGGACCTGCCGGCAGGCGTGGCCCAGGACCCAGTAGCTGAGCGCGTCGGAGATGCCGGCGCTCTCGGCGACCGGCAGGAACTTCGCGGGCGGGATCAGGCCGCGCTCGGGATGGTTCCAGCGCACCAGCGCCTCGACGCCCACGATGTCGCCGCTGCCCGCCTGCACGATCGGCTGATAGTGCAGCACCAGCTGATCTTCCTGGATGCCGACCCGCAGCGCCGTCTCCATCACGAACCGCTCGCGGCTGTCGTCCGACATCTCGGAGTCGTAGATCACGAAGCCGCCGCGGCCGGCGTCCTTGGCGCGATACATCGCGGTGTCGGCCTTGCGCAGCAGGACCGCCGGGTCCTCCCCGTGCTGCGGAAAGAGGGCGATCCCGATCGACGCGCCGACGAAGAGCTGCAGATCGCCGACCTCCAACGGCTGGGACAGCCGCTCGTGGAGCTTCGCGGCCATCGCGGCCGCGTCCTCGCCGGAGCGGATGCCCGGCAGGAGGAGCGTGAACTCGTCGCCGCCCTGCCGGCCCACCGTGTCGCCTTCGCGCACCGAGTAGCGGAGCCGTTCGGCGACCGCCGCCAGCAGCGCGTCGCCGGTCTCGTGCCCGTGGGTGTCGTTGATGCGCTTGAAGTTGTCGAGGTCGAGGAAGAAGAGCGCGGCGGCGCCGTCGGAGCGGCCGCGCCGGTCGATCCACTGTTTCAGCCGGTCGAGGAACAGCTTGCGGTTGGGCAGCCCGGTGAGGACGTCGTAGTAGGCCAGTTTCTCGATCTGGCGCGAAGCGTCGACCAGACGGAAGTGCTCGTCCTCGAGCAGCCAGACCACGGTGGCGATGCCGAGGACCGCCAGCGCCGCCAGCTCGAAGGCTCCGGCGAAAGCCAGCAGCGATCGCAGCTGCGGCTCGATCGAGGCGACGAAGACGAACGCCAGCAACGAGCCGTAGCCGAGGAAGGCCAAGCCGACGAAGCGAGGTCCGGTTTCGTCGCTCCTGTGGTAGGCCCGCCAGAGCAGAAAGCTCGCCACCAGGTAGGCGATCGCCACCACCAGGGCCCGGACGCTGATGCGCAGGAAGACGCGGTACGACGACGCCGCCGGGGCGAACGCCCAAGCGAGCGTCGAGACGACCGCAAGGCCGGCCAGCGCCAGGAAGATGGCCCGGACACCGCGTTCGCTGGTCGCCCGGCCGCCGGCGAGCTCCGTAGCGCCGAGGAGGAGCCAAGCGGCCTGGAAATAGGCGCCGAGCTGGGCGACGAAGGTGGCGGCCAGGCGCCGCCAATCGGAGGCCGCGTAGGACTCCGAGAGCATGAGCGCCACGGTGGCGCCGACCTGGGCGAGGCAGAGCGCCCACCAGGAGAGCGCCCAGTGGCGGAGGTAGGGGTGCCGCTGGCCGACGAAGAAACGCCGCAGGAGGATGCCGAGCAGCGCCGCCAGGAGGGCCTGGGCGACCAGATTGGCTTCGGTTGCGGCGGCGATCTCTCTCATCCGCTGGCTGGGGTTCCGGCGCAGATTCTAGCCGTATCGCGGCGGCCGGCGCCGCCCTGCCGGATCGGCTGTGAAAAAATCGCCGCCATGCCGCAGCGACCCACCAAGATCTTCGTTCTCGACACCTCGGTCATCCTCTACGACGCCAACGCGGTGTACAACTTCAAGGAGCACGACGTGGCGATTCCGATCACGGTGCTCGAGGAGCTCGACCACTTCAAGAAGGGCGACAACGTCGTCAATTTGCAGGCGCGCGAGTTCATCCGTCACCTCGACAAGTTGTCGAGCCACGACATGCTGCAGGCCTGGATTCCCCTCGACGGCACCGACCGCGGCCGCTTCCGGGTGGTCACCGACGAAGAGGCGTCGCTCGACGCGCGGAGCGTCTTCGGTTCGGCGAAGAACGACCACCGGATCCTCAACACCACGCTGGCGCTCAAGGAGCGCGAGCCGCTGCGCGAGGTGATCCTGGTCTCGAAGGACATCAACCTGCGGGTCAAGGCGCGGGCGCTGAACTTGCGCGCCGAGGACTACGAGACGGTCCGCATCAAGGACGTCGATCACCTCTACAAGGGAAAGTCCGAGCTCGAGATCGAGGATCCGGTGGCGATCCAGAAGCTCTACGAGATCGGAGGGATCGACCCGGCGGAGTTCGGATTCGAGCCGCCGTACCCGAACCACTACTTCATCCTGCGCAGCCCGAGCCATTCGGCCCTCGGCTGGTTCAATCCGACGTCGGGGCTGATCGAGCGGGTGCACAAGGTGCCGTCCTACGGCATCACGCCGCGCAATGCGGAGCAGACCTTCGCCCTGCACGCGATCACCAACCCGACCGTGCCGCTCGTCTCGGTCTCCGGCAAGGCCGGCACCGGGAAGACCCTGCTGGCGCTCGCCGGGGCGCTGGAGCGCCGGCGGGACTATCGCCAGATCTACCTCGCGCGCCCCTTGGTTCCGCTGTCCAACAAGGACATCGGCTACCTGCCCGGGGACATCAAGTCGAAGATCAATCCCTACATGCAGCCGCTGTGGGACAACCTCAACATCATCAAGCACCAGTACGACGAGAAAGACCGCGAGTTCAAGCGCATCGACGAAATGGTGGAAATGGAGAAACTGCACATCACGCCGCTCGCCTACATCCGGGGGCGCAGCTTCTCGAACATCATCTTCATCGTGGACGAAGCGCAGAACCTGAC
>CAZPZW010000143.1:0-7882 GCA_964591165.1 uncultured Thermoanaerobaculia bacterium | reverse complement strand
GCGTGCCGTTGTAGCCGGTGGCGATGATCGCGTTGTCGACCACCACCAGGGCGCCGACCTGCCGACGGATGCAGTTGGAGCGCGCCGCGACGGCGCGTGCGATGTCGAGGTAGTACTGGTCCCAGCCGGGTCGTGCCAAGGGCGAGCTCCTGTCGTGCGGCGCTGGAGAGCGTATCTCAGCGCCCCGAGGTCCGCCGGCGCGGCCGGCGCTCGGGCCGGGCGGACGCGGGGTCGTCGGGCCAGGCGTGCTTGGGATAGCGCCCGGCGAGCTCCCGCCGCACCTCCGGATAGGTGTTGGCCCAGAAGCTCGCCAGGTCGTGGGTGACCTGCTGCGGTCGGCCGTTGGGGGCGAGGAGGTGGAGCAGCAGGGGCACCCGGCCGCCGGCCAGACGGGGTGTCGCGGCGAGACCGAAGAGCTCTTGGATCTTCACCGCGAGCACCGGCCGCTCGGGGTCGGAGTAGTCGATCTTGATCCGGCTTCCCGAGGGAACCTCGATCCGCTCGGGCGCGTCGCGCTCCAGCGCGACGCGAGCGGCGCGGTCGAGCGTCGAGAGGAAAAGCTCATCCAAGGGAAGAGCAGTCAACTCGGCGAAGGAGCGCTTCGCCACGGTAAGCGTCGGCAGCAGCGACCGGAGATGCGTTTCGAAGTCGGGCAGGGAGAGCTCGGGCCGCGAGTGGGTGAGGAAGCGGAGGCGCTCGCGCAGGCTCCGGAGCTCGGGGCGCTCGAGGCCGAGCGCGTGCACGAGGTCGCCGGCGGCGCGCTCGGCGAGCAGCGCGGCGGCGGCGTCGTGGTCGTCGATCGGAACCTCCTTCTCCTCGAGCACGAGATCCTCGAGCCGGACGACGGCGCGGGCGACCACGCGCTCGCGGGCGTCGTCCCAGGCGAGCTCGCGGGCGGCGTGGACGAGCTCGGCTGGGAGCCACGCCCGCTCGACGGTCGAGGCGGCGCGCACCAGCCCCTCGGCACGCTCCCCGGCGCGACCGGCGTCGATCGCCACGGCGACGAAGAGCTCGGCGTCGCGCACCACGCTCTCCCGCCCCAGCCGCACGCCGCGGCCGCCGACCATCACCGCGCGATCGGAGCCCGCCTCGCGCCGCCGGCAGAGCCGATCGAGATAGGCCGCGGCGATGGCGCGCAGCAGCGCTTCCTCGCGTTCCTCCCCGGAGGGAGCAACGGCTGGCGATCGCGAGGGCTGCCCGGAGTCCTCGTCGCCGCGGCGGCGCACGATGTCGAGAAGCTCGTCCCTCAGCCGAAAGAGCGTTGCAAGAGCCGATGTCGAGGCCGAGCGCAGCGAGTCCAGTCGGTCGAGCAGGTCGGAGCGCGATCCCGCCCGGTGCTCGCCCCGCTCGCCGCGCGACGGGTCGCGCTCCGAGAGCAATGCGGCGAGCAGCGCCGTCTCCTCAGCGACTCCCAGCCTCTCCCCTTCGAGCACCAGCCGGCCGAGGCGCGGCGGGAGCGGCAGCGCCGCCAGCCGGCGGCCGAGCGGCGTGATCCCGGAGCCGTCGAGCGCGCCCAGATCGGTGAGCTCGGCGAGCGCGTGCTCGAGCCGGGCCGGTTCCGGCGCTTCGAACCAGGCGAAGGCGCGCGGGTCGGGCTCGCCCCAGGCGGCGAGCTCGAGCGCCGCCTCCGCGAGGTCGACCCGCCGCACCTCGGGAAGCTCGAACGGGCGCAGCGCGAGATCCTCGGCCGCGGTCCACAGGCGCAGGCAGAGGCCGGGGCCCTCGCGGCCGGCGCGGCCGGCGCGCTGGTCGGCGGCGGCGCGCGCGATACGCACCGTCTCGAGCCGGTCGAGCCCGGTCGCGGGATCGAAGCGCAGCTGGCGGGCGAGGCCGGAGTCGATCACCGCGCGCACCCCTTCGACGGTGACCGAAGTCTCGGCGACGTTGGTGGCGAGCACGATGCGGCGCCCGGCGCCAGGACGGAGCGCCGCATCCTGCGCTTCGATCGGCAGGTCGCCGTAGAGCAGGCGGACCGCCAGTCCGCGCTCGGCGGCGAGCGGCGAGAGGGCCTCCTCGGCGCGCCGGATCTCGCCCACGCCGGGCAGGAAGACGAGCAGATCGCCCGCGGTCTCGGCGAGGGCGCGGCGCACCGCCGAGGCCACCTGGGCGGCGAGCGGGCGATCGTCGACCCGCTCGAGCCGCCGGATCTCGACCGGGTGGAGGCGTCCCGCGCTGCGCACCACCGGCGCTGCGCCGAGGAAGTCGGCGAGCGGACCGGCGTCGAGGGTGGCCGACATCGCCAGCAGCCGGAGGTCGGGGCGCGCTGCGCGCTGCACTTGGCGGGCGAGGGCGAGGGAAAGGTCCGCGGTCAGCGCCCGTTCGTGGAACTCGTCGAAGACGAGCGCGCCGACACCTTCGAGGAAGGGATCGCGCTGCAGCCAGCGGAGGAGAACCCCTTCGGTGGCAAAGACCACCTTGCTGTCGGCGCGGAAGCGGCGCTCGAAGCGGATCCACCATCCGACCTCGTGGCCGAGAGCCCAGCCCCGCTCGTCGGCGATCCGGCGCGCCGCGGCGCGCGCCGCCACCCGGCGCGGCTCGAGCACCACCACCTGCCCCGCGCCGGCGAGGCCGGCGGCGGCGATCGCCGGCGGGACGCGGGTCGTCTTGCCGGCCCCCGGGGGGGCGTGCAGCACGGCGTTACCGGCGGCGCCGAGCGCCGCGAGCAGCTCCGGCAGCACCTCGTCGATGGGCAGAGACGCGAGCGGCATCGTCGCCGATCATCTCAGGCCGGACGCGGCTCGGCGACCGGCCAGCGCCGAAGGGAATCGCGCGGCGCGCGAGGCGGCTCAGGGACGGGCGGCGGCCGTGAGCACCCGCTGGCGGGTGTAGGCGATCAATCCGCCGGCGTCGATGATGGCCTGGCGCGCCGCGGGCAGCGGTACGGTTGCGTAGCGCCGGCCCGTGGTGCGATTGACCACCTCGGTCGCCGTCACCTCGAGCTCGTCTCCCTCGGCGGCCTCGACGTCGGGAGCGGTCACCAGGTTGAGCCCGAGGTTGATCGAGTTCTGCAGGAAGATGCGGGCGAAGCCGCGCGCCACCACGGTGAGCTCGTAGCCCTTGAGGCAGGAGCAGGCCTGCTCGCGCGACGAGCCGCAACCGAAGTTCTTGCCCGCCACGATCGCGCTGCCCGGCGCGGCCCGGCCGCTCTTGAGCAGGGTGTTGAGCTCGGCCTGGTCGGCGAAGGCGAACTGCGGCGTCTCGCTGGGCAGCACGGTGGCCATGTAGCGGCCCGGGTAGATGACGTCGGTCGAGACGTCGTCGCCCAGTCGGGCGATCACTCTGGCGGTCCCAGTGGCCATGCTCAGGCTCCCTTCCGCGGGTCGGTGATGACGCCCGAGACCGCCGACGCGGCGGCGACCTCGGGCGAACAGAGGTAGACCTCCGATTTCGGATTCCCCATGCGCCCCTTGAAGTTGCGGTTGGTGGTGGAGAGGGCCACTTCGCCGTCGCCGAGCGCTCCTTCGTGCACGCCGAGGCAGGGGCCGCAGCCGGAATTCATCACCACCGCGCCGGCGCGCATCAGGTCGGCGACGAAGCCGGCCTCGAGCGCCTCCTGGTAGATCCGCGCCGAGGCAGGGAAGACGAGCATCCGGGTGCCGCGCGCCACTTTCTTGCCGCGCAGGATGCGGGCCGCGGCCGCGATGTCGTCCAGGCGGCCGTTGGTGCACGAACCGATGACGATCTGGTGCACCCGCGTGCCCAGCACCTCGCCGACCGGCTTGACGTTGTCCACGGTGTGCGGGCAGGCGATCTGCGGCGCCAGTTTGGCGACGTCGATCGCGATCGTCCGCTCGTAGGTGGCGTCGGCGTCGGGGCCGATCACCTCGATCGGGTCGCGGACCCCGGCGGTCTCGCGCAGGTAGCGCACCGTCTCGGCGTCGCCGGGCACGATGCCGGAGGTGGCGCCGGCCTCGACGCTCATGTTGCAGAGGGTCAGCCGGCCCGAGGTGGGCAGCGCGCGGATCGTCTCGCCGTGGAACTCGATGACCCGGTAGTTGGCCCCTTCGGCGCTGAGCAGTCCGACGAGATGGAGAATCAGGTCCTTCGCTCCGACCCCCGGCGCGAAGCGCCCGCCGACCTCGACCTTGATGGTCCGCGGCACCTCCACGTTCAGCGCCACGCCGAGCGCCCAGACCGAGGCCATCTCGGTCGCCCCGATGCCGAAGGCGAAGGCTCCGAGTGCGCCGTGGCTGGTGGTGTGCGAGTCGGTGCCCACCACCACTGCGCCCGGTCGGACGTAGCCGTTCTCCGGGAGGATCTGGTGGCAGATGCCGCCCTCGTCGCCGCGGATGTCGTGGAAGCGCGTGATGCCGTGCTTGGCCACGAACTCGCGCACCTTCTTCTGGTTGCTCGCCGTCTTGGGCGACTCCGCAGGGACGCGGTGGTCGAAGATGATGGCGATTCGCGAGGGATCCCAGATGCGCGGCTCGAGGCCGGTGCCCTGGAAGACCTCGCTGAACTGATTGATCACCAGCGCGGCGTTCTCGTGCGACATGGCGAGGTCCACCGCGGGCTCCACCACGTCTCCCGCGCGGGTCGCAGTCCGCCCCGCAGCGCGCGCCAGGATCTTCTCGACGACCGTCATTCCCATGCCCTGCCTCCTCGAATGCTCCGGGCCGCAGCCCTAGACGATTCCCTTGCTCTTCAAATCGGCGATCTCGGACTCGGAGTAACCTGCCGCGGCGAGGATCTCGCCGGTGTGCGCCCCCAGGCGCGGCGGCGGCGAAGTGATCTCGCCCGGCGTGCGCGAGAGCCGCGCGGTGAGGCCGAACAGCTTCACGCTGCCGATCTCCTCGATCTCGACCTCGCGCAGCACTTCGCGGTGCTCGACCTGGGGCTGCCCGAGGGCGCGCCCGAGCGGCAGGATGTCGCCCGACGGCACGTCGCGCGCGTTGAGCGCCTCGACCCAATGGAGCGTCGGCCGCTCGCGCAGCCGGTTCTCGAGCAGCGGCGTGAGCTCCGCGCGGTGCTTCTTGCGCTCGTCGCGCGCCGCGAAGCGGGGGTCGGTCTTCAGCTCCTCGACGCCGAGCACTTCGGTCAGCGCCTCCCACTGCTCCTGCTTGTTGGCCGCGATGTTGATGAAGCCGTCGCCGGTCGAGAAGGTCCCGGAAGGCGCGGCGGTGAAGTTGTCGTTGCCCATTGGCACCGGCGGCTGCCCGCCGATCAGCAGGTTGGCGGCGACCCATCCCATCAGCGGCATGATCGAGTCGAGCAGCGCGACGTCGATCATCTGCCCCTCCCCGGTGCGCTCGCGGTGATAGAGGGCGGCGAGGATCGCGAAGGCGGCGTTGAGACCGCCCACCGTGTCGCAGACCGGGAAGCCGGCGCGCAACGGGTGCAGGCGCTCGTCGCCGTTGACGTCCATGGTGCCGGAGAGCCCCTGGATGATCTGGTCGTAAGCCGGCTTGTCGGCGTCGGGTCCGGTCTGGCCGAAGCCGGAGATGCCGCAGTAGATCAGGCGCGGGTTGATCGCGGAGAGCTCCGCGAAGCCCAGCCCGAGCCGCGGCATGACGTCGGGCCGGAAGTTCTCGACCACCACGTCGGCGCCCGCCACCAGCCGCTTGAAGATCGCCTTGCCCTCGGCGGTCTTGAGATTCAGGGTGACCGACTTCTTGTTGCAGTTCTGCGCCAGGAAGCTGGTGCCCATCAGCATCTTGTTGTACTGCGGCACGTTGCCCAGCACGCGCGCGAGGTCGCCGGCCTTGGGGTTCTCGATCTTCACCACCTCGGCGCCGAGCAGCGCCAGGTGCAGCGTGCAGAAAGGGCCCGAGAGGACGTTGGTCAGGTCGAGGACGCGAATCCCGGAGAGCGCTCCCATCGTGTCAGCCTCGCTCCGCGGCGGCCGTCGCGGGCTCGGGGATCGGGCCGGTGCGATAGACCGCGCCGGCCATGTCGCGCGCGAAGTGACGCGCCACGTCGCGCGCCACCTCGACCAGGACGTCGAGCCGGACCTCGCGGCAGAGGCCGTCGCGCTGGAAGGCGTGCACCAGATCCTCGGTGCAGGTGTTGCCGCCCGCGACTTTGGTGAACGGGCAACCGCCGAGACCGGCCACCGACGCTTCGAAGGCGACGACCCCGGCGCGCCGCGCCGCGTAGCAATTCGCCAGCGCGAGCCCGTAGGTGTTGTGGAAGTGGCATGTCCATTCGGCGCCCGGATCGACCGCGCGCACCGCGGCATAGAGCGCCTCGACGGCGTCCGGGGTGGCGTGCCCGGCGGTGTCGGCGAGGCTCAGGTTGGCGAGGCCCGCCTCGACGAAGGTGCGCACGAGCGCGACCACCCGCTCGGCGGGGACGGGGCCCTCGTAGCCGCAGCCGAAGGCCGACTGCACCGAGACCTGAACTCGCCGGCCGGCGGCGAGCGCGCTCTTCGCCATCGCGACGATCCGCCGGTTGGCCTCGTCGATCGTCATGCCGGTGTTCTTCCGGCTGTGGGTCTCGCTGGCCGAGACGCCCATGCAGAACATCTCGACCCCGCAGGCGAGGCCGCGCTCCAGCCCCTTCTCGTTGAGCACCAGACCGGAGAGCAGCGTGCCCTGCGGCTTGCGTCCGGGGGCCGCGAAGTGGGCGAACAGGCGGTCGGTGTCCGCCATCTGGGGCACCTTCTCCGGATGGACGAAGGACCCCACCTGGACGATGTCCACTCCGGAGGAGAGCAGGGCATCGAGCCAGGCGATCTTCTGTTCGGTCGGGACGAGCTGTCGCTCCATCTGCAGGCCGTCGCGCAGCCCGACCTCGTGGATCACCGGCCTCGGTGGACTGGGCATCGCCGACCTCACCGTCGCGCGGCGACCGGCAGCTTCTCGGCGATGGCGCGCGCGAGATCGAGCGTCTTCGCCGTGCCGCCCATGTCGTAGGTGCGCACTTTGCCTTCGGCGACCACCGTCGCCACCGCCCGCTCGAGCTCGGCCCCGAGCTCCTTCTCGCCCAGCCAGTCGAGCATCATCTTGGCGGAGAGGATGGTGGCGATCGGATTCACCTTGTACTGCCCGGCGTATTTGGGCGCCGAGCCGTGGGTGGGCTCGAACACCGCCAGCTTCTCGCCGATGTTGCCCGAGCAGCCGAAGCCGAGGCCGCCGACCATCTGGGCGCAGAGGTCCGAGATGATGTCGCCGTAGAGGTTGGGCGCCACCAGGACGTCGTAGGCGAAGGGGTTCTTCAGCAACCACATGCAGATGGCGTCGACGTTGGCGTCGTCGCACTGGATCTGGGGGTAGTCCTTGGCGACCTTCTTGGCCTCTTCGAGGAAGATCCCGTCGCTGGCGCGCACCACGTTCGCCTTGTGCACGATGGTGACCTTCTTGCGGCCGTGCTGCCTGGCGAACTCGAAGGCGGCGCGCACGATGCGCTCCGATCCGCGGCGCGTGTTGATCTTGCAGGAGACCGCGTAGTCGTCGGGGCCGAGGTCGCGGAAGGGCTTGAACGCCGGCGCCAACCGGCCGAGCAGGTCGGCGAGCTCGCCCGGCACCGGCGAGAACTCCACCCCCGCGTAGAGGTCCTCGGTGTTCTCGCGGAACACCATCAGGTCGATCCCCTCCTTGGCGTTGAGCGGATTGCCGGGATAGGCCTTGCACGGGCGCTGGCAGACGTAGAGGTCGAAGAGCTGCCGCATGCGGACGATCGGCGAGCGGTACTTGATGCCCTGGCCGCGCAGCCCGGGCGCGAGCTCGGTCTCGGCGACCTTGGCCGACTTCGAGGTGATGGCGCCGAACATCGCGGCGTCGACCCGGCCGAGCAGATCGATCGTGCGCTGCGGCAGGGCGTCACCCTCCCGGCACCAGAACTCCCAGCCGATGTCGCCGTGCGGATACTCGGCGTCGAGGCCGAGCGCGTCGAGCACGATGCGGGTCGCTTCGAGGACTTCGATGCCGATCCCGTCGCCGGG
>CAZPZW010000142.1:0-7997 GCA_964591165.1 uncultured Thermoanaerobaculia bacterium | reverse complement strand
GGGCCGTAGTTGTTGGCGCAGTGGGTCATCGCGATGTCCATCTCGCGATAGGTCTGCATGTAGGCGCGGACGAACTGGTCCCCGGCGGCCTTGGCCGCCGAGTAGGGGGTCTTGGCGTTCAGCGGGCTCCCCTCGGTGAAGTAGGGGGCGTCGGGCGCCAGCTCGCCGTAGACCTCGATCGTCGAGACGTGGAGGTGGCGCCGCACGGGGTGGCGCCGCGAGGCCTCGAGCAGCGTCTGCGCGCCTAGCGCGTTGGTGCGCGCGAACGACGACGGGTCGACCACCGCGCGATCGTTGTGGCTCTCGGCGGCGAAGTTGACCACGAAGTCGGGCGCGAAGCGCCGGTAGGCGTCGACCATCCCCGGGTAGTTGCAGATGTCGTCGACCAGCAGTTCGATGCGCTCGCGCACCGCTTTGAGGTTGGGCTCGTTGGCGGCGAAGGAGAGATTGTCGACCACCAGCACGCGCGCGTCGGGCTCGCGCTCGAGGACGTAGTGGACGAAGTTCGAGCCGATGAAGCCGCAGCCGCCGGTGATCAGGTAACGGGACATCTCGGAACCTCCCTCAGGCGTCGAGAGCGCCGGGCTCGCCGTCCGCGTCGCGGGGCAGGCCGGCGAGCCCCCGCTCGATGCGCGCGTAGCGCTGCTGGAACTGGGTCATGGCGAAGCCGAGGAAACTCTCGGGATCGATGGCGAAGGGGATCGGGTCGTACGGCGCGAAGATCTCCTGGACGACGCCGAGCGCCGGCGGCAGGAGGAGCTCCATGCGCTGCTGGATCGTCCGCCAGATCCCCTCGCCGCCCTCGGCGACCAGCCGGGTCAGCAGGTAGACGCCGTAGGCGATGTGGCGCGATTCGTCCTGCTTCAGGCGGCGGATCCCGGCGCAGATGCCCGGCATCAGCCCGCGCGACTCGAGGATCGTCAGATAGCCGTGGTAGCCGGTCTCGGCGAGCACCCCTTCGACGATCATGTTGTAGGTGACCGAGGCCTCGGCCTGGGCCGCCGGCGACGGATCCCGCTCGAGCCGGCTGAGCGCGGCGGGCAGCGCCTCGTAGACGATGGCGCGGTAGCTCGGCGAGCAGAAGCGGGCGAGATCGCCGTGATCGGCCGCCACCTCGGAGAGGAAGCGGTGGAAGAGCTCGACGTGCTTGGCCTCTTCCCAGAGGAAGGAGGTGAGATACATCTCCTCCTCGAGCCTCCCCTCGGAGGCGATCACCCGGATGAGCGGCAGCAGATCGAGGGTCACCGATTCCTCACCCGCCTGGAACATCGCGGTCAGGCGCAGCAGCAGATCGCGTTCCTCGCCGGAGAGCCGCAGCCAGTCGTCGCGGTCGCGGGAGAAGTCGATCTCGGCGGGATCCCAGATGCCGTGCTGCTTGGCCTTCTGGAACAGCCGGAAGGGGAGCGCGGCGGTATCGAGGCCGCCCGCCGTCGTGGACTTCAGCTGGCGCATGCCCTCAGCGTACCGCTTCGCTCGCGGTGGGCACCAGCCGGGCGCACTCGAGCAGCTCCTTGGCGGCGGCGAGGTGCGGCAGGAGGGTGAAGAGCGAGCCGCGCGCGAGCTTCAGGCCGCCGCCCATGAGCGCAGCTCCGGGCTCGATCCGGCCGGCGAGCAACTTCAACCAGAGCTCGGCCGGACCGGCCAGACAGTAGTTCGCCGCGTCGAGGTCGCCCGGCAGGGCCGGGCGGGCGGCGCGGCAGTTGCCGTGCAGGAGATCGAGAAAGAGCATCCGCCGCTCGGGAAACCCGGCCGATCCGTCGGGCTCGAGCAGGAAGACCAGCGAACCGCGCCACCGGGCGGCGGCGGCGCGGTACGTCGCGCTCGCTCCCAGCTCACGCTCGAGCCGCGCCGCCCAGGCGGAGCCGAAGAGCTCCAGCCCGGGCGTCGCGGCGTCGTCACCGACCAGCGTCACTTCGTGGCCGGGGACTCGATGCCCTTGCGGGAGAGCTCGTCCTCGATCACCTTGGCGAGATCCTCGAAGGGTACGGCGCCGGAGATGAACCGGCCGTTGACGAACATCGCCGGCGTGCCGGAGACGCCCGCTTTCTGGCCGTCGGCGAGGTCCTGGGCCACCTGCGCGGCCTTCACGCCGCCGTCCAGGCAGGCGTCGAACTTGGCGCTGTCGAGCCCGAGGGCGGCGCCCTTGGCCTTGAGATCGGGCACGGCGAGCTTCTGCTGATCGGCGAAGAGCGCGTCGTGCATCTCCCAGAATTTGCCCTGATCGCCGGCGCAGAGCGCGGCCTCGGCCGCCTTGGGCGCCTGCGGGTGGATGTTCAGCGGGAACTGGCGGAAGACGATGCGCAGCTTGTCGCCGTAGGTCTCCCTCGCCTTGTCGAGCGCCGGGTTCACCCGCCCGCAGAAGGGGCACTGGAAGTCGGAGAACTCGATGATGGTCACCGGTGCACCGGCCGGACCGCCCTTGGCGGGCGAGCCGGCTTCGGCGACCTCGACCCGCGGCACGTCCATCAGGATGCGGGTCTTGTACTTGCCCCGCAGCCCCTTCATGAAGGCCTCGCGCGCGTCGTTGGTGCGCTGCTGCGAGAGGAACTGCTTGACCTGCGGTGCGATCTGATCGAGCGGACGGCCGCCGACGCGGGCCTTGTTCTGCTCGTACCAGGTGGCGACGTCGGTGTCGGTCACCTCGCCGACCTTGGCCTGGATCTCGGTCTGCTGCAGTGCGGCCACGTCGACGCCACGCGCCGCCGCCTCGGCTTCCATCAACTTCTGCTCGACCAGCCGGTCGAGGCCCTGCTCCAGCAGCTGCTGACGCTGTTGTTCGAGGCGGGCGAGCTGCGGCCCGAGGGACTCCTCGAGCTCGGCGAGGGTGACGGTCTTGCCGGCGATCTCGGCGACCGCCGCGTTCTTGTCGGCAGCGGGCTTGCCGGCGGCGGCGCTCTTCTCGCCGGCGCACGCCGGCAGCACGAAGCCGACCAGCCCGAGGACGGCGAACGAGGCGAAGGCCGCGAGCGTACGCCGGCCCTTCTTCGACTGCAGGTGATGGCTCATTTCTTCGGATCTCCTATGGGTCTCCCGTGCGGCCGGTCGGGAGGCGCCGGAATGGCGTTTGGCGGGATCGATGCAAGTCGAGCGCCAGTTCTTCAGTCTACCCGATGCGACGCCCGCCCGTCTGGAGGGGGGAGCCCGGCGGGCCGATCCGATAGCATTCGCTCCGCGACCGGTGTCTTTCCGGACGCGCCGAAAACGACCCGACGGAGGCACGAGATGCGGATTGGACTGGCAGTGACCCTTGGCCTGCTCGCGGCGGCACCTCTGGCCGCCGAGACCTGCGAAAAGAAGTCCCTGGGCGCCGGCGTGACGCTCGGCGAAACCACCGCCGTGGCGGCGATCCTGGCCCAGCCGGAGAGCTACGTCGGCAAGGAGCTCAGGATCGAGGGCACGGTGGCCGACGTCTGCGCGAACGCCGGTTGCTGGATGGAGCTCCGGGCGGCCGAGGGCGACCAGGTCCTCAAGGTCAAGGTGAAGGACGGCGAGATCGTCTTCCCGCTCGCGGCGCGCGGCAAGCCGGCGGCGGCCCAGGGGAGCTTCGAACGCCTCGAGATGAGCCGGGAGCAGTACGTCGGCTACCGCAAGCACCTCGCCGAGGAGAACCGGAAGCCCTTCGACGAAGCGACCATTCCGGCCGAGGGGCCGTTCCGCGTCTACCAGCTGAAAGGCAGCGGCGCCGAAGTCTGTCTGTAGCGCGCGTTCGCCGGTCCGGACGGTCCGGCCAGGACACGGTGGTCCCGCGGGCCGAGCAGCCGGCCGGCACGCCGCGCTCGCGACGGCTTCCGGGACGAGCCGGCGGGGGACTATGCTGACCCGGATCCCCATGCGCCGCTTCGTGCCCGCCACGCTCGTCTTCCTGGCCACGCTGGCGCTGTATGCCGCGACGACCCACGCCCGGGTCTTCTCGGCGGGCAACGACGCCGCCCGCTGGGCGACGGTCGAATCGCTGGTCGATCACGGGACGACGCGCGTCGAGGGCTCCCGGTTCCGCGGCACCGTCGATCGGGTGGTGATCGACGGTCGCGAGTACGCCAACAAGCCGCCGCTCCTCTCCTTCGCGGCGGCCGGCGCCTACGCCCTGCTCAAGACACTCTTCGGGTGGTCGTTGGCGGGTCCCGGCGCGGCCAGCGTCCTGCTCGTGGTCACCCTGCTGGTCGTCGGCTGTCCCAGCGCCTGGCTGGTGGCACGGTTCCACCGCGCGCTCGACCGTTTCCCCGGATTCCCGCCCGCCAGCCGCTTCCTGGTCACCGGCGCCCTCGCCGCCGGCACGCTGCTCTTCTCCTTCTCGACCACGCTCAACAATCACACCGTCGCGGCGGCGTTCATCTTCGCGGGGTGGATCGCCGCGCTCGAGGGCCGAGGGGTGGCGACCGGTTCGTGGTTCGGGGTCGCGGCGGCGATCGATCTGCTCCCCGGACTCGGCGTGGCGGCCTTCGCGCTCTGGCGGCTGCACCGCGCCGGCGAAAGGCGCGCCGTTGGCGGCGCGCTGATCGCCCTCGCCGCGGCCGGGGTCGCGGCGCTGGTCGCGAACCAGGCGCACCACGGATCGCCGCTCCCGGCCAAGCTGGTCCCGGGCGCGCGCGACCTCGCGGCCGAGTTCGGGCCGAGCCTGGGAGGCGTCGTCCTGCCGCAGAGCTGGAGCTATCCGCTCGAGATCCTCTTCGGCTGGCACGGCCTCTTCGTCGTCTCACCGGTCCTGCTGTTCGGCATCTGGGGGTTCGCCCAGGCCCTCCGCCGGCCGAGCTGGGGATCTCCGGACGATTGGCGCTGGCTCGCCGGCGCGCTGGTCCTCCAGGTCGCCCTGCATGCGCTGGTCGCCGGCTCCTACGGCGGTTGGTCGTATGGCTTCCGCTACCTGATCCCGATCCAGCCGTTGCTGCTCTACGCCGCGCCGCACGGCCTCGTGGGCGGGCGACGTCTCGCCTTCGCCGCCGTCCTGCCGGTGTCGGTGCTCTTCGCGGCGCTCGGCGCTTTCCACCCCTGGCCTCCGGCCTACGAGCAGGCGACCCGTCGCCAGCCCGTCGCCTCGCTGGTGAGCAATCCGATCGGCGGCAACGCGGCGGCCTGGCTCGCGGTGCACGCGCCGCAGAGCGCGCTCGCCGACTGGGCGGGGCGGCGCTTCGTGAGCCAGGATCCGGGCGCGCGCCGGGAGTACTTCGCGCTGTTCTACGGCAGCAAGGGGGACGTCGCGACGATGCGGCGCTTCGCACCATGACCGGCTGGCGGAGATGGCTGGGTGGCGCCGCCGAGAGCGACTGGCGGCTCGAGACGTTGGGCGGGACCACGACCTTCCTGACCATGGCCTACATCATCGTGGTCAATCCGGCGATCCTCGCCTTCGCCGGCCTGCCCAAGGGACCGGGTACGGTGGCCACGATTCTCGCCGCGGCCTTCGGCACCCTGCTGATGGCCTTCTGGGCCAAGCGACCGTTCGCGGTGGCTCCCTACATGGGCGAGAACGCCTTCCTCGCCTTCGGCCTGGCGGCGCTCGGGATCACTTGGCAGCAGCGGCTCGGCGCGGTCTTCCTCGCCGGCGCCCTCTTCCTCGTGATCACCCTCGTGGGGCTCCGCCGCTGGTTGGCCGAGTCGATCTCGCGCAGCCTCAAGCAGAGCTTCGCGGTGGCGATCGGCCTCTTCCTCGCGCTGATCGGCCTCTACGAGTCGGGGATCGTGACCAGCGGAGCCGCCGGGATGCCCGCCGCGGCGCTCGCCGCGGCAGACGGGCGGCTCGCGGCGCCGGCGGTGCCGCTGCGCCTCGGCGAGCTCGGTGAGCCGCGGGTCTTGCTCGCCCTGCTAGGCGTCGTTTGCATGCTGCTGCTGCTCCTGCGGGGCGTGCGCGGAGCGATTCTCCTCGGCATGCTGCCGCCGGCGCTGCTCGGCGTGGGGCTCGGCCTCGCGACGCCGCCCGAACGCTGGGTGGCCCTCCCCTTCGTCGGCGAGAGCGCGCTCGCGCCGGTGGCCCTCCAGCTCGACATCGCCGGGATCCTCCGCCCCGAGCATCTGCCGGTGCTCGGCACGCTAGCGCTGATGGGCTTTCTCGACACCCTCGGCACGCTGGTGGCGCTCGGTGCCGCGGCGCGCCTGCTCGACGAGCGCGGCAACCTGCCCGAGATCGAGAAGCCGATGGCGGTCGATGCCGTCGCCTCGATGGCGAGCGCGCTGCTCGGCACCTCGACGTCGGGCGCCTACATCGAGTCGGCCACCGGCATCCGGGACGGCGCGCGCGGCGGGCTCGCGGCGCTGGTCACCGGACTCTGGTTCCTCGTCGCGCTCTTCTTCGTGCCGGCCGCAGCGGCGCTGCAGGCCATGACCTTCGTCTACGCCCCGGCACTGGTCGCGGTCGGTGTGCTGATGATGCGCTCGGTGGCCGAGGTCGAGTTCGGCGAGCTCGCCGAGGCCATCCCGGCGTTCGCCACGATCGCGCTCACCGTCTTCACCTACAACATCGCCAACGGCATCGCGGCCGGCCTGCTGCTCGCGCCGCTCGCCAAGAGCGTGGCGGGCCGGCGGCGCGAGGCGCGCCCGGCGGCCTGGCTGCTGGCGGCGAGCTGCCTCGCCTACTTCGTCTGGGGATTGCGCCATTGAGTCGCGATCCGGCCGCGCTGATTCATCTCGACGACCGCTTCGCGGTGCTGGCCAAGCCGGCGGGGCTGTCGCTGCGCACGGCCCGCGCCACGCCGCACGCCGCCGCCGAGCGTTTGGTCGCGGCGTTGCCGCCGTCCGCCCGCGCCGGTCTCGAAGGGCGACCGGTCTGGCTGGTCCACCGGCTCGACGAGTCGACCAGCGGGCTGGTGATCGTCGCCTTCGACGAGGCGATGCATCGCGACCTGGCGCGCCTCTTCGCGGCGGGCAGCGTGGAGAAGCGCTACCTCGCCTTGGTCTGGGGTCACCCGCGGCCGCCCGCCGGAAGCTGGGAGGCGGCGCTCGGTCCCGATCGCGAGGACCGCCGGAGGATGCGGGTGGCGGTCGACGGGAAGCGGGCGGTGAGCGGCTACCGCACGCTCGCCCGCGCGCCGCACGTGGCGCTGCTCGAGCTCGCGCCGCGCACCGGGCGGACGCACCAGCTCCGGGTGCACGCGGCGGCGGCCGGGCATCCGGTGGTCGGCGACGACCTCTACGGGGGACCGCGCGAGCGTGGGGTGCACGACGCGCGACGCCGCGCGGCGCTCTCCGTGCGCCGGTCGCTTCTGCACGCCTGGCGGCTGGAGATCGCCGGTTGGTCGCCCGGCCGCTTCGTGGCTCCGCTGCCGGTCGATTTCGCCGCCGCTCTCGCGGGCTGCGGCATCCCCCTTGATTTTCCGGCGGAAAGCTGAAACACTACGGGCCTCGCCACTTTTCCAGAGTCCTTTTCCCCCCTTATCCTCTGAAATCCAAACCTCGAACCGAGTTATCCGTTTTTGGGATCCGTAGCGGATCCCGTCGCACCGCCTCCGTTGCTCGGAGGCGTGGCTCATTCAACGCAGCAAACGCAAGGAGCAGGGTATGACCGAGCAGGGCACCGTCAAGTGGTTCAACAACGAGAAGGGCTTCGGCTTCATTTCGCGCGAGGGCGGACCGGACGTGTTCGTCCACCACACCGCGATCTTGGCCGAGGGATATCGCTCCCTGAACGAGGGGGACCGAGTCTCCTTCGAGGTCGTTGAGGGCCAGAAGGGCCTGCAGGCGCGCAACGTCGTTCGCCTGTAAACGGCGCTTCACATCCGATCGATCTTCCGCGCCCCATCGGCTGGTCCGGTGGGGCGGACTTTCATGGCGCGGAGGCGGAGTTTGCGTTTTGTCGATCGCTGTGCAATCTTCCCGCAAAATTGGGGCATCCAGGCCGACGCTGCGTGAATTCTCCTCTCCCTCCGCCGTTCATCGATCGTGCGGGTCCGTGGCGGGCCTGCCGGAGCACCGGTCTCGACGAGAGGCCGGGTTTCATTAACCACGAAGTCAGAAGGAGCAGGGCATGACCGAGCAGGGCACCGTCAAGTGGTTCAACAACGAGAAGG
>CAZPZW010000141.1:6053-8035 GCA_964591165.1 uncultured Thermoanaerobaculia bacterium | reverse complement strand
TAGGAGATGCCCTCGAGCATCAGGCTGAAGCCGGGCGAGGAGGTGAAGGTCATCGTACGCAGCCCCGCGCCGCCGCAGCCGTACATGTGGTTGACCGTCGCGACCTCGGAAACCGCCTGCAGGAAGACGCCGTCGAGCTTGGGCAGGAGCTTGGCCATCAGCTCGGCCCCTTCGGTCGACGGGGTGATCGGGTAGCCGAAGAAGTGCCGGCAGCCGGCCAGCAGCGCGCCGATCGCCGCCGCGTAGTTGCCCTTGACGATCAGCGGAGCGACGGCGGGCAGCGCCAGCCGCTCGTCCGGTCGGTCGATCGCGACAGGCGCCGTCGAGACCTTCTCGCCGAAGAGATGCTGTGGCGGCGTCGGCTCGCCGTCCCAGGGCTCGGCCTGCGGCTGCAGCCCGTAGGGCTCCGGGCAGGCGGTGATGCAGAGTCCACATCCGTTGCACGCCTCGAGGTCGAGCTCGATCGGCCGCAGACCGGTCTGCTCGTTGATCTCGTCGGCGAGATGGATGCACTCCTTGGGGCAGGCGGAGATGCAGCGTCCGCAGCCCTTGCAGAACTCGGGAAAGACGAACGGCTTGGGCCGTTCGCGGGTCGAAACGGTCGCGCTCATCGCCACTCTCCTGACGGTCGAGAGTCCCCCACGCAAGGCATTGTCGAGCGCGGCGCGGCCCGCGTCGCCACCCGGGGGGTGGGGCGAGCAGGCCACCTTCCGGGGTCGGCGGCGATCAGGCGATGGTCAGGCGGCGGCGGGCGTCGCGGTCGCGGGGCTCGCGGGCGCCGGCAGCTCGGCGCCGAGCAGGAGCTCGGCGAGCCGGGCCCAGAGCCAGCCGAGCGCGTTCTGCAGGTGGAAGGTGAGCAGCAGGCCGAGCAGGCCGGCGAAGCCGAGGGGCAGCGCTTCGAGCACCGAGTCCGGCTGCCAGAGACCGAAGTCCACGTCGCCGAGACCGAAGGCGACGAGCCCCGGCGCGGCGAGGAAGGCGAGCGACACCGTCAAGCCCACGAGCGAGCCGACCCATCCGGCGAGCCCAATCGGGAACTTGAGCGCCAGGAAGAGCATCCCCTTCCAGAGGGCGGGCGAGGCGAGGGTCGAGCCGATCTGGGCGAGCGGCTTGGCAGGCAGCGGCCGCGGCCGCCGGGTCGGCACGTCGGCTCCCAGCAACAACATCGCCATGCGTCGCTCGAAACCCTCCGCGACCCAGGCGAGCATCAAGGTGGCGAGCAGGATCAGCAGGCCGACCCAGACGATCGTCAACGGGATGCCGGTGGCGAAGCCGCAGACCAGGCCGACGAAGTAGAGCAGACCCAGCGGGAAAGCGAGCCAGAGGTAGAGCAGGTTGCCGTAGGAGCGCGGCCGGAAAGGAACCGCGAAGAATTCGACGAGCGGATTCGGGCGCTTGCGGGTGCCGTCCATGGGCGTTCTCCTCGCCTCTCCCTACGCGCGGCCCGGCGGCCGGGTTTCGCCGCCGGCCGCCCCCTCGCCGGTGACCGGCGCGCCTACCCGCGTGGGCGGCAAGCGGCGCGGCCTGCGGCCTTACAATCGCCGGCCATGAACAAGCCCGTGCGCATCGCGGTCACCGGCGCCGCCGGCAACATCGGCTACGCCATCTGCTTCCGGCTCGCGGCCGGCAACCTGCTCGGTCCCGACCAGCCGGTCATCCTCCACCTCATCGAGATTCCCCCTGCCATGGCCGCGCTGCAAGGTGTGGTCATGGAGCTCTCGGACTGCGCCTTCCCGCTGCTCTCCGGGCTGGTTGCGACCGACGACATCGAGGCCGGCTTCAGCGAGGTCGACTTCGCCTTCCTGGTCGGCGCCAAGCCGCGCGGCCCGGGCATGGAGCGCAAGGACCTGCTGTCGGCCAACGGCGCGATCTTCGGGCCGCAGGGCAAGGCGCTCTCGGAGCGCGCCGCGCGCGACGTGCGCGTCCTGGTGGTGGGCAATCCCGCCAACACCAACGCGCTGATCGCCGCCTCCAACGCCCCC
>CAZPZW010000141.1:0-5953 GCA_964591165.1 uncultured Thermoanaerobaculia bacterium | reverse complement strand
GGTGGTGGGCAATCCCGCCAACACCAACGCGCTGATCGCCGCCTCCAACGCCCCCAAGCTCGACCGGCGGCAATTCCACGCCATGACCCGGCTGGATCACAACCGGGCGCTCTCGCAGCTCGCCGCGAAGACCGGTGCCCACGTCAACGACATCCGGAAGATGACCATCTGGGGCAACCACTCCTCGACCCAATATCCGGACGTCGCGCAGTGCACGATCGGCGGCAAGCCCGCGAAGTCGTTGTTCGACGAGACCTGGTACCGCGAGACCTTCATCCCCACCGTGCAGCAGCGCGGCGCCGCGATCATCAAGGCGCGCGGCGCCTCCTCCGCCGCCTCGGCGGCCTCGGCGGCGATCGACCACATGCGCACCTGGACGCTCGGTAGCCGCGAGGGGGACTGGGTCTCGATGGGAGTCCCCGCGGACGGCAGCTACGGCATCGCGCCGGGCGTCGTCTTCAGCTACCCCTGCGTCTGCAAGGGTGGCGACTACCAGATCGTCCAGGGACTCCCGGTGGACGAGTTCAGCCGGGCGCGCCTCGACGCCACCGACAAGGAGCTCCGCGAGGAGCGCTCGGCGGTCGAGAGCCTGCTCGCTTAGGGTCCGCACGGGGCCGCCTCACCCTGTCCCGGGTGGGGCGGTCAGGCCCGGACTTGCGCCTGGCGGGGAATCGGCTACACTGATGTCGTGAGGGGATCCGTCCTGCGTCCGACCCGGCTTCTGTTCGCTGCTCTGCTTCTCGCGGCCGGCTGGGTCGCGGTTGCGGACGGCCCGCAGGTGAACGGGTTCAATCTGGTGCTGCCGACCGGGAACCTGGGGACGCTCGAGGCGAGCGCGCCGCAGGGTTGCGTGATCGGCTATTCGGCGACCGTCTTCGCCGACGCCGGTGGCGGCGAAGACAGCTTCCAGCTCCAGGTGGTCGACGACGGCCAGATCGTGCAGGTCGAGACCCTGTCGGTTCCCGCCGACGGCGCGGTGCACACGGTCGCGGGCAGCTTCAAGCTGCGCCGGGCACCGAACGCCGCGACTCCGGGCATCGGTCTCTACCTGGCCGACGGGGGCGTGCTGCTCGATGCGGTCGACCCGCTCGAGCTGGCCTGCCGCGAGTTCGAGCCGGAGGTCCCGACCCTCGCCGGCGCGGGCTACGTCGCGCTGGGCAGCGTCTTGGCGCTCGCCGCGATCCTCTTCCTGCGCCGCCCGCGCACCGCTTCCTGACTTCGAGGTCGAGCCATGCCGCTGTACGAGTATCGCTGCGAGAAGTGCGGTCACCGCTTCGAAGTGCTGCAACGCCTGGGTGAGGGCGCGGGCGGGCTCGCCTGTCCGGCCTGCGGCTGGGAAGAGGTCGCGAAGCTCCACTCGACCTTCGCCGCCGCCTCCGCGGGCGGTAGCGCAGACGTTGGCGCCGGCTGTGGCGGCGGCGGTTGCGGCGCCGGCTCCGGCTTCACCTGAGCGAACTGACTCGCTGGCCCGGGCGGCCGGCTCCACGACGAATCGATCGATCCTCTGAGCGGGCGCGCCGCGGCGCCGCCCTTCAGCTGGGCATACGCTCGCGCCGGCGGACGTAGAGCAGCTTGTCCACTTCGGCGACCAGCTCGCCGGCGCCGTCCCGCACCTCGGCGAGGAAGCGCGGCTCGGTCTTCGTCGCGCCGTCGGCCTCCCGCCGGATCTCCTCGATCCGCTGGCGCGGGATGACGAAGCTCGCCCGCACCTCGCCCCGGCCGGGGCGCAGGAAGCGCACCGTCGCGGCCTTGTCCCACACCACGTAGCCGGGCCCCAGCTCGTGCAGCAGGATGAGCATGTAGAACGGATCGCACATCGCGTAGAGCGAACCGCCGAAGTGCGTGCCGACGTAGTTGCGGTTCCACCAGCAGAGCTTCATCCGGGTTTCGAAGGAGAGCGGCGGCCCGGGGATCCGGCGGACGCGAATTCCGGCGCCGAGGAGGGGCGGCCAGAGGCTCATCACCGCGAAGAGCCAGCGTCGGGCGAAAGAGGGCATGCAGGGCGGATCCTAGCGAAGCTCGAGGAAGGCGGGTACCGCCGAGGTGGCTCGGGGCCACCTCGGCGGCGATGAAGCGGACCTGCTTTGGATGCGGCGGCGAGAGTTTCCGCCGCGCGATCGCCGGGCTCAGCTACCGCTCTTCGGTTCGGCGGGGGGCGGGGTGGGGTGGTGCTCCTTCATCCAGGCGCCGAGGCCTTCCATGTCTTCGACCATCTCCTGGAACTTCTTGCCCTGGGCGGTGAGCTTCTTCGAGCCCGGCTTCTTGACGTGGCAGTTGGTGCAGGCACCGAAGGTCGACTTGAGCTCGGCGTAGCCGGCGAGGCTGCGCATCGTCTCGTAGTACTTGCCCTGGTCGGTGAGCAGCTTGCTGCCCGGCTTGTCGTGGCAGGCGGTGCACTCGAGCGATTCCTGCTTGGCGAGCGCTTCGGTGCCTCGAGCAGTGGCCGAGACGAGCAGCGCCGCGGTGGCGAGGGCGCCGGCGGCGAGGGTGGCGAGGCGGTGGGTTCTCATGGCGCGATCCTCTCGATCTACTGCCGGGCCTTCGCCCAGGAGACGCCGAACGCGACCGTCCACTGGCTGTGGTCGACGCGTGCGCCGGGGCCGAAGGGGTTGACCATCGGGTCCGGGTTGTTGTTGGTGTTGGAGGCATTGAAAGCGTGCTCGAGGGCGAAGTCGTACGTCACCGAGCCCTTGAGGAGGCTCGCGCCGATCGTGAGGTGGTGCTCGGTGGTCGCCGGGAAGAGGGGCGTCAAGGTCTCGTCGGGCACCGGGTTCTCGCCGTAGTTGTAGCCGGCCCTGAGGGTCACCGTCTCGCTCGTCCGCCACTCGCTGCCCAGCGCGAGAATCCACTGATCCTTCCAATCGAAGACGAAGGGCATCTCGACGCTCGGCGGCGCGTAGGGGGACGAAGGATCGGTGCCGCGCACCAGGATGGTGTCGATCGCCTGGTCCCAGAAGTAGCGCTTGAGGTCGACCGCGAGCAGCCAGTGGTCGGTGACGTTGACCGCCATGCCGACTCCGGCCTGCGCGGCGAAAGTGAAGCCGTCCATCTCGGCCTCGTACTTCACCTTTTCGGCCAGGCCCGGCATGTTGGAGAAGTTGACCTGCAGCGTGCCACCGTCGAAGGTGCTCTCGGTCTTGGTCTGGTAGATCGCGCCGAGCGACCAGCGGGGCGATGGGCGCCACCAGCCGCCGAGGCGGAGGCTGTACTGCATGCCGGCCGCCTCTTCCATCTTCGGGCCGAAGAAGCTCATCTGCGGATTCTGGGTGTTGAAGAAGGAGGTGCCCGGGAAGAAGCGGAACGAGGCGTCGGCGTAACCGAGGTTGAGGGTCGCGCCGATCGCCGCGTCCTCGTTGAAGGAGTAGGCGACGGTCGGCGAGAGGCTCATGAAGCGGACCTGGGTGTAGGTCTGGTCCGAGGTGCCGAAGAAGGTGTTGAGATCGTCGAAGGTGGCGCCCATGCCGCCCTGCGCGATGAAGCCGACCCCGTAGGCCCAGCGCGACTCCTTGCCGCCGCGCACCCAGGCGAAGGCGGGCAGCGGGAAGTAGCGGCTCTCGGCGTCGGTCGGCGCGTTCACCATGTTCTCGAACTCGAGCGAGGGCGCGAGCACCGCGAGGCTCGCCGTGTAGTGGTTCCCCTGGAGCTGCGAGATGCCGGCGGGATTGGCGTTCAATCCCAGAGTGCGATCGGAGATCGCGATGTTGGCGCCGCCGCGGCCTTGCGCCTCGGCGCCGTAGGCGGTGAGGTAGAGGCCGTTGGTGGCGTACGCCGCGGGCGCGAGCAGCGCGAGCGCGAGCGCGGCGGTGAGGCGATGGGCAGCAGCTTTCATTTGGATTCTCCCTGAGCTCCTCCGGTGAACGACCCTGACGGGTCGGGCGATGCATGGGGACGAGGGCGGCCGGCGATCTTCCCGACCAGCTCGTCGGGCCGCCCGGCGAAGAGGCGCTGGAGGTCGCCGAGCGCGAGCCCGGCGGCCGCGGCGAGGCCGGCGAGCGCCGGCGGCTCGCCGTGACGCGCCAACTCCTCGCGGAAGGCCGAGAGCACGCTCCAGTGCGCCGCCGTCAAGCGGTCGATCCCCGCTTGGCGCGCCAGCGCCTCGGCGATCTCGGGCGTCCAGGCGAGCCCGTCGACGAGATACCCCCCGTCGTCGACCTCCACCCAGTTCCCCGCGATGCACCGCTCGGCCATCGATTCCTCCACCTGCGCCAAGCGGAATCGCACACCGCGTGCCGAGAGGTCAAGTCGCTGAAATCAAGGAAGATGGAGGAAACTCCAGAAGCGACGCCTGCAGTCCTGAAACGCACCGTTGCAACTTCTCGTTTCGTTTCGCCGTTGGCGTTGCAACGCCCCAGCGCGGTTCGCTCAGAAAGCGACCGCGAGGGCGGTGAGCCTAGACACCCTCGGGCGAACGCGCCGTCCGAGGAATCACTTCACTCCGTCTTGCGCCTGCCTCCACGGTCGACCACTCGAAGAGATCCCCCGTCTCGAAGCCGTCGAGGAAGGGGAGCTCGCCTTCCCCACCCCCGCTCCCCGGCTCGAGGGTCAGGGTCTCCCTGAGGTAGCCCCGGCCGTCGTAGCGGAAGCTCGCCGCGTGCTCGGCGGTTCTCGTGACGCTCGCGAGCTGGCCCGAGAGGTCGTTGCCGAAGTCGAGGACGTTGGCGCCGGCATCCCAGAGCTCCAGGTGCCCCGCCGGACCGAAGGTGTAGTCCCGGGCCCCCCCGGAGCCGCCCGCCAGAGCGATCGCGTCCAAGAGGGCCGTGTGCCCCGGAGGCAGGCCGGCGTTCGGGGCGTAGGAATAGGTATCCGCGATCCCGCTCCGCGTCTCGCTCAGGCGATTCCCGATCCGATCGTACTCCCAGGCCAAGGGACCCTGGCAATCAACTCCCTCGTCGCGCACGAGGAAGGAGCGGTGCTTCGCCGATCCGGCGTGCAGGCTGTCCAACGCAGCAAGGAGGATGCGTCGAACGCTGGTTCAGGTCTGTGTGGATTCCGCTAGGGTAGCTCTCGTCGGGTGGTCCGCTCCGGCGTCGAGTAGCTGAAGGTGGAGCCCTCGAAACAAAAAGAAGTCACCGCCTCCTCAGTGTCGACCAGTCGGCGCGTCGCTTCGGCGGGAAACCCCGACAGATCAACGAGAATGAGGCGCGTGCCGTGTGGATAACGATTACTGCCGGTCACCAGCAGTGCGAAGTGCTTCCCCGATTCGGACCAAGCCAGCTGAGCGATCCTCTCGTTCGAATCCGCGAACGCGATCGAAGTCAGAGAATCTCGCCTACCAGTGCTCTTTGCGGCCACGATGAGGCGCGCATCCTCGAGCCAACTGACTTCAAGGACCAGAAATACGTCGCTCGACATTGATGGTGCCGATATCGGGATTCCCGCGCTACTGCCGCCAGAACAGCCAGCAATGACCAAGCCAAGAATCGAAATAGTCAGAACGGCACTTGGTCTCATGGCTTGAATCCTCGTCGCTTGCAACTGTCTTCACACCCACATGGCAAGAAACTCGCTGTGCAACCAACAAGGGTCGCAGCCACGTCACCTGGATCCGGTGTGCCGAACCCGAACGTATCCAAGAACTCCTTCCCCACCGCAGCCGGAATGCAGAACGTGGCGCCGCAGTAGCGGGTAATCGCACATCCCACCACGCAGTGCCGATACTTGTCGTTGAGGCCGGTAGTAGAGAGCCAGGCTTGGGCGGTCGCCGGAGCACAAAGCAACGGCGCGAGGAGAGCGAACTCGCCAGTCGGATCAACAAGCCGCAGCGGGTTGTCGAGAGCGTAGTCGTAACTCGCCAAGGCAATCCCGGCGACAGGTGCAGATCCAGGGGCCCTGAACGCCGAGAACCGAGATCGCGCTGACGCAGGATCGCTACTTGTGTACCTCCCCGTCCCCGTCTCGTACCAGCGGTGACAGGAATCTCCGACGCCGTTTCGTTGCAGGCGTGGCCGCATCC
>CAZPZW010000140.1:0-8106 GCA_964591165.1 uncultured Thermoanaerobaculia bacterium | reverse complement strand
CGCGTCAGATCGCCCTGCCGGCGGGCCAGCTCGCCGTCCTGCGCGGCGCCGTGTCACCGACCCTGGTCCGCCTCGGCGGGCTGCGCGAGCTCGGCCTGGTGCGTTTTCCCCCGCGTTTCCGCGGCCGCGAAACGGAGCTCGCCGCACGGCTCGGTGGCGCCGCGGTGCGGGACGGGCGAATCGTGCGCGGCCTCCAGGCGACCTGGCGGTGGCTGAAGGAGCTCGCGCTCGGCGCCGACGCGGCCGACTCGCCGGAGGCCTGATCGCCGGCGTGCCGCCCGCCGGGAGACCGGCTCTTGGAGGGTCTCCGAGCGCGAATCGCCGAATCGTGCTAGGCTGCGCCCGCAGTCGGCCGCAGGTGCGGCTCGATCGTGTCTGACCCGCGTGGGGGCCTTCCACGAAAAAACCGTGATGGTTGGGCGTGGGCTGTTACCAGTTCCGACCGACACAAGGAGCTGGACAGCATGCGTATTCAGGGCAGCGTCAAGTGGTTCAACGACGCCAAGGGTTTCGGGTTCCTCACCCGGGACGACGGACAGAAGGACTGCTTCGTGCATCATTCCGCGATCCAGGGCTCGGGCTTCAAGAGCCTGGTCGAGGGTGAGCGGGTCGAGTTCGACGTCGTTCAGGGCCAGAAGGGCCCGGCGGCCGAGAACGTCGTCAAGATCTAAGGCCGTTCGATCGAGTCGAACTCCGGAGGCCGGTTCGCCCTGGGCGAGCCGGCCTTTCGTGTCTCCGGGCGGCGCCCTACGGCGTCAAACGGTCTCGAGGTAGCGCTGGATGGAGAAGATCGCCGCCGAGCCCTCACCGACAGCCGCGGCGACCCGCCGGTTGGCGCCGGCGCGCACGTCCCCGGCGGCGAACACCCCCGGCAGACTGGTCTCGAAGAGGAAAGGATCGCGCTCGAGCGTCCAGCCGCGGGGCCGCTGGCCGGCGCGCGGCAGATCCGGTCCGGTGAGGATGAAGCCCTTGTCGTCGCGCTCGACCAGCCCCGCGAAACGCTCGGAGCGCGGCGCGCCGCCGACGAAGAGGAAGAGCGCAGCGCAGGGGCGCAGAGTCTCCTCGCCGCTGTCGAGGTTCTGCACCCGCACCGCCTCGAGCCGGGTCTCGCCGATCGCCTCCGAGACCGTGACGCGCGGCACCACCTCGATGTTCGGAGTCGCCGCGATCCGGTCGATCAGATACTGCGACATCGAGGTCTCGAGGCCGACGCTGCGGACCAGCATGGAAACTCGGCGCGCGGTGCGGGCGAAGAAGACGGCGCCCTGACCGGCCGAGTTGGCGCCGCCGACCACCAGGACCTCCTGATCGCGATAGGTCGCGGCCTCGGTGGTCGCCGCGCCATAGTAGACGCCGGCCCCGAGCAGGCGCTCGACGCCTGGCACGTCGAGCGTCTTGATCGCCGTGCCGGTGGCGAGCAGCACGGTGTAGGAGCGCACCGCGCTGCCGTCGGCCAGGTGGACGACGCGGTAGGGGTCGGCGCGTTCGATGCCGACCACTTCCTGCGCGGTCAGCAGCTCGGCCCCGAAACGGCGCGCTTGGGCGACCGCGCGCTGGGCGAGGTCGGCGCCGGTCACGCCGCCAGGGAAGCCGAGGTAGTTCTCGATGCGCGAGCTCGTTCCCGCCTGGCCACCTGGCGCGTTCTGCTCGACGAGCAGCGTCGACAATCCCTCGGAGGCGCCGTAGAGCGCGTTGGCGAGGCCGGCCGGCCCACCGCCGACGACGACCAGGTCGTAGAACTTCTGGCCGGCGCGGGTCGGCAGCCCGACCCGAGCGGCGAGCTCGAGCTGGCTGGGCGCGATCAGGTGGCTGCCGTCGGGAAAGAGGACCACCGGCAGGCGGGTCGTGCCGCCGGTCAGCCGCTCCACGAGCTCGCGCGCCGGAGCGTCGCGCTCGATGTCGATCCACTGGTAGGGCACCTGATTGCGCGCCAGGAACTCCTTGGCCTGGTAACAGGCGCGAGACCACAGGGCGCCGGCGATGCGGATCCCCTCGAAGGGCGGCCGCGCCTGCGCCTGCCAGGCGGCGAGCAGGTCGTCGAGCACCGGGTAGAGCCGCTCCTCGGGCGGATGCCAGGGCTTGAGCAGGTAGTGATCGAGGCCGATCTCGTTGATGCTGGCGATCGCCGCCGCGGTGTCGGCGTAAGCGGTGAGCAGGACTTTCTTGGCGTCGGGAAATAGCGCGCGCAGCTTGGCGAGCAGCGCCGTGCCAGTCATCCCCGGCATCCGCTGGTCGACCAGGAAGAGGGCGATCGTCCAACCGCGGCGTTGGACTTCTTCCGCCGCCGCGAGCGCCTCTTCGCCGGACCTCGCCTTGAGCACCAGGTAGTCGTCGCGATAGCGCTCGCGCAGGTCGCGCTCGACCGCCGAGAGGACCTCGGGATCGTCGTCGACCGTGAGCAGGACCGGTTTGGCCATCGCCGCGCGGCTTCCCCTCAGCCGTCCTGGCGCCGGATGGCGCCGCCGACCTTGTCCATCTCGAACTTGTTGAGCTGGACGACGCGAGCCTCGGCGCGGAACCCGGGCGGCACGATGGCGCGCGCTTCCGCCTTGTCGGCCGCCTCCACGATCAGCCAGGCGTGATGATCGCCGTCGAAGCAGCCCCAGTCGGCGTGGGTCAGGAAGTGCGAGCCGCTGGTGAGGAAGATGCGCACCGCCTTGGTGCAGGCGACGCGATCCGAGTCGTGGGGCACTTCGATGAAGAAGCGGGGCATGGACGACCTCCTGACGGTACGGCGCGCTATCCGGTGCCGCCGGCGGCGCCGGCGCTGCCGGCGGTGACCGGCAGCGTCACCCGGAACTCGGTGCGGCCGGGACGCGAATCGACCTCGATCTCCCCGTCGTGCTGTCCGACCAGGCTACGGGCGATCGACAGCCCGAGTCCCGTTCCTTCGCCGACCGACTTGGTGGTGAAGAAGGGCTCGAACATCCTATTCTGCAGCTCGAGTGGGATCCCCGGACCGTCGTCGACCACGCGAACGACGACCGACTTGCCTTCCCGACGGGCGAAGACCTCGACGCTGCCGCCTTCGGCGACCGCATCGATGGCGTTGTCGACCAGATTGGCCCAGACCTGGTTCAGCTCGCCGCCGAAGCCGGTCACCGTCGGCAGGGTGGGCTCCACCTCGGCGCGCAGACGAACCGACTTCGCCTTCGCCTTGGAGCGCAGCACGGTGAGGGTGTCGGCGATGCCCCGCGCCAGGTCGACTGGCTTGGGCACCTTGGCTTGATCCATGTAAGTGAATCCCTTCACCGCGGCGACCAGCTCGTGGACGCGCCCGGCCGCGCGCTCGATGTCCGAGGCGAGCCGGCGCGTCTCGCAGCTGGCGGCGAGCGCAGCGAGGGCCACCTTGAGTCCGTCGCCGCCGAGCGCGCCGGCGGCCGTGTCGAGCGCCGCAAGCGAGACATCGGTTTCGGCGAGCGCTTCCGCCTCGACGTGCCCGAGTCCGTGGCGTTCCAGCCAGGCGCCGAGCTCCTGCTGGCGCTCGGCCTGCTCGAAGGGAGTCCGGGTGAGCGCCCCCGCGTACGCCAGGCACTGCGCGCGCAGGGCTTCGAAGGCGGCCAGCTCGGCTGGACTCGGCCGACGGGCGCCGAACTCCCGGCAGGCCGCTTCGAGCCCGGGCAGGGCCTCGACCAGCACCCCGGCGCCGCGCGCCGCCGCCGACGCCGGGTTGTTGAGCTCGTGGGCGAGCCCCGCCGCGAGGCGCCCCAGCGAGGACAGCTTGTCGTCGTGCAGGTCGCTCGAGCGGAAATGGCGGGCGCGATCGAGCATCACGTGCACCAGGACGGCGATCAGCTCCTGGCAGTCGCGGATCAGCTCCGGGAAATGCCGGCGGTGGACCGCGAGCAGCTCCGAGTCTTCCACCGAGCGCGCCTCGCCCGGCGAGCCGCGCATGCGCGAGAAGGGAATCAGCCCGGCGACGTCTCCGCCGCGCCATTCCATCACCCGCCGCCAGCCGCTCTCGCGATGCACGCGGATGTCGAGGCGTCCAGCGAGAACAATCCATAGATTGTCGATCGGATCGCCGAGCCGGTGGAGCGTCTGATTGGCCGGGACGTGCTGCAGCTCGCCGTGCGCAGCCAACCACTCGAGCTCCGCGCGCGGCACGGCAGCGAGCGTGCGGTGCGCCGCGAGGCGCGCGACGAGGTCGTTCGCGATCACGGTCGCTGCTCGAGGAGTTGGCTGGGGGTCATGGCGCGGGGGCTCCCGGAGGCGTGGCGGCGGACGCCGGCAGGCGCCGGGCGCTGAGGATGGCGATCGGCGGAGTGAGCGCCTGACCTTCGGCCGGCGCCGCCTGGATGCGCCGGACGACGTCCATTCCCCGCACCACCCGGCCGAAGGCGGCGAAGCCCTGACCGTCGGGATTGCGTGCTCCGGCGAAGTCGAGCGACGGCTGGTCGCCGAGGCAGACGAAGAAGTCGGAGGTGGCGCTGTCGGGAGCGGCCCGCGCCATGGACAGAGTGCCGTCGCGGTGCCGCAGCCCGGTCACGCGGGTGGGTTCGAGCGGCACCGGTGGAAAGTCCTCACGCTCGCGCTCGGGAGCGACGCCGGCCTGGACGACCTCGATCGGTACGTCGCGGCGGGTCTCGGTGTCTGGCCGCACCGTGCGATGGAATCTCCCACCGTCGTAGCGCCCAGCGTCGACGTAGCGCAGGAAGTTCTCCGCGGTGCGCGGCGCGTGCGCCAGATCGATCTCGAGATCGATCTCACCGAGTGCGGTGGTGAGGCGGACGAGCACCGGCGCGTCCCCGGCGGCCGCTCGACCGTTGCCGAGCAGCGCGCCGAGGAGCAGCAGGAGCGCCCAGGCCGGAAGCGCGAAACGGCTTAAGGACCGCGTGGGCCGGTTCGACCTCTCCTGTCGCGATCCACCGTGAATTGCCATGGCAGTCCCCCCCGGGCGGCCAGGTCCTGGCGTTGCGTCGACGACGGATCCTACACTCCATCGCGCCGAGGAGCGCACAGCCGGGCGGACGCGTGGGCGCGAGGTGATGGCAGAATCCGCCGGCGGATGTGCCGCGCTGACGAGGTGAACATGACGCCATCCCGTTTCGGAGTCTGCCTTCTGTTCGCGACCCGAGCCCTGGCGCTCGACGCGCCGAGCGCGCCCGCCGCCGAGCCGCTCCTCTATCGAGCCAGCCTCGCGGCCGCCGAGGCCTCCCTGCGCTTGCACGAGACCGCGGCGGCGGCAGAATGGCTGGACGCCGCCCCGCCCGCGCGCCGCGGCTGGGAATGGCGGCACCTCGCGGCGCGGTTGGACGAGAGCGCGCTGAGCATCGCGGCGCACGACGGGCCGGTGCTCGGCATCGACCTCTCTCCCGACGGGCGCCGCCTGGCGACCTGCGGCCGCGACGGCGCGGTGAGGCTCTGGGACGCTGCGACGGGCGACCTCGCGACGACTCTCGCCGGCCACACCGAAGGGGTGTGGAACGCGCGCTTCGCGCCCGACGGGCGGACCCTCGCGAGCGCCTCGTCCGACGGCACCGTGCGACTCTGGGAGGTGGCGAGCGGCCGGGAGATGCGCCGCTTCGAAGGAGTCGGGCGCGGCATCGCTTCGCTCGCCTGGAGCCCCGACGGCGGCGAGCTCGTGGCGAGCTCCTGGCTCTTCTCGACGGAGCGCGGCGTCTGGGGCGTCGTCCGTCTCTGGGACGTGGCGAGCGGCGCCGAGCGCTGGGCGATCGAGCACGGCGTCAAACCGATCGTCGATGTCGCCTGGTCGCACGACGGGCGGACGGTCGCGGCCGGCACCTGGGATTACGACGTGGCGTTGATCGAGCCGGCGACCGGGGCCGTCGCGGCCCGCCTGCTGCCGCCGGCCGACGACACCTACCAGGCGGTGCAGTCCATCGCGTTCTCGCCCGACGACACGCGGCTCGCCGTCGCCGCGAAGGACGGGACCGTGCGCGTCTGGAAGCTGGCCGATCGCTCGCTCGAAGCGACGCTGGTCGGCCAGGCCGAGGGCCAACGGCGCTGGATCAACGGAGTTCGCTTCCTGCCGAACGGCGACCTGTTGGCGGCGGGGGCGGACGGCACGCTGCGCCGCTGGGACGTCGCGCGCGCCAGGCAGCTCGCGGTCCACCACGGCCATCGACGGCCGGTGACCGCCCTGGCGGCGAGCCGTGACGGGATGCGCCTGGTGAGCGCGAGCGCTGACGGCGGCTGGCGATCCTGGGATCTCGCCGCGCTCGCGCCCGAGCGACACACCTGGAAGCTGGCGGCGGACGCGTACTCGGTCGTGTTCTCGCCCGACGGCGAGAGTGTGGCGGCGAGCGGCTGGGGAGGATTCACCCAGCTCTTCGCGAGCGCCGACGGCCGGGAGGTCCGTTCGCTGACCGGCCACCAGGAGTCGGCGGTCGCGACCGCGTGGAGCGCCGACGGCCGGTGGCTGGCGACGACCGGCAACGACGGCCGGGTCGTGCTCTGGAACTCGGCTACCGGTGGGTCGGTCGCCGTGCTCGTCGAGGCGGGACGACGGCAGATCGGCTCGGTCGCCTTCAGCCCGGACGGCAAGCGGGTCGCTGCCCCCTCGCTGCGCGGCGAGGTCGGCGTCTGGGAGGTCCCTTCCGGGGCTCCCCTAGCGACCCTGGGCAACGGGGAGGCGCACGATCCCTGGCAGGTGGCCTGGAGTCCCGACGGCGGGCGCCTGGCGGTGGGGGCTTCCGATGGCTCGGTGACGGTCTGGGACTGGTCCGCCGCACAGAGCCTCCTCCGGATCGCGCCGGGACCGGGCAAGGCGGCGGTCGCCTACTCGCCCGACGGCGCGACGCTCGCCGTGGGTTCGGGCAACGGCGCCCTCTCCTTCTGGAACGCTGCATCGGGCGAGGTGCGGCGGCGCGCCGCCGGTCACCAGCAGAGCCTCCAGACGCTCGCTTATTCTCCCGACGGCCGGCGGCTGGCGAGCGGTGGCGCCGACGATACGCTGCGCCTCTGGGATCCGGCGACCGGCGATCAGTTGGTGGGCCTGCCGATGGGCGCCTCGGTTTTCGCGCTCGCTTGGAGCCCGGATGGCGGGCGGCTCGCGGTCGCGCGGCTCGACCGGACGATCCGGCTCCTCTCCGCCGCACCCGGTCGCTGAGCGGACCGTCTCAGGTCGGACCGCGCCGCCGGCGGTAGCTCGCGCGCGCCATGTCGCGTACCTCGACCGAGAGCCCGACGGGCTGCTGCGCCAGGCTCTCGGCGAAAGCGCGCTCGAGCACCGCGAGCGCCCCTTCGCTCGCCGCTGCCTTGATCGCTTCGCTACGCCCCTCGAGGATGCGGATCTCGAGCGCTACGAAACCGCCCTCCGGCGCGCCGTCGGCGACCGCGAACGTCGAATGGCGGAGCACCCGGCTCTTGATGTCCGCGCGCGCGAAGGCGCCGGTCGCCACCAGCACGTCGTGCAGCTCCAGCAGCACGGCGCGGAGATCGGGACGGTCGATCAGATTGTCGCTCAGCTCGAGCACGAGATGGGGCATTGCAGTCTCCCGGGCGCCGCTCAGCGCATCAAGTCGCGGATATGGCCACAAACGGCGACGAGTTGCGGGCCGTCGAGCCGCCCGATGACGCTACCGAGGATCGGGGCGAGGACGCGGTTCGCCCCCGCCAGGCCGAGCCGTGCCGACCGCTCGACCACGAACCCGGCGCGCGCCGTGACGAGCGGCTGCATGAAGTAGTACTCGAGCCCGCTCTCGGTGAGCTTGCCGACCACCGCGGCGAGCGCCTTGCGATGCACCGTCGGATCGTCGGCCTCCTCGATCGCGTCGAGCACGCGCAGCGTCTCGGCGCGCAACTCCGGCGAATGGTAGAAGCGGAGGAAGGGGAGCGAAGCCTGCCCGGCAACTGGGTGCTGCCGTGCCGGGCGCTTCGCTACGGACGGTTTCGGCATCTTTCGCGGGATCCTACGCCAGACGCCGGAAGAGGTTCAGCGCTCGCCCGCCGCCGGGAGGATCATTGCCAGCTTCTGCTCGCGGGACAGGGCTTTGATCCGCGCCTCTTCGCGGAGAGCGGCGCTCCAGCTCTCGACCTCCCGCGACCAGACGAGCTGGACCGGTCGCCGCGCACGGGTGTAGCGCGAGGCGCGGCCGGCGCGGTGCTCGCCCAGGCGCTTCTCGAGATTCATCGCCGCGCCGG
>CAZPZW010000139.1:0-8191 GCA_964591165.1 uncultured Thermoanaerobaculia bacterium | reverse complement strand
TGAGCTTCGCGGTCGAGCCCCCCGAGTCGATCGTCAAGATCGACGGGCGGGTGATCGGACAGGCCTGGACCTGGCAGGTGAAGAAGCGTGAGGGGCGCGCCTACGATCTGCCCGAGCCTGGCGAGCACCTGGTGCGCATCATCCACCCGACGACCGGGCGCAACTACGTCATTCGCGTCACCGCCTCGAGTGATGCGCCCTCGCCGACCGTCGTCTCGGTCGATCTCCGCCCCGGGGCCGATCAGGGCAAGAAGCCGCGGCGCCTGGGGGGGCGCGATCGTGACGGTGGCTGACGGCGCCAGCGCTCCGCAGAACCTCCAGGCGGAGGCGCGGGAGAGCCGCTTGGCGAGCGGCCTCGAGGTCTGCCTGCTGCCCAACCGGCAGGCCCCGATCGTCTCGACGGTGCTGGTCTACCGCGCCGGGGGACGCGACGAGGCGCCAGGCGAGAGCGGCGCCGCCCACTTCCTCGAGCACATGATGTTCAAGGGCTCGCAGCGCTACGGCCCGGGCGAGATCGACCGCCGGACCCAGGCGCTGGGCGGCACCAACAATGCCTTCACCAGCCACGATCTCACCGCCTACTACTTCGCCTTCGCCGCGGATCGCTGGCACGAGGCGCTGGCCATCGAGCGGGATCGGATGACCGGGCTCGATCTCGCGGCCGAGGAGGTGACGAGCGAGCGCCAGGTGATCCTCGAAGAGCTCGCGATGTACCGCGACGATCCGTGGGACGCCCTCGAGCTCGCGGTGCAGGGCGCGCTCTTCGCCGGCCATCCCTACGGCGTGCCGGTGCTCGGGAACGAGCAGGACCTCGAGCGCATCGATGGTGAGCGGCTGGCGCTCTTCCACCGCCGCTTCTACCGGCCGGACAATGCGCTCCTCGTCGTGGCCGGCGACTTCGGACCGGAAGCCGAGGACGAAGTCGAGCGCGCCTTCGGCGATCTCGCCGCGGCAGGTAGTGCCCGCGCCAGCGCTCCGGCCTACGCGCCGCCGCGCGAGCTCTTGCGGGTCGAGCGGCGCCAGGGCGAGGTGACCCGACTGCTGCTCGCCCTGCCCGCGCCGCCGCCCGACCACGCGGACCACGCCGGCCTGAAGCTGTTGGCGACGCTGCTCGGAGCGGGGCGCACGAGCCGCCTCTACCGCGAGTTGGTCGACGTCGGCCAGCTCTGCCTCTCGGCGTCCGCGGCGCTTGCCGAGAACGAGCTCGCATCGTTCCTCACCTGCTCGTGCGAGCTGCTCCCCGGCAGCGACGCCGCGGAGGTCGAACGCCGCCTGCTCGACGGGCTCGCCGGCCAGCGGGCGCTCGCCCCGAGCGCCGAGGAGGTCGCGCGGGCCAAGCAGATCCTGCTCGCCGACTGGGTCTTCCAGCAGGAGCGCATCCACCAGCAGGCGGTCAACGCCGCGCTCGCCCGGGCGCAATTCGACCTCGGGCATCCGCTGCGCCACCTGCGCCGAGCGCTCGCCTGCGAGGCCGAGGAGCTGCGCGACCTGGCGGTGCGCTATCTCGACCCGGCCGCGGGCGGCGTGCTGGGAATCTCCCGACCGACCGTGTGAGCGAAGCGCCGATCGCCTCCGTGGGAGACGCACCGGTCCTGGCGCGCCGCGTCGAGGGCGTGCCGGTGGTCGCGGTGCGCGTCGTGCTGCGCGGCGGGGCTCGGCTTGAGTCGCTGCCTGGGCAGGCGCTGCTCACCGGGCGGCTGCTCTCCGAAGGTAGCCTGCGGCGCGACTACCAGCAGATCGCCAGCGACGCCGAGGACCGCGGCATGCTGCTTTCCTCGTTCGGCGGCTACGAGGCGATCGGCCTGGCGATCGATGCGCTGGCGGGAGACTGGCAGCTGGCACTCGAGTGGGCGGCCGAGCTCGTCTTCGAGCCGCGTTTCGCCGAGATGCGTTTCGACTGGCTGCGACGGCAGGCCCAGGCCGAGCTCGAGGCGCAAGCCGATCAGGCCGATCTGTTCACCGCGCGCGCCTTCCTCGCCCAGCTCTACGACCCCCATCCACGCGGGCGCCCGTTGCAGGGCGATCCCGTCAGCCTGGAGCGCCTCTCGGCCGAGGACTGCCGCCGCTTCCACGGCGCCTCCCTCGCCTGGGGAGGCTTCGTGGCGATCGCCGGCGAGATCGACGAGCGCGCCGTGGCGGAGCGCGCGCAGCAGCTCTTCGCGACGCTGCCTGGCGACGGCCGGCCGCGGCCGCTGCCGCTCGAGCCGGCGCCCGATCCGCTGCCCCGCCGCGAAGTGACCACGCACGCCACCGACCAGGCCCACCTCCTGATCGGCCACCGCACGCTCGCGCGCGTCCATCCCGACTATCCGGCGCTCGAGCTCGCCGGCGTGCTGCTCGGCGCCGGTTCGGGACTCACCGGCAGGATCCCGCAGCGCATCCGCGAGCGCGATGGCCTGGCCTACGCGGCGACCGCCGACGCGGTCGCCGGCGCCGGGCTCGATCCGGGGCGCCTCACCTGCTACCTGGCGACTTCGCCGGCGTCCGTCGCGCGTGCCGAGGCGGCGGTGCGCGACGAGCTCGCCCGCTTCGTCGGCGAGCCGCTCGGCGAGACGGAGCTCGCCGATGCCCGCTCCTATCTGCTCGGACGTGAGCCGTTCCGGCGCGAGACGGCACGACAGTGGTCCGACCTGCTGGCGACCGGCGCGATCTTCGGTCTGCCGCTCGCCGATCCGCACTGGCACGCCGCGGCGATCGCCGGTCTCGACCGATCCACGGTCGAGGCAGCGATCGCGCGTCATCTCGATCCGGCTCGCGTCGTGGTGACCCTCGGCCTGCCGGCCGCGGGGTGAGTGGAGCGGGCGCGCCTCGCGCCGGCGTCAGGCGGTGTTGCTGGCGGCGGCGCTGCGTTCGCCGGACAGGATGCGCCAGCCGATGACCTTCTCGTCGATCTCGCGCAGCCGCTTGGCGATCAGCCGGCAGAGCAACCGGAGGAAATCGAGCGACGCCTGGGGGTCGAGCGCCAGCATCTCCTGGAGGGTGCCCTGATCGAGCGCCAGCACGGTCAGCGCCCCGTCCAGGGCGCGCGCCTCGGCCGAGCGCGGCTCGCCGTCGATGAGCGACATCTCGCCGAAGAAGTCCCCGCGCTCGAGGATCGCCAGAGCCTCCTCGCCGGCGCCCGGGATGTACTTGGTGATCAGCACCTTTCCCTCGAGGACGACGTACATCTCCTGGCCCTGGTCCCCCTCCTCGAAGAGCGCCTGGCCGGGCTCGAAGCGGAGCTCTTTGGAGAAGGTGGCGAGGGTGGTGAGCTCCTTGCCCGAGAGCCCCTGCTCGCGGAAGAGGCGGACCTTGTCGTCGGGCGGGATCGCGACGCCTCCGCCCGCCACGTCGCGCGCCCGCCGAAGGCGCAGGAAGTTCTCCGGCTGTTTGTCGGCCGAGAAGAAGGTCTTGAGCTGCTCGTTGGTCGAGCGCAGCTTGCCGGCGAGCGAGTGCCAGAGCCCCCAGTAGAGCTGCACGCCGAACTCCGCCCAGCCCTCGGTGAGGCGCTCCAGGGCCTCGCCGTCGAAGAGCAGGGCCCGGCTGGCTTTCAGGGCCAGGGCGTCGCCGCTGCGCACGCCCCGGGTGAGGAAGTTCACCTCGCCGAACATCGCTCCCGGCTGCAGCAGCGCGAGCGGGTAGGTCCCGTAGGGCGTCGGCCGCTGGATGCTGACCTCTCCCTCCTCGAGGAGGAAGATGTCGAGCCCCTCGCTGTTGTTGGCGAAGACCAGGCTGCCCGCGGGGTAGCTCTTCTCCTCGACCGCCGCGGAGAGCTTGAAGATCTGTTCGTCGGAGAGATGGGCCCAGGCCTCGAGCCGGCGCAACCGTGCCGCGATCCGCAGCCGGCCGCCGTCGTCGCGTCCGGCGGGCCCGAGCGCAGCGAGGGCGAGGCTCTCCCAGCCCTCCTCGCTGCGGAAGCGCTCGCGCCGCCATTCGAGGCGATCGAAGGCGGTGTGCAGCTGCTCCTCGCGCTCGCGGAAGAGGGTCACCACCTCCTTGCTCTGCCAGCCCAGGAGATGGCGCAGCGTGCGGATCCGGCGCCGCAACCGGATGGCCCGCTCCTCGTCGACCGAGGGGAGGAGCAGGAAGGCGTCGATGGTCGCGGCCAGCGCGTCCGGAAACTGCTTGCGCTCGTACTCCACCTGGCCCAGCAGCTCGGCCGCTTCGCGGTCGAACGGGTTGTAGCGCAGGGCCCGGCGCAGGTGCTCGGCGGCGCTGTCGTAGTCCTGCAGGCGCGAGTGGATGCGCGCCGCGAGCTTGAAGTTCGCCGGGCTGATGGGGTCCTTGGCGCGCGCGATGTCGAGGCACTCGAGGGCCCGGAACTCCTCGCTCTTCTCGGCGTAGAGCCAGGCCAGGCCGACGAAATGCGAGGCGTCGATGGCGTTGCGGCGCATGTCGTCGCGCGCCGCCTCGACCGGGTCCTTCTCGGCGCTGCGGCCCTGCGCCTTCTGCAGCCGGCGCACCCGCGCCAGGGCGAGCCGGGTGCCGAGGTTGCGCGGATCGAGCCGCAGCGCGACCTGGAAGAGCTCCGCTGCCTCGTCGTAGAGCTTGCGCTCGGCGAAGCGCCTGGCCAAGGCCACCAGCTCCTTGACGTCGGGGACTTCCGGTGCGGGAGCGGTCATCGCTTGTCTCGAGCTCTCAGAAGCGCGACAATGCAAAACAGTGTAACACGCAGGTTTTCGGCCGTCGGCCGGAGGAGGACCACTTCACGATGCCGATTCGCATCCAGCCGCCGATCGATCCCGACAATCCCCGCTCGGTCGCCGAGGGGGCGATCGAGCTCTGCCGCTCGGGGGACTGGGGACGCGGCCTGCAGCTCCTGGGCGAGCTGGTCAAGGACCGCGGGCTGAGCGACGCGATCCCCGGGGTCGCCTACTCCTTTCTGGGCTACGGTGTGGCGCGCTACAACCGTCAGGTCAAGGAGGGGCTGCGGCTGTGCGAGCATGCGGTGAAGGCGCAGTACTACCATCCCGACGTGCACCTGAATCTCGCTCGGGTGCAGGTCCTGGCCAAGAACCGCAAGGCCGCGGTGGCGGCGATTCAGCAGGGGCTGGCGCTCGATCCGCGAAATACCGAGTTGCGCGCCCTGCAGAGCGAGATCGGCGTCCGGCGCCGGCCGGTGGTGGGCTTCCTGTCGCGCGACAATCCGGTCAACAAGGCGCTGGGGAGGATCCGGCACGACATCAAGGGCGGCAAGAAGTAGCCGCTGGGGCCGGCGCGGTCAGCCGAAGCGGCCGGTGATGTAGTCCTCGGTCTGCTTCTTCATCGGATTGAGGAAGAGCTTGCGCGTCAGGCCGTATTCGATCAGCTCGCCCATGTAGAGGAACGCGGTGTAGTCCGACACCCGCGAGGCCTGCTGCATGTTGTGGGTCACGATGACCAGGGTGTAGTCGCGCTTCAGGTCCTCCATCAGCTCCTCGATCTTCGCGGTGGCGATCGGATCGAGCGCCGAGCAGGGTTCGTCGAGCAGGATCACGTCCGGCTCGACGGCGATGGCGCGCGCGATGCACAGCCGCTGCTGCTGGCCGCCGGACATGCCGAGCGCGCTCTCCTCGAGCCGGTCCTTGACCTCGTCCCAGAGGGCCGCGCCGCGCAGACTCTTCTCGACGATCTCGTCGAGCACGTTCCGGCGGTGGATGCCCTGGATCCGGCAGCCGTAGGCGACGTTCTCGTAGATCGACTTCGGGAAGGGATTGGACTTCTGGAAGACCATGCCGATCCGCTTGCGCAGCGCGTTGATCTCGACCGCCGGATCGTTGATGTCCCTGCCCTCGAAGGCGATCTCGCCGCTGATGCGGACGTCGTCGATCAGGTCGTTGAGCCGGTTGATGCAGCGCAGCAGCGTCGACTTGCCGCAGCCGGAGGGGCCGATGAAGGCGGTGATCTGCTTCTCCGGGATGCGCAGCGAGATTTCCTTCAGGGCCTGCTTCGCGCCGTACCAGAGGCTGAGCCGGCGGATCTCGAGGATCGGATCGTCGACCTTCGGGTTGAGTGCCAGGTCTCCCGGCGAAGAGGCTTCCGGCGCGGGGGCGCTCCCGGCGCCGAAGGAGGTCTGCCGCTGGCTCTTCGATTCGACCATCTGGCTCTCCTGAACGTTGACTGCCGGGGTCATGGTGCCGGTCCCCTCAGACCGCGCTGCCGGCGTACTTGCGTCGCAGCCGGTTGCGGATCGCGATCGCGACCAGGTTCATCGCCGTGACCACGCAGATGAGCAAGAGGGCGGTGGCGAAAACCAGGGGTTTGGTGGCATCGACGTTGGGACTCTGGAAGCCGACATCGTAGATGTGGAACCCGAGGTGCATGAACTTACGCTCGAAATGGACGTAGGGGAAGTTGCCGTCGATGGGCAGGGCGGGCGCCAGCTTGACCATGCCGACGATCATCAGCGGCGCCACCTCGCCGGCGGCGCGCGCCATGGCGAGGATCACCCCGGTGAGGATGCCGGGGGCCGCCGCCGGGAGGACGACCTTCCAGGTGGTCTCCCACTTGGTCGCGCCGAGCGCCAACGAGCCGGCGCGCACGATCCCCGGCACGGCCGCGAGCCCCTCCTCGGTGGCGACGATGACCACCGGGACGGTGAGCAGGGCGAGGGTGAGCGCGCCCCAGAGAATGCCTCCGGTGCCGAAGGTCGGGGTGGGCAGCGCCTCCGGGTAGAACAGGCGGTCGATCGACCCGCCGATGGTGTAGACGAAGAACCCCAGGCCGAAGACGCCGAAGACGATCGACGGGACCCCGGCGAGGTTGTTCACCGCGATGCGCACCATGCGGACGAGAGGGCCCTGCTTGGCGTACTCGCGCAGGTAGATCGCGGCGAGCACGCCGAGCGGCACGACGGCGAACGACATCAGGAAGACCATCATCACCGTTCCGAAGATCGCCGGGAAGATCCCGCCCTCGGTGTTGGATTCGCGCGGGTCGTCGGCCACGAACTCGCGGATGCGCGCGAAATAGAGCCCGAGCTTCGCGCCGGCCGTCAGCGTATTGGGCCGCAGGGCCCGCACCACCGATCCGACCGCGATCTCTTTGCGCTCGCCGCTCGCGGCCTCCATGACCAGGGTTTCGGCCGCGAGAGCGTCGCGCGCCGCGAAGAGCTGCGTCGCGAGCGCCTCGTACTCGATCTCGAGGCGCTGCATCTCGGCGCGGATCGCGGCCTGCCGCCGCGAGCGCTCCGGCTCGGCGGGCGCCGCGAGCTCGAGCCGCCGCTCGGCGAGCCGGAGCTTCTCGATCTCGTAGTTGATGTCGCCGATCGCCCCGCGCTCGAGCTCGCGGATCGCGCGCCGCTCGGCGCGCTTGCGCTCGAGCAGGGGCTCGAGCGCCCGCCAGACGGACTCCCCGCCGCTCGCCAGGATCTCCTCGCCGTGCCGCAGCTCCATGGCGCGGCCGTAGAAGTTCCCCCACTCGAGCCGCTCGAGCAGGATCGCCTCCGGCGGCAGCGCACGGGCCACGATGTCGTGCGCGTCGAACCAGCGGAAGTCGCTCCCGGTCAGATCCCGGTTGCCGAGCCGCAGTTGGATCCGGGTGCCGCCCGCCCCCTCGGCTCCCTCCGGAATCGTCTCCTCGGCATGCAGCTCGCCGAGTTGCCGGGTGCCGTCTGCGAGGACGAGCTCGAGGAGGTCCTTCTGCCAGAAGAACCGTCCGCCCTGGAAGGCGATGAGCGCGAGGAGCCCGAGGATCAACAGCAGGTTGAGCGCCAGCGCGCCGCCGCACAACGCGGTCAGGGAGACGCCGAAGAGCTCGCGGCGGGTGGAGCTGGAGGCGCGCGGCATCGGGGTCCTCAGAGCTGCGCGAACTTCCTGCGCAGACGCTGGCGGACGACCTCCGCCGCGGTGTTGACCAGGAAAGTGAAGAGGAAGAGCAGCAGCGCGGCGAGGAAGAGCGCGCGATAGAGCGTGCCCCCGTGCGGCGCCTCCGGGATCTCCACCGCGATGTTCGCCGACAGGGTGCGGAAGCCGTTGAACGCATTGAGCTCGAGGATCGGCGTGTTGCCGGTCGCCATGAGCACGATCATGGTCTCGCCGACCGCGCGGCCGAAGCCGATCATGATCGCCGAGAAGATCCCCGGCGAGGCCGTCGGCAGGACGACGCGGGTGACCGTCTGCCAGCGATTGGCGCCCAGCGCGAGCGAGCCCGCGACCAGGTTGCGCGGCACGTTGGAGAAGGCGTCCTCCGAGATGGCGAAGATGATCGGGATCACCGCGAAGCCCATGGCGAG
>CAZPZW010000138.1:0-8226 GCA_964591165.1 uncultured Thermoanaerobaculia bacterium | reverse complement strand
CGCGGCGCAGCTCGCGCAGGCGGAGGACGAAGTCCATCTCCTCGTCGACCGCGTGCAGGGCCAGGCGGGTTTCGCGGATCAGCTGCACGCAGCCGGAGAAGAGCACCACGGCGCCGGTGATGCCGAGGATCGCCGGCATCCAGGCGAGCGCCGGCAGCAGGCTCGCGGCGACCAACGCCAGGGTGGTGGCGACGAACAGGCCGACCGCGAGATAGAGACTGGTCACCGCGCTCTGCACCAGGCGGCTCCGCCGGGCGCGAACCGCCAGCTGGCGCTCGATCTCGCGCTGCCGCTCCGCGGCGAAGGGCTGACCCGATTGGCGGTCGAGCGCCTCGAGCTCCTGCGACAGCCAGCGCGCCCGGTCGACGATGCGCGCCAGGCGGTTGGTCGTCGAGAGAATCAGCAGACCGGCCGCCGAGATCAGCACGGAAGGGGTCACCATGGCGGTGAGCAGGGCGATGGCGGAGAGCTCTCCGGAGGGGCTCATGCCGAGATCCTACGCGACGGCCCGTTTCCCAGGGGAAACGCTCTCAGTCGCCGGCGTAGAGGACTTCGATCTTGCGGGCGCGGCGGGCGGCGACCACGAGGAGGACCGCCGCCACGGCGAGCAGGCCGAGGATCGCGAGCGGCGCGGGAGTCGGCTCGGCCGGGAGCGCGAACGGCCCCTTGGGCACCGGGATCGGACAGAGCGACTGCAGGTGGTGGATCACCGAGATCTTCTTCAGCACCGGCGGCAGGAGGAAGTTCATCCACTCCCAGCCGAGGATGAGCGCGGCGGGGATCATCGGGTTGCGCAGCGCCAGGCCGAGGGTGAGGAAGACGGCGCCATAGCCCAGGACGGCGAGCCAGGTGACGCCGAAGTAGGCCAGGAGCTGCCCCAGGCCTGGTCCGGAGAACAGGTAGGCCGCCCCGCCGCGGGTCGCCGAGGGGAGGAAGTTGAGCAGCACCTGGGCGACGACGCTCGCCGAGAGCAGCGTGCCGGCCGCGATCACCCCCGCCACGTACTTGCCGGCCACGTAGACCTCGCGGCGCATCGGCGAGAGCCAGTAGAAATGCAGGCTGCGCTCGAGGATCTCGCCGCGCGAAAGGTAGGTGAAGATCCCGAAGCAACAGAAGAAGACCACCAGCCGGAGGAAGAAGAGCTGGAAGACGATGCCGTAGATCTGCGCCACCTCGGGGGCCGGGGACTGCGGGATGCCGCTCGCCTCGCCGATCACGGCGTGCACCAGCGCCCGGGCGCCCAGGAGGAAGACCGGCATCAGGGCGACGAAGACGACCGGGAGCGAGCGAGCGCGCAGGAAGGTCCGGCGCGCCTCGAGCCCGAGCATGGCGCGGATCTGCCGCAGCCAGAAGCGCCAGCCCGTCGTGGGATGGGCGACGGACCCGCTCATGTGCTCGCCTGGGCGTTGCCGCCGATCAGGTACTGGTAGACCGCCTGCACGTCGTCGTCGGCCGGCAGAACCGCCTCGACGTCGATCTCGCCCGAGCTCGCCAGCCGGTTGAGCAGCAGGTAGAACTGGTCGGCGTTCTGGGTGCGCACCAGCAGACCGCCGCGGTCGGGATCGAGCTTGGCCTCGACGACGTGGTTCTCGGCGAAGACCCGGGCGGCGAGCGCCGAGGGGCGCGGGCAGCGGACCAGCACCTGCAGCGGCCGCTCGAGGCTCATCTCGTCGCGCACCCCTTCGATCTCGCCTTCCGCGACGATGTAGCCGCCGTGGATCAGCACCACCCGGTCGGCGAGTTCGTCGACTTCGTGCAGGATGTGGCTCGACAGGATGACGTGCCGCCCTTCGGCGGCGAAACCCTGGAAGAGGGCGATCACCTCGGCGCGCGCCAGCGGGTCGAGCCCGTTCAGCGGCTCGTCGAGCACCAGGACGTGCGGGTCGTGGGCGATCGCCTGCGCCAGCTTGATGCGCTGCTTCATTCCCTTGCTGTAGCCGCCGATCCGCCGCCCCGCCGCGTCCGTCATCCCGACCCGCTCGATCGCCTGCCGGGTCCGCGCGGTGGCCTCGCCGACCGGCAGGCCGTGCAGGCGCAGGTAGAGGTGGACGAAGTCCCACCCCTTCATGCCGCGCGGAAAAGTGTCGAACTGCGTGCAGTAGCCGATCGCCCGGAAGAGCCGCTCGGGATCGCGCGGCGAGAGGCCGAGCACCGAGATGCTCCCCTCGCTCGGCTCGAGCAGCCCCGCCATCAGGTTCATCAGGGTCGTCTTGCCCGAACCGTTGGGGCCGACCAGCGCGGTGATTCCGGGACCGATCGAGAGGTCGATCCGGTTGACTCCCAGCACCTCGCCGTAGAACTTGGAGACGTTCTCGAAGACGATGCGCGTCGGCTCGCTCATCGCGAAACCTCGCAGGCGCGCACCTTGCGATGCAGCATCCAGAGCGAGAGCAGACAGATCGTCGCGAGCCCCGCCCAACAGGCGGGCAACGGCAGCGGGTCCTCGGGGAACGGGCTGCCCAGGAAGTCGATGCCACCGAAGAGATCGGCCCAGATCGCCTGCACCAGGTCGTCGAAGGCGAGGAGTTTGCCCCAGCGGACGCCGACGATCTCGACGATCGCCTTGCCGAACGCCTCGCCGACGATGAAGACGCCGAACAGCATTCCGGTCGCGACCGGCCGCCACTTGACCCAGGCCGAGATGGCGAGCGCGAAGAGCGAGAGGAGAACGATCCAGAGCAGGAAGCCGACCAGCAGCGCCGGTGCCAGCCGCCAGTTGGCCGCCAGCCAGCCGGGTCCGGCGAGCGAGGTCTGCAGGCCGATCAGCAGCAGACCGGGGACCCAGGTCACCGCCGAGAGCAGCCCGGCGAGCACCGCGAACTTCCCGGCCACGTACTCCGCGCGCCCCAGCGGCCGCGAGAGATAGAGCGGCAACGCGTTGTGCGCCAGGTCGGGCGCCACCAGCCCCGGGCCGACGAACGCCGCGAGCAGGAAGGAGAGGCTCGACTGCCAGACCATGAACCAGAAGAAGGGCTCCTTGTCGATCGCCATCCAGCTGCCGTCGAGCGACTCGCCGCTCACCCGCAGCCCGGTCGCGAGCAGCAGGTCGAGGTTGTTGGCGCCGTAGATCAGGACCGCGAAGCCGAGCGGCGGCAGGCAGGCGAGGATGAACAGGATCAGGGTGAAGCGCGAAGCGAACAGATCGCCGATCGTGAAGCGGGTGAGCTTGAGGAAGCGCCAGCGCGAGTCGCGGCGCTCGCCGGCGTAGCCGCGGTAGCGATGGTCATACACCGGCACGGTTCGCCTCCCCTTCTTCCATCGCGCGCAGGAACAGGTGCTCGAGCGAGTTGCGGCTCGAGTTCAGCCGGCGCAGCTGCACGCCCTGTGCCTCCGCGACGCGGTAGAGCTCGCGCACCTCGACCGTCGCGGGCAGGACGACCTTCAGCCGCCGCGCGGCGAGCTCCGCCACCTCGCAGCCGAGCTGGGCGAGCGCCGCGGCGAAGGAGCCGTTCTCTCCCCCCTTGGTCTCGATCTCGAGGAAACGCCGGTTGGCCTGGCGCTCGGCGGCGAGATCGGCGATCGTCGCCACCCGCCCGTCCTTGAGCACGATCACCTCGTCGCAGCAGCTCTCGACGTCGCGCAGCAGGTGCGACGAAACGACGATCCGCACGCCCGAGGCGGCGATCTCGCGGATCAGCCCGAGCATGCGCTGGCGGGCCGCGGGATCGAGTCCGTTGGTCGGCTCGTCGAGCAACAGGAGCTCCGGACCATGGGCGATCGCCTGGGCGAGCTTGGCGAGCTGCTTCATGCCGAGCGAGTAGGTGTCGAGCTTGCGGTAACGCGCCTCGCCCAGGCCGACGTAGAACAGCGCCTCGTGCGCCCGCTCGAGGGCCGGGCGCGGCGGCAGTCCGGCGAGCTCGGCCATCATGCGGACGAAGCGGACCGCGCTCATCCCGGCGATGAACGACTCGCTCTCCGGCATGTAGCCGAGCGCCGCACGGATGGAGCGCGCCTCCCTGCGGATGTCGCGGCCGAGCACCCGCGCCGTGCCGGCGCTGGCCGGATAGAAACCGAGGATGGTGTTGAACAGGGTCGTCTTGCCGGCGCCGTTCGGACCGAGCAGACCCACCACCTGACCGGCCAGCGATCCTCGGAGATCCTTGAGGATCGGCCGGCCGGCCAAGCGGACTTCGAGTCCGTCGAGCTCGAGCAGCGGCGGCGCCATCGACACGCGAGACTCTACGTCCGCGGGCCGGGGCGGGTTTCGCCTCCCAGCGCGGCGCTCGCCGGCGCCGCCGCCGTCGCTCCCTCGCCGTCGGCGAGGTCGCTCAGGGCGAGCAGGCGGCCGAGCGACAGGCCGAGCAGACCCTCACCGCCCCGGGTCACCACCGTGATCCGTCGCGCCGCGCCGTAGGCCACCGCGAGGCTGGGCCCGCTATCGGCGAGCACCGCCTCGAGTTGGGCCTGCTGCTCGGCACCCGCGCCCTCGGCGTCCGGCAGGAGGCTTCCCAGTGCCCCCAGCGAGCCGCCGAGGTTCTGGTAGGCGATGCCCGAGAAGTGGATCTCGCCGTCCTCCGGCAGCAGGTCGAGGAAGCGCTGCGAGGCGGCCAGCGTCACACCGGCGGCGCGCTGCGCGATCGACTCGACGAGCAGGGCGCGCGACGGACCGGCGACGAGGTAGCCATCGGCGAAGAGCAGATGCGCCAGCTCGCGGCCGTCGGCGAGCGACAGCGTGCGCACGATGGTGCCGTCGACCGCTTCCTGGCTGAGTCGCAGCTGCGGTCGCTCCTGCGCCTCGGCCTCGCGATTCCAGACTTCGACGAGCGTCGCCAGCGTGGCCTGCAGTCGCGCCGAGTCGGCCACCTCGAGCACCAGCTTCCACGATGGCTCGGGGAGCCAGGGGCCGTCGAAGGCGAAGGCGAAGTCGCCACCCAGCGTCGCCGCAAGATCCTCGCGCAGCGACAGTCCGTGCGCCGCTTCGAACTCGGCGAGCCGCGCGAGCGCCGCGGCGTCGTCCGCCGAGATCAGCGCCAGCAAGTCGTCGAGCATCGCCGCCGGCTCCTTGAGCAGGCCGGCGACCGCGAGTTGGGCGTCCGGCGAGACGAAGTCGAGCGCCCCGACCGGCGCCGGCTCGGCGAGCCAGGAGGCCAGCCCCCGGCGATCGTCGGCGAAAGCGAGCACCGCGCGATGCTGGGTCTCGCCGGCCGCGCTGCGGCTGTCGAGGACCAGGTGATCCACTTCCGTCAGCCCCAGCCGCTCGGCCGCGAGCCCCGCCGCTTCGCCTTCCGGCGCGGTGGCCTGCTGGTGCGCCAGCACGCTCGCCAGATCGACCCCCAGGAGCCAGCCGGTCCCCTCGCCGTAGACCTCCGCCAGCCGGGCATGGAAGGGGGTATCGACGAAGGGATTGCCGCCCCCTTCGAGCTCGCCTTCGATGGTCGCCAGGCGTTCGGCGCTCGGCGAGACGACGAGCAGATCCCCGGCGAGCCAGACCAGTAGCTCGTGGCTCTCCCCACTCCCGCCCGGCTCGGCGCTCGGATCCGCGATGCGCCGAATCACGACGCCCTCTTCGGCCGACGCGTTGAGCCGCGCGATCTCCTCGTCGAGCAGCGGCGCGAAACGTTGCGGGTCGGTCACCTCGGCGAGCACCACCGGAGCCTCGGAACCCGGGTCAGCGCCCAGGTCGAGCGCCACCACGATCTCCGCTCCGAGCTCGCCGCCGAAACGGCGCAGCTCGGCGAGCACCTCGGAGATCTCCCGCTCGGCGTCACCTTCGCCGAAGCGCTCCTGCCACCACTCGGCGAGCGCCGCGTTCTCGCCCACCCGCTGCTCGACGATCTGCCAGGCGTCGGCGAGCGACTGCGAGAGGTTGGGCAGCGCGACGTAGACCGCGGTTCCCGCCGGCGCCAAGTCGAGCAGCCGGGTCGACGTCCGGTCGGCGGCGACGAGGGTCTGGTCGAGCTCCTGGCCGAGCGCGCGCAACGCCGCCAGGCGCTCGCGATAACGCGCCGCGTCGCGGCTCCAGGCGATCTCGTTCTCCAGCGGCACGGCGGAGAGCCGTGCGTTGGTGGTCAGCTGCTGGCCGGGCCTGAGCACCGCGAGCTCGGCGCCCTGACTGACCCTGACTTCGCCGTCGATCACCGAGACGCGTGATCCCTTGGCGCCGTGGTTGACCGAGAAGACGGTGCCGACCACCGAGACCAGGCAATCGCCGGTCTCGACGTACAGGTGACCGCGGCGCTGCTCGGCCGCCTCGACGATCAAGCTGCCGCGCCCGAGTCGCAGCACGGTGCCGTCCCAGCGCCGGTCGAGCGCCAGCTCGGACCGTTCGCCGAGCTCGACCCGCGAGCCGTCGGCCAGCGTGAGCAGGGCGCCGGAGCCCTTGGCGGTGCGCACCGCCTGGTCGCGTCCGAGGCGCTCCCCGGCGACCGCCACGCGCGAGCGCTCGGCGCCCACCACCAGGAGCTCGCCCTGGATCGATCGCACCTCGGCCGACGGGCCGGCGGCGAACGGAACCCAGCCGTTGCGGGCCACCAGCCAGCCGCCGAGCAGCGCCGTGCCGGCGAGTCCGGCCGCGAGCGCCCAGCGGCGCCAGGGCGTCGCGGTCCCGCTCTCCCGCGAGGCCGCGGCCGTCGGCTCGTCCGCCCGGCGGGCGGCCGCGAGCGCCTTGCGGCAGCCCAGGCATTCGCGACTGTGGTCCTCGACGAGCAGCCGCTTGGACTCGGTGAGCGCGCCAGCGAGATAGGCGGGAATCAGCGCGCGGAAGCCGGCGCACCCCTGGATGCGGTGATTCGACTCGCTGCCGCCCGGGTCGGCCTCGGGCTCGGCGGCGAGCTCGCTCGCCAGCCGGTTCCAGACGCGGGCCCCGGCCGCTTCGACGACTCCGGGGTCGAGGGGCTCGTCGCGGGTCGCGGTGACCGCGCGGTCGATCAGGTCTTCGGACTTCATGACGTACCTCCCATCAAGATGGAGAGTTCCTTGCGCAGGCGATGGCGGGTGCGGTGGAGGAGGACGGCGACGACGCCCTGCGACGTGCCGAGCAGATCGGCGATCTCACGATTGCCGAGCCCCTCGAAGTAGCGCAGGGCGAACATCTCGGCGGCGCGCGGCGAGAGACGCGCCAGCGCCAGGCGCAGCGAGCGGCGCAACTGCGCGTTCTCGCGGTCGCGTTCCGGCGCGGGCTCCCCGGCCGGTAGGGCGCGCGGCAGCTCGGCCTCCTCCAGCGGCGCCCAGCCGGCGCGCTGGCGCGCCCGCACCACGTCGAGGGCGGCATGCACCGCCGAACGGTAGAAGTAGCCCGCCGCGTCGGCGCCGAGCGGCGCGCTCTCCTGGCGACGCAGCAGGCGGACGAACACCGTCTGCACGACGTCTTCGGCGTCCGCCGGGTTGCCGGTGATCCGCTGCGCGGCGCGGAAGACCTTGGCGTAGTGCTCGCTGAAGAGCCGGGCCAGCGCTTCGCGGTCGGCGCTCGGGGCTGGCGTGGGTCGCGGTTGCAGGGTCAAGCTCGCTCCTCCTTCCGGACGCTTCACCAGGACCACGCCGCGGACGGCGGTTTCTTAACAGCCCCTGGTCGAATCGTGGCGCAAGGAGGGCGTAAGCGCGGGGCGCGGACCCCGCGCTCTCAACCGCCCAGGCTGTCGGGCGGGCGCTCGATCTCCTTGGGAACGGTGAGCACCTTGTAATAGGTCCAGATCACCAGCCCCCAGACGAAGGAGGTGGAGACGATCAGGAAGATCCAGCCGGCCACGGTCATGTCGAGGTTCTCCTCTCCCCTTCACTCGTCCGGCTTGCGCCCGTCGAGGTCGAGCCCGGCGGCGCGCCAGCGCTTCTCGCCGATCCAGGTGGCGACCACCAGCACCAGAGCGGTCGCCGTCACCAGGAGCAGGGCGCCCTGGCGCAACGGTTCGTCGGCCACCTGCCGGATCCAGCCCCCCAGGTTCTGCCAGGCGAAGGCGGCGAAGACCACCAGCAGGTAGGTCGGCGTGACGTACTTCATGATGAAGCGGTAGAAGTGCGGAATGTGGATCTGCGCCCCGCGATGCGCCTCGCGGATCCCCCGCTCGACGCCGAAGACCCAGCTGAAGCAGATGATCTGCACCATCGCCAGGATGAAGATCAGGAAGGTGCCCACCCAGTCGTCGATCGTCGACCAGAAGATCCCGTCCTTGCTGTAGTACATCACGAGGAAGGAGCCGACGACGCAGATCGAGACCATCAGGGTGGTCGCCCGCTGCCGGCTCCAGCCGAGCGCCTCCTGGAAGAAGGCGAGCGACGGCTGGTACATCGAGA
>CAZPZW010000137.1:0-8270 GCA_964591165.1 uncultured Thermoanaerobaculia bacterium | reverse complement strand
TCCCGTACTACATGAACACCTTCGGCTTCCACACCATCCACGGGCGCGCCCCGGCGATCGCCACCGGTCTGAAGATGAGCCGCCCCGACCTCGAGGTCTGGATCGCGACCGGCGACGGCGACGCGCTCTCGATCGGCGGCAATCACCTGATCCACACCCTGCGGCGCAACGTCGGGGTCAAGATCCTGATGTTCAACAACCGGATCTACGGGCTGACCAAGGGGCAGTACTCGCCCACCTCGGAGGTCGGCAAGAAGACGAAGTCGAGCCCCTACGGTTCGATCGACTACCCGTTCAACGCGCTCTCGGTGGCGATCGGCAGCGGTGCCACCTTCGTCGCGCGCTCGATCGACGTCTTCCAGGGTCATCTCAAGGAGACGCTGAAGGCCGCCGCGGCGCACCGTGGGACCGCCTTCGTCGAGATCTACCAGAACTGCAACATCTTCAACGACCGCGCGTTCGCCCACCTGACCGAGAAGGAGGTGCGCGACGACGCGCTGGTCTATCTGGAGAACGGCAAGCCGCTCGTGTTCGGCAAGCAGAAAGACCGTGGGGTGCGCCTCAACGGCCCCGAGCTCGAGGTGGTGCGCTTCGCCGACGGTTTCGGCCCGGGGGACTGCCTGGTCTGGGACGAGACGCGGCTCAATCCGGCGATCGCCTTCATGGTGGCGCAGATGGCGCCGCCCCATTTCCCCACGCCGCTCGGCGTGCTGCGCAGGGTCGACCTGGCGCCGTTCGAGAGCGGCGTTCTGGCGCAGATCGAGCGCGAGCGGGAGAAGCGGGGTCCGGGCCAGCTCGACAAGCTCCTGCGCTCGGGCGACGTCTGGACCGTGCACGCGGACGGTTCGATCTCCTAGCCGTTCCGCCGCCCCGTGCTCGCGCGCCCGGCCCCCCTGGGAGTCCATCGCACGCCGCGCGGGCACGTCTTCCGGCTGCGTAGCACCGCCGCGCGGCAGATCCTGCTGGCGCTCCACGAGCCGGGGCACGAGCGGCCGTTCGCCGAAGTCGCCCTGCCGCCGGAGCAGCGCGGCGACGACGACGTCTGGCAGCTCGAATTGGGCGGCCTTCCCGAGCGTTTCGAGTACCGCTACCGGGTGGACGGCGGTCCCTGGCTGATCGACCCCTATGCCCGCGCGCTCAGCGGCGGGGAGGTCTGGGGTGACCGGTCCCACGTGGCGCGCGGCCGCCTCCACCGCTCCTATCGCGCGCTCCACCTGGCGCTCCCGCCGCGCAAGGACCCGCCGGAGCGGCCGCGCCTCCGCGAGAGTCGCCGGCTGATCTACGAGCTCCATGTGCGCGGCTTCACCCGCCACGCGAGCTCGCAGGTGGAGCACCCGGGTACCTTTCTGGGGCTGGTGGAGAAGATCCCCTATCTGCTGGACCTCGGCGTGACCACCGTCGAGCTCCTGCCCATCTTCGAGTTCGACGAAACGGACAACCCCCGGCGCAACCCGGAGACCGGCGAGTGGCTCCTGAACAGCTGGGGCTACATGCCGCTCTCGTTCTTCGCCCCCAAGGCCGGCTATGCGGCGGCCGGCGGTGGTGGCCGCGAGGTCGAGGAGCTGGTGCTGCTGGTCGACGAGCTGCATCGCGCCGGCCTCGAGCTGGTGCTCGACGTGGTCTTCAACCACACCGGGGAGAGCTTCGGCCCGTGCGCCGAGCGGGAGCGTCTGGTCTCGCTCGGCGGCCTGGACCGCGCGGCCTATTTCCTCGCCGACCCCTCGACCGGCGAGCCGCTCGATTTCACGGGCTGCGGCAACACGCTGCGGGTCGAGCACCCGGCGACCCGCCGCCTGGTGCTCGACGCCCTGTGCTACTGGAGCGGCGAGATCGGTGTCGACGGCTTCCGCTTCGACCTCGCCGGGGCCTTCTTCCGCGGCGAACGGGGCGAGCCGCTCGAACGCTCGTGCCTGGTCGAGGAGATCGCCGCCGATCCGCTGCTCGCCGACCGCCTGCTGATCGCCGAGCCCTGGGACGCCATGGGCCGGAGCGTGGAGCAGCTCCTCCCAGCTCCCTGGAGGTCGTGGAACGGTCCGTTCCGGGACGACGTGCGGCGGGTCGTCCGCGGCGAGAGCGCGGCACGCGCCCGGCTCGCCAACCACCTCTCCACGGCGGGAAGCCGGCTGGGAGACGGGGCATGCTCCGCGGTCAACTTCGTCACCTGCCACGACGGCTTCACCCTGGCCGACCTGGTGAGCTACGAGGCGAGGCGGAATCTCGCCAACGGCGAGGAGAACCGGGACGGTGCGGGGGAGAACCTCGCCTGGAACTGCGGCGTCGAAGGGCCGAGCGACGACCCGGAGATCGTCGCGCGGCGCGCCCGCCAGCGGCGCAACTTCCTCGCGCTCCTGCTGCTTTCGCGCGGCACGCCGATGCTGCTCGCCGGCGACGAGCTCGGCCGCACCCAGCGCGGCAACAACAACGCGTGGTGCCAGGACAACGAGATCTCGTGGCTCGACTGGTCTCTGGCGGCATCGGCCGGCGATCTCCGCGCCTTCTTGAAAGGTTTGGGTGGGCTGAGGGAGCGCGTGCTAATCGGCGAAGCGTGCTGGCGCCTCCGGTCGGTCGAGCCCGCGGTAGTGCTTGAGCTTCGTATTGACCCGGCGACCACCCCCGAGCACCTCCTGCTAGTCAACCCGTCTTCGCGGCGGCTCGGTTTCTCCTGCGCCGAGCTCGGATTCGAGCGCGCGCGCCTGCGGCTCGACACCTCGACGGGAGAGCCGGGGAGCGGCGTGCTCGGGGTCGAGCGCTTCTGCCTCGAGTCCTGGAGCTCGGTGCTGCTCGAGCCGGTGATTTTGGGCGCAAGAAAGTCGTAATACGAGGAGCAGGGGTGTTTCGTGCGATCATGCGCCAGACACGATGGATGATCTGATCCATAGGGAGGCGGCATGAGAGGGAAGCTCTGGGTGCTCTTTGCAGGGCTGGTGCTGGTAACGGGCCTGGCGTTCGCGGATGCGCCCGCGAAGACGGCGCGAGAGGCCTGGGAACAGGCGGGCAGCCCGCCGGTCGTGCCGGGACCGCTGGTTCCCGGAACACCAGGAACGCTGTGGGACAACGGCGCCAACGATGGCGTCAACGGCTTGGCGACGGAACGCAACACGGCGGTCAGTGGCACGGGCGGGCCGGAGGGAGATCATGGCGCTACGGTGGCCGATGATTTCGACCTGCCGGAGGGTGGTTCGATCGACGAAGTCCGCGTTTGTCTCTGGACCGCTGCGACGACCCTGGCTGAGATGTACATCTATGCCGACGTGGGGGGCGCGCCTGGCCCAACGCCGATCGCCGGCGCACCGACCACTGCTGATTTGACCACCACGACCTATACCGACAGCACCACGCGGTGTGCCGGAGGCTACGGCTGGACTGGCCGCGAGTTCCGTTTCGTGCTCAATGGAAGCGTCGTGTTGCCTCCCGGGACCTACTGGTTGGTCGTCGTCGGCGACGGCCAAGGCAACCAGACGGATCGCGACTTCTGGGCCACCTCGGGGTTGCCGCTGACCCTCAACGAGGGTGTCTTCGGGTCCACTTTCTTCGCTGTTCCCTATTGGACGCCAGTGTCGGGCATCGGGTTCACGTCACCCGAGTTCGCCTTCGACATCGACGGAACCGCCGGGCAGCAGACCACCGTGCTCGAGATCCCGACGCTCGGGCAGGCCGGATTCGCGCTGCTCGCGATCCTGCTCGGCGGAGCGGCCTTCGTCGCGTTGCGCCGCTCGCGCAAGACGGTCTGACGCGAAGCCTCTAGCCGCCGGACGGTCCAGGGCCCCGCGATCCGCGGGGCCCTTTTCCTTTCCTCCGGTTTCCGCGGAGCGCCGGCCTACTGCGCCCAGACCTTGACGGTGCGGCCGACGAGGTCGAGCATGCGGCGCAACTGGTCGTAGTCGGGGTGCTTCATGCGGATCCAGGCGTTGGCCATGTAGCCCCCTTCGACCGCCCCGGTGGGGGAGCCGGGGGGCGGCAGGTGGGAGTCGATGATCCACTCGCCGTAGCTCTGGTAGATCTGCTCGATCCCCTCGTAGCCGGAGATCCGGCCGTCCCGGTTGGGGCGAAGCGCGATCATGCCGGCGGCGAAGCGGCGGGAGGGCGCCTGATCGGGGCGACCGTGACAGACCGCCATCGCCCACTCGCGATAGATGTCGATCTCGTTGGCGGCGGCGTAGAGATCCCACACCCCGACGCCGGGCGGGCGGCAGCCGATCTCGGAGAACTTCAGCCCCTTGGGGCCGAAGAACCACTCCATGTGGGTCGGTGATGTGCCGATGCCGAGCGCCCCGATCACCTTCTGGCCCATCGCCTTCACGTCGGCGTAGCCCGGCGCGTCCACCCGGTTGGTGGTGAGGATCTGGGGTGAGATCCAGCGCGTCCGCATCGCCTCGAGCACTCCGGGGTAGTAGTGCGAGATGAAGTAGTGCACCACCCGGCCGCCGATCGAGAGGGTGTCGAAGAATCCTTCGTGCCCCTCGATGAACTCCTCGGCGGCGACCGCGGCGCCACGGTCGATCCCCTGCTCGACGATCGCGCTCTCGAGCTCACGGTCGTTGTCCACCCGCCGGGTGCCGGCGGCGCCGGCGGCGCTGCGCGGCTTGAGGATGATCGGGTAGCCCACCTGCGCCACGAAGTCGCGCAGCTCCGCAGCGGAAGCGACGCCGGCCGACTGCGCGCACGGGATGTTGGCGCGGCGCAGGACCTCCTTCATCGCCGGCTTGTCGCGGCAGAGGAAGGCGGTCTCGACGGTGGTGCCCGGGATGCCCGCGGCCTGGCGGACCTTGGCGGTGGGGAGAATGTGCGCCTCGATCGTCGCCTCGATCCGGTCCACCCACTCGCGCGCCTGCGCGCGGCGGACCGCCTCGAGCAGTGCGGCCTCGTTGACTACCGACGAGACCTGCTCGTAGGCGACCATCCAGCCGCGCAGCTCGTCGTCGAGGTAGTTGTAGGGCGTCTCGCCGATGCCGGTGACGCGCGCGCCGATCGCCGCGAGCCCGCGCACGAACTGGCGCTGATTGTAGGGAAACTTCGGCTCGACGAAGACGACGTGCATGGCGCCTCAGGCCGCGCGCCGCCGCCGCAGGAGCGCGACGGAGAAGACGGCGAGCAGCGCCACGAGCGCCGCGGCGCCCCAGGCGCCGAGCGTCGGAATCGACAGCACGCTGGTCGGGGCCGTCGCCACCACGGCTTCGAGTCCGTACATGTCGAGCCCATTGTTGCCGGAGTCGAGGACGCTGCCGTCGGCCGACGAGACGCGATACCAGGTGCCGTCGGCGCAACCGAGAACGAGCTCGCCCGGCGCCGCCACGGCGATGCCGGTGCCGGTGTAGGAGCAGTTCAGCGCGGCGTTCGGGATCGTCTGATCGATCGATCCGTCGACCGGGTCCATCCCGTAGATGCTGTTGTTGCCCAATGCCCAGAGGTAGGTCCCGTCGAAGGTCAGCCCCTCGACGCCGCCGCCGTCCGGGCCGGAGGAGAAACTGCGGATCTCGTTGCCCGCCACCGGATCGTAGAAGCGGATGAGGCTGCTGCCCGCGTCCATGACGGCCAACTCGCTGCCGACGATGGTGAGCCCCTGCAGGCCGGCGAGGCCGCCGTCGCTCCAGCGGAACTGCTCGACACCCGCGAGGTCGTATGCGATCACCTCCTGCGAGAGGAAGTGACCGGTATAGAGGAGCGTGCCGTCGAAGGCCACGCCGTTCGGCAGCGCTGCTCCGGCCGGGAAGCTGGAGATGTCGGCCAGGTTCGCGTCGAGTAGGTGGACCGCGTTGTCGTTCCAGGTGCCGGCGGCGAACGCCGGCGTCGAGCCCTCGGGGGCCTGGACCACGGGGCCTGCGGGAGGAACCTGCTCGCCGCCACCCGTACTGGTGTTGGCTGCGATCAGCGGGGACGAAAAGAGCACGACGGCTACGAGAGCTCTCAGATAGCGGAGCATGGGGACCCTCCGTTGGATGACCTGCTGGTGAATCTAGCACAGTCGTTTGTTGGAGTTGAGCCCTGGTGCCGCCTCGCGCCGAGCCGTAGGATTGAGCTCCGTGCCAACCGTCGTCCTGCTCGGCCCGCAGCGCTTCGCACCGACCCTCGGCCAGGCGGTAGCGCGCTCCGGGGTGCGCGGGCGGCTCGCTTCGGTCACCGCCGGCTGGCAGGAGCGGGAGGCCGAGGATCTCGAGCTGCACGAACATCTCGGCGGCCGCACGGTGAACCTGATGCTCTACTCGCGCGGTGAGGACGTCTTCGAGCGCGACCCCGAGCTCGCCGTCGCCTACCGCGAGCGCCAGGCCAGGCTGCGCGAGCTGCAGGACCTCTACCGGACCCGGCTGGGCTACGCCCAGGGGGCGCTGCGCGAGCTCGAGCAGCGGCGCGGCGATCCGGCGCTCCTCGGTCCCGAGAAGGAGGCCGCGCTCGCCGCGATCCGCGCGATCGACGAGCATCATCTCCGCCGGGTGGCGGCGCTGCACGCCGGCTTCGAGGCGCGCTGGGCGCCCACCGGGCGACCCGCGCTGGCGCGCCACCTGCGCCAGATCGAGCAGGCGCTCGAGGGCGTGGAGGGGCTGCTGATCGCCGGCGGGCACGTTGCCATCCTGCTCAACCGCCTGCGGCTCTTCGGCGTGGCCGGCCGGCTGGGCGAGCGTGCCGTTTTCGCCTGGTCGGCGGGCGCCATGGCGATCGCCGAGCGGGTCGTGCTCTTCCACCATTTCCCGCCCCAGGGCTACGGCAACACCGAGGTGCTGGAGAACGGCCTGGCGTTGGCGCGCGGCGTCGTGCCGCTGCCGCACGCCCGGCGCCGGCTGGCGCTCGACGATCGCCGGCGCGTCGCCCTGCTGGCGCGCCGTTTCGCGCCGGCGGCCTGCGTGGCGATGGGCGACGGCGGCTGGATGATCGACGACGGCGCCGGCTGGGAACCGGGGCCCGGCATGAGCCGTCTCGCCCCCGACGGGTCGGTCGGCCCGCTGGAGGCCGCTTGAGCCTCGCGATCCGGCAGCTGCTCGAGTCGCCCGAGCTCACACCGAAGAAGATCGACGCCTTCCTCGCCGGACGAGCCGTGCCGATCGTAGAAGGGCGCACGGTGACCTTCCTCTACCGGGGCGTGGCCGACGCGGTCTATCTCCAGCACTGGATCTACGGCCTGCCCTCCGCCCAGCCCTTCACGCCGCTGGCGGGCAGCGATCTCTGGTACCTCTCGCAGGAGATCCCGGTCCGGTCGCGGGTCGAGTACAAGCTCGAGGTGCAGCGCAACGGGGTGAGCCAGCTGATTCGCGATCCGCTCAACCCGCATCTCGCCCACGATCCCTTCGGGGCGAACTCGGTCTGTCAGGGGGCGGACTATCGCACCCCGGAGTGGATCGCGACCGACCTCGAGGCGCGTCCCGGCCAGATCGAGCGTCTGGCGCTGCACAGCACGGCGCTCGAACGCGCCCAGGAGGTCGCGGTCTATCTGCCGGCGCGCTTCCGCCGGAGCCGGCGCTATCCCCTGCTGGTGGTGCACGACGGGCGCGACTACCTGCGCTACTCGGCCCTGCGCACCGTGCTCGACAACTTGATCCACCGCCTGGAGGTCGCCCCGCTGGTCGCTGCGCTGATCGACTCGCCCGACCGGCTGCGCGACTACGCGGCCGACCCGCGGCATTCGCGCTTCGTCGCCGAGGAGCTGCTTCCGGAGCTCGAGCGGCGCTACCCCCTCGAGCTCGGACCCGCCTATCGCGGGCTGATGGGTGCGAGCTTCGGCGGCGTCGCCTCCTTCGCCGCCGCCTGCCACTATCCCGGGCGCTTCGGTCGCCTGCTCCTGCAGTCGGGGTCGTTCGCATTCACCGACATCGGCCCGAGCCGCCGGGGGCCGGCCTTCGAGCCGGTGGTCGAGTTCGTGAACGCCTTCCGCGACGAGCCGAAACGGGTGGCGGACCGGATCTACCTCTCCTGCGGAATCTACGAGTCGCTGATCTACGAGAACCGCTCCCTGGTGCCGATTCTCCAGGGGACCGGCATGGAGGTGGTCTACTCGGAAGCCCACGACGGGCACAACTGGGAGAACTGGCGCGACCGGCTGCGCGAGGGGCTCTCCTTTCTCTTCCCAGGTCAGCTCTGGATGGTTTACGAGTAGGATTCCAGGTAGTCGACTCGACGCATCGGGAGCGAGACCATGGCCGACGTGACGCGACGAATCGGGCTGTCGTTGGGGGCGGATCTGTGCTGGCCGATCTGCTACGAGGAGATTCTGAAGCGACTGAAGCTGGCGCTGCCGATCGGCGGCGACACGGTGCGCTTCGAGGTGGAGCGGGTGACGATCG
>CAZPZW010000136.1:0-8279 GCA_964591165.1 uncultured Thermoanaerobaculia bacterium | reverse complement strand
GCGCCGGCTGTGGTGGTGGATCGCCTTGGCCACCAGCTCCTTGCCGGTGCCGCTCTCGCCCAGGATGAGGATGTTGCTCTTCGACGGCGCCGCCAGCCGGATGAGGTCGAAGACCTGTTGCATCGCCGCGCTCTTGCCGATGATCTTGTCCAGGCCGTAGCGCTTCTCGAGCTCCTGCTTGAGCGCGCGGTTCTCGCTCGCCAGGCGGCGCTGCTCGAGCCCCTTGCGGATGGTGAGCAGCACCTCTTCGTTCTTGAACGGCTTGGGAATGTAGTGGAACGCCCCTTCGCGCATCGCTTCGATGGCACTCTCGATCGACGAGTAGGCGGTCACCACGATCACCACCTGCTCCGGGTCGCGCGCGCGGATCTGGCGGAGGACCTCCATGCCCGACATCCCGGGCAGCATGAGATCGAGCAGGACGAGGTCGATCGACTCGCGCTCGGCGAGCAGCACCGCCTCTTCGCCGGTCCGCGCGGCGATCGGACGGAACCCCTCCTTGCGCAGCAGGAGGCCGAGGACGTCCTGGAGGATCTCTTCGTCGTCGACGACGAGAATGTTCATCGCGTCTCGCGGGTCCGAGGCGTGCCGGTCGACCGCGGCAGCTCGACCGTGAACCGGCAGCCGCCCCCCTCGAGGTTCTCTACGCGAATCCGTCCCCCATGTTGCTCGACGATGCTCTGGCAGATGGCGAGACCGAGGCCGGTGCCGCCCTTTCCGGTCTTGGTGGTGAAGAAGGGCTGGAAGACCCGATTCAGGTGCTCCGGCAGGATGCCGGTCCCGTTGTCCTCGACCACGATCGCGGCGCTCTCGGCGCCGCCGGTCAGGCCGACCCGGATCTCCCCGCCGGCGGGGGCCACGGCGTCGAGCGCGTTGAGCACCAGGTTGGTCAGCACCTGCTGCAGCTCACCCTCGGACCCCGAGACCTCGAAGCGTTCGTCGGGCGGTCGCCACGCCAGCCGGATCGATCGCGCGGCGAGCCGCTCGCGCAGCAGGTCGACCGTCTCGCCGATCAGCGCGGCGAGATCGACCGGACCCCGCTCGTGGTCTCGTTTGCGGGCGAAATCGAGCAGGCTGTTGACGATGCGCGAGGCGCGGAAGGTCTGGCGCTCGACCTTCTCGAGCAGCTCCCGGCGCGGGTCGCCGGCCGGCGTGTCGGCGAGCAGCATCTGCGCGTAGCTCGAGATCCCGGTGAGCGGCGTGTTCACCTCGTGCGCGACGCCGGCCGCGAGAACGCCCAGGGAGGCCAGCCGGTCCTGCTCGCGCAGCGCCTTCTCCATCGCCATGCGCTCGCTCACGTCCTGCAGCACGACGACCCGTTGGTCGGGTGCGCCGTCCTGCAGTGGCGCCACGCTCACCTGCAGGTGGCGCTCCGCGCCCTCCGGCTCGACGATGGCGATCTGGCGCAGCGCCGCGCCGGGCTCCGGCAGCTCGCCCAGGGGGAGCAGCGCGAGCAGTTCCTGGCCGAGCAGCTCGGCGCGCGCGCGTCCGGCGAGCGCGGCGAAGGCGAGGTTGGCGCTCGCCACGCGGCCCTGAGCGTCGAGCAGCGCGATGCCCGCGGGCGACGATTCGAGGATCCCCTGGTTGTGGCGCTGCAGGCTGGTCACCTGGTCGAGCTGGCGCTGGACCTGGTCGAGCAGCTGGGCGTTCTCGATGGCGAGCGCCGCCTGGTCGAGCAGCGCGCGGACCAGCTCCACGTCCTCGCTCGACAGCGGCTGACGATCGTGGCGCAGGGTGGTGAGCGCGAGCCCGATGCGGTGACCGCGCACTCGCAGGGCGAAGGCGTAGCGATAGCCGGCGCCATAGGCCTGCTGCTCGGCGGTCGCCGGCTCGCCGGGCAGGGCGACCGGCGAGAGCAGCTCGAAGTCCCCCTCCCAGAGTCCCTCGCGCAGAGCGGCGAGGGCGACCGAGCGCGGCAGCCCGGGTTGCGGGCGGACCGGCACCAGGGCCGGTCCCTGGAGGAGCAGCAGGTTGGCGCGATCGATCTCGAGGCCGTGCTGGATCTCGGTGATCAACGCGGTGCACAGCCGGTCGAGATCGCGTTCCTGGAGCAGCTCCTGGCCAAGGCGCTGCAGGCCCCGCCGCCGCCCGAGCGCGCCGCCGTACTGGACCCGTTCGAGCGCACCCTGGATGCCGCGATGGGTGGGGACGATGAGGCCGACGACCAGCAGGCCGCCGAAGAAGGTGACCAGGTCGCGGGTGAAGCTGAAGCTCTCCGGGAGCGCGCGACGCACCGCGAGGTCGATCAGCGAGAAGGTGGTCAGGCCGAAGAGCAGCGTCAGCCCGTAGGAGAGCCCATTGCGCACCATGACGCCCAGGTCCCAGAGGCGATAGCGCAGCACCGCCCAGGCGAAGGCGAACGGGACCGCGGCCAGCGGGACGACGGCGAGTGTGGAGAACGTCTCGGGGAGCCGGAGGCCGACCAGCGCCGGGAGACCGTAGAACAGGAAGAAGGGCAGGTAGCCGCCGGCCATGCCGACCAGCAGCCAGAGGAGCTGGCGGCGCTGCTCCCAGTCGCGCAGCACTGCGAGGCGGCGCGCGAGCACCACGACGGCGAGCGCGGCGAAGGCGAAGAGCAGGCCGAGCTCCAGGCGGTCGAGGAGCGCGAGCAGGGCGGCGGTCGGCCGGCCGGCGAGCCAGCCGCCGTTGGCCCAGACCAGGTCCGCCTGCAGCAGGAGCAACGCCGCGGCAGGCAGGTAGAGGAACGGGATCCAGCGCCGGCCGTCGCGCGGCTCGCGGCGCGAGATCGAGACGAAGAGATGGAGGGTGAGCGGGGGCAGGAACAGGCGCGCCGCTTCGTCGAGGAAATAGGTCGCGCGCGCGAGGCCGTCCGCGGGCGGGAAGAGCGGTGAGAAGACGTAGAGCACCGCCGAGCTCAGGCACCAGAGGTAGAAGAGCAACCCCGACTGCGAGCGCCAGAGCGTGTAGAGACCGATCGCCAGATAGCCGCAGCCGACGAGGGCGAGGATCAGATAGGGGAAGTCGACGTCGAGCGGCGGCCTTTGGTAGGTCAGGGTGACGAGCTGCTCGCCGCGCAGCACCACCAACTCGGCCGAGGGCCCGGCGCGCAGCGCGCGGGAGAGCACCGGCGTGCGACCCGCCTCGGCGCCGTCGACCAGGACGATGCGGTCCCCGGCGACGAGTCCGGTCTGGGCTGCCGGGTCGACCCGCTCGACCTGCCAATGGTCCCCCCCGGGGCGCGCCACGAAGCCCAGCGGCTGGAAGGACTCCAGTTTGCGCTGAAACCCGTGCGCTCCGAGAACCGCCAGGGCAGCGGTCAGCAGAAGGACGGCGGTCGTCGTGAGGTGCCGCAGCCTTGGGGATAGAGACATGCTTTCAGGGAACTCCGTCCACCATCCCTCGATAGCACACTCCATGCCACGTTCGCATCCTTGAATCTGGCGTCAAATCACTTTGAAAACAGCCGCTTAGAAGAGATGATAGCGGAAAACTGGACGTCATTCAAGGAATTGGATCGCGGTTTCTGGAGCCACTGGAACAGCGCACTTCAAGCGGGCGGCGTGGCGAGCGGCCCGCCGGGACTGCGGACCTGCTTGGCGGGTCAGAAGCGGACCGCGACGCCGGTCATGATCCGGCGGCGTAGCGCCTCCGGGTCGACGTCGGAGTGGAAGAACGAGGCGCCGCGGGCGAACTCCATACCGACCCGGACCGCCCAATCGGTCGAGAAGTCCCAGATCGCCGAGAGGTTCTGGCTGACGACCAACTCCAGCCGCTCGAGCCCGGCGTTGACCTCTTTCGGGGCGCGCCACGAGACGTTGACCGGATCGAGCGTCTGCTCGACACGGTGGAACGCGAGGAAGACGCCGGTCGAGCTCGCCTCGAACGTGGTGTCGAGCGTCGTCGCGAGGTAGGAGACGCTGTTGTCGTAGAGCTGGCGCTCGACGGTGAGGAACTCGCCGCCGCCGCCCTCGGCCAGGCTGGTGGTGAACTTCGTCACGATGCCGTCGCTCAGCCGGCGGCGCAGGGAGGCATGGAGCTCGGGGAGCCGGTCGCCGGGCACCAGGAAGAGGCCCTCGGTGTGCTCGAAGAAGTTCTGGCTGAAGAAGACCCGCACCGTGCTGTCGATTTCACGCAGCGAGCCGCCGACCGCGAACTGGTTTCCGCTCTCCGAGCCGTGCATGAGGGAGAGCTCGTAGCAGGCGGCGTCGGACTCGACGCAGGTCATCGAGCTGTCGACGTAGAGCGACAGGTAGTTCGGAAGCAGCGTCTCGTCGGAGAGCTCGAAGCGCTCCGCGGCGGCGATCGAGGCGCGCCATTCGCCGGGTAGCGCGAACATGAAGCCGCCGCGCGGGGTGAGCGACACGGTCCCGTCGCGCAGCGTGGTGAACAGGCCGTACTGCACCACGACGCGCGGTTGGAGCTCCCAGTCGCCGCTGCCGTAGGCGTCGAGGAAGCGGGTGGCGGCCGAGTCGTACGGGCTGGTGCCGCGCCAAGGGGTGAAGTCTGCCGTGCGCTCGCGCAGGCGGAGGCCGGCGCGGATGCTGCCGCGATCGGAGATCGGCCGCGAGTAGTCCCCCTCGATGTGCACCGTTCGCGAGGCGATGGGCAGCGCCATCGGGTCGACCCACCCCTTGTTGAACAGGCCGCTCTGCTCGAAGTAGTAGGCGCGCACCGTGGTCAGGCCGGCGGTGCCGATCTCGCGACTCCAGTTGAGACGGTACTGCGACGCCTCGACCGGAGTCACCCAGTCTCCCTGAACGGCGAGCAGGCGATGGTCGTAGGACGAGATGTCGAAGACGCCCTGGTTGGGCGTCTGCAGGTTGAGCGCGACCGAACGGGTGCGGCCGGCGACGTCGAGTCCGAACTCGGTGGCCGGGTCGCCCTCCGACTCGAGCGTCTGATAGTCGCCGCGCAGGAAGAGCTTGACCTTGCCGAACTGGCCCATCACGCCGACCTTGCCGCCGCTCACCCGGGCCGGCGACTCGGGCTTGATGTCTGCGACGCCGGTGCTCGCGGAGACCTCGGCGAGCATCTCCGTGCCCTGGTGCCCCTCGGCCGGAACGAGCTGCACGACCTGGGTTTCCTCGGGCTGCTCCATGTCGCGCAGCACGTCGGAGGGGATCTGCGAGCGCACGCTCCAGAAGTCCTCGGCGGCGCCCTCCTCCCGGGTCATGCGGAGCTCGACGAACTGCGCCTCGTCGCCGGCGTCGCGCTGCAGCAGGGTCACCGCGGGGGCGAATCCGGACTTGTGGGCGATCAGCTTGTAGACCCCGGCCGGCAGAGCGGCGAAGAGGAACTTGCCCGCTTCGTCCGTCGAGACCTTCTGCAGGGTCTTCTCGACCAGCTGGTAGGCGTAGACCTGCGCGGCCGCCACCGGGGTCGTCTTCAACACGACGCGGCCGGAGACGCCGCTCGGCTCGGCGAGCGCCGCCGAGGCGAGAGCGAGGGACGCCACGACGGTCGACCAGACCGTGCGGCGAGCCGACGAGAGAATGGGTACACGACCCATCAGGAGCCGAATATAGACCTGCTGTCAAGGCACTGTCAATCAGTTCGGCTCAGCTCTCCGCCGGGCGCGACGGCGTCCAGGCGACCACCGCCACCACGACGCGCGCCGCCCCGCCCCGCAGGAGCTCGCCGGCCGCGGCGCGGGCCGTGGCGCCGGTGGTGAAGAGGTCGTCGACGAGCAGGATCGAGCGGTCGCGGAGCGCCGCGCACCGGTGCGCGGCGAAGCCGGTGGCGAGCTGCCGCGCGCGCCGCCGGAGGCCGGTCTGATGGGGGCTCCAGGCGGCGCGCCGGAGGAGCCGCCGGCAGGGGAGGCCGAGCTCGCGGGCGAGCGGGCGGGCGATCGCCTCGGGTGGATTGAAGCCACGCCGCAGGCGGCGCGGCCAGGGGGTGGGCATCGGCACCACGAGCTCCGTGCGGAGAGAGGGTGCGAGCCGGCGCGCCAGCAGACGGGCAAAGGGCCGGCCGAGGTAGTCGTGGCCGCGGAACTTGAAGGCGTGGATCACCTCGCGCAGCGGCGGCGCGTAGCGCCAGAGCGCCACCAGCTCGGCATAGGGGGGCGGCTCGGCGAGGCAGACGAGGCAGCGGCCGCCGCCGGCGAGCGGGCGGGCGCAACCGAGACAGCACGCCGCGGGATCGACAGCCGAGAGCCGCCGGCCGCAGGGGGCACAGAGGCCGAGCCCGGCACCGCCGGCCTCGGTGGCGCTCGCTCCGCAGGCGAGACAGAAGCGGGGCCAGATCAGGTCGAGGAGCGAGTCCATGGCGACGCGGCGCCGTGCGCCTCCGTAGAACCGGCAGGCGCCCCACAACAAGGACGTTCTCGCGCGCCGCTATACTTCAGCCCCCGGCCGAAGCGGCCGAGTCGAAAAGGAGATCGCCTTGAGCTTGCGCACCGCCAGCGGCCTGACTCTCTGCGCTGTCCTGCTCGCCGTGGCACCCGCCGCGGCGCAGCAGTCCGAGTCCTACACCTTCACTCTCGGCCTGACCGGCGGCGTGGGGGGCTCGCTCGATGCCGACGACCCGGAGCCGGGCCTGGGGGAGCCGGCGCTGCAGCTGGTCGCGGGCATGGTGACCGCCGAGCGAACGATCGTCTCGGTGCGCGCGGGGCGGATCGACCTCGAGGGGGACACCGGGTTCGAGCGCTTCGCCAGCGCGGATCTCGAGTACGTCAACGTCGCCGGGGAGTACCACTTCCCGCAGTCCTTCTACGTCTACGGGATCTACCTCGGGATCGGCTACTACAAGCTGTCGGGCGAACTGCGCAGCGGTGGTGACGACCACGAGCAGGACGTCGGCCTGGTGCTCGGCATGACCGGCGACTTCGACGTCACCCGCCACGTCTCGGTGATCGGCGAGATCTCCGGGCACTACGCCTTCCTGGACGACGCCAATCTCTACACCATGGCCTCGGTCGGCGTGGCGGTCCACTTCTGAGCGGGCACGCGACGGCGCGTCTATAGGCCGGCGAGCGCCTGGCTCACCTTCTGGCGCACCGCCGGGTCGCGCCAGTCGGTCGCCCCGATGAAGCTCGCGACGATCTCGCCGCCGACCACCAGGTGAGTCTCGGGGAGCTTGTCGGTCGCGAAGCGGTGTGCCAGCTCCCAGTTCGGATCGAGGTAGAGCGGGAAGCGACTCGCGCCCAACAGGCGCTCGGCCTTGGCGCGCTCGTCGGCGACGGCGACCAGCAGCAGGCGGAAGCGCTCGTCGCGGAGCTCGCCGGCGAAGGCGGTGAGCAGCGGGATCTCGTCGATGCAGGGCGGGCACCAGCTCGCCCAGAAGTGGACCAGGGTCACCGGCGCGAGCTCGCCGGCGAGCGTTCGCGGCTGGCCGTCGGCGTCGGCGAGCATGCCTCCGGTGAGGTCGCGCTTGGGCTCGGAGCGTGGCCAGAAGAGCGCCACCAGCGCGAGCGCCACCGCGATCGACACGACGACCTTGGCCTGCCAGGGGGCGCTGCGCCGGTCGGAGGAGGGCGGCTCGGGAGCCGACGGCGGGAGGACTGGCAGGTCGCCGGTCGACGGGTCGCCGGCCGGCACGGGCGCTGGATTCTCGTTCTCGCTCACGATTGGCTATCCTAGTCGCAAGGCGGCATGCGCGGCTCCTCCCCATCGATCTCTCCGACGCACTCCACGACCAGCGGCCGTTCCGCGAAGCGGCGGCGCGCCTTTCTGGTCGGCGTGGCGCGTCCCGGCCAGCCGCCGTTCGAGACCGAGGAGCACCTGACCGAGCTCGCCGCGCTCGCCGACACCGCGGGGGTCGAAGTGGTGGGGGAGGCGATCCAGGCGCGCCCGTCGCCCGATCCGCGGCTGTTCATCGGCGCCGGCAAGGCAGAGGCGATCGCCCAGTTGGTGGCTGAGCTGGGCGCCGACCTGGTGCTGTTCGACGACGACCTCTCGGGCGGCCAGGTGAAGAACCTCGAGGAGGTGCTGAAGGTCCAGGTGATGGACCGCAGCGGCCTGATCCTCGAGATCTTCGATCAGCGGGCCAAGAGCCGCGAGGCGCGCACCCAGGTCGAGCTCGCGCGCCTGCAGTACCTTCTCCCCCGGCTCACCCGCCAGTGGCAGCACCTGTCGCGCCAGGTGGGCGGCATCGGGGTGCGCGGCGGCGAGGGCGAGACGCAGCTCGAGGCCGACCGCCGGGTGCTGCGCCGGCGGATCGCCCGCCTGAAGCGCGAGCTCGAGCAGATCGACCGCATGCGCCACGAGCACCGCCGGGGACGCTCCGGCGTGCCGGTGGTGGCGCTCGCCGGCTACACCAACGCCGGCAAGTCGACGCTCTTCAACCGGCTGACCCGCGACCGGACGCTCGCCGAGGAC